>NZ_CP027942.1:1850860-2159336 GCF_005484985.1 Agrococcus sp. SGAir0287
TCACCGAGGCCGGCGGGCACCTGACGCCGAAGATGTCGATCAAGCGCCACAACATCGTGAAGGACTTCGCCGACGAGATCGACCGCCTGTACGCCGACGACGCCTACGGCGTCTCGGTGCCGTAGGCGCGCCGAACGCATCGACGACACGACGCCCCGGCCGACCGCGAGGTCGCCGGGGCGTTCGTGCGCGAACGGCTCAGAACCAGGCGGATGCGCGGATGTCGGCCATCGCCTGCGCGCGCGTCTCGCGCTCGAGCGTCTGCACGTACAGCCTGCCCTCGAGGTGCGCGCACTCGTGCTGCAGCATCTGCGCCATGAGGCCGGAGCCCTCGAGCACGACGCGACCGCCATCGAGGTCGACGCCTTCGACGCGCGCCCAGGGATGGCGCGGCGTCGGGTAGCCGAGGCCGGGCACCGACAGGCAGCCCTCGTCGACGAGCTCGACCTCGCCGCGCACCTCGACGAGCACGGGGTTCAGCACGTAGCCGACGTCGCCGTCGACGTTGTAGCTGAACGCCCTCGCGGCGACGCCGATCTGGCACGCGGCGACGCCCGCTCGGCCGGGCAGCCGCACGGTGTCCACGAGGTCCTCGACGAGCTGGCGCGTCGCGGGGTCGACTGGGTCGACGGGCACCCCCGGCGTGCGCAGCACGGGATCGCCGAAGACGCGGATGTCGCGGACGGTCATCGGTGGAGCTCCTTCTGGGCCTCGAGCGGTGTTCGCGCGGTCGTGCTTCGGTCGCGGTCGGTGGTCGCGCGAGCGCGGTCGGTCATCGGGACAGCGCCTTCTCAGCGTCGAGCAGGGCGTTCTCGATGACCTCGGTCAGTGCGGGATGCGGCCAGTAGAGGCTCCGCGCGAGGCCGTGCACCGTGCGGCCCTCGCTCGCGGCGAGCACGAGCGGCTGGATGAGGATCGCCGCCGAGGGGCCGATGACGTGGGCGCCGAGGATCGTGCCGTCGGCACCGACGACGAGGCGGGCGAACGACGACTCGTCCTCCATCGCCCATCCGTACGCGGTCGTGCCGAAGGCGCGGTCGACGACGACGGCGTCGGCGGGCGCGTCCTGCCCGCGGACGCCGAACGAGGCGACCTCGGGATGGCCGAAGATCGCCTGCGGGACCGGCGCGAGCACGTCCTCCATCGCCCCGCCCGCGAGGTTGTCGCGCACGACGCGCGCCTGGTGGTTCGCGACGTGCTTCAGCTGGTGCTCGCTCGTGACGTCGCCGAGGGCGTAGACGCCCTCGACGGGCTCGCCGCGCGCGAGCACGCGCATGCGCGCGTCCGTGACCAGGCGGCCGTCGTCGTGCGTGTCGAAGAGCGCGGACGCGCCGAGGGCGTCGGCGTTCGGGATGCGGCCGGTGGCGTTCAGCACGAGCCCCGTGTCGAGGACGGTGCCGTCGTCGAGCGTGACGCGCCTGCCGTCGCCGGCCGCCTCGACGGCCGTGACCGTGCGGCCGCGCAGCACCGTCCAGCGATCCGCGGCGATGCGGGTGGCGAGCGCCGACACGGCCTCGTCCTCCGCGGACAGCACGCGCTCGCCCCGCAGCACGAGCGTGAGGTCGACGCCGAAGGCGCTGAGCACGTGCGCGAGCTCGACGGCGATCGCGCCGCCGCCGACGATGACGGCGCTCCGCGGGAGGATGGGCACGCGCATGACGGTGTCCGACGTGTGCACGAGCGCGGGGTCGACGCCGGGGATGTCGCGCGGCCTGCTGCCTGCGGCGATGACGAGCCGCTCGGCGCGGATTCGCTCACCCGACGCCGTCACGAGCGTCCTGGCGTCCTCGAGGTGCACGTGCTCGCGCACGACGTGCACGCCCTCCTGCCCCTCGCGCCACCGCTCGCTCGCGGCGGCGTTCGCGTCGATGCGTCCGAAGACGCGCTCCTGCACCGCGTGCCAGTCGCCCGTGGCGGTGCCGTGCACGCCGATGCGGGCGCCGTGGCGCACGGCCTCGACGACGTCGGCGGGATGCACGAGCATCTTCGTCGGGATGCAGCCGACGTTGAGGCACGTGCCGCCGAACCACGGCGCCGCGTCGACGATCGCGACGGCGCGACCCTTCCATTCCTTGCCGACGACGGCGTTGCCGCTGCCGGAGCCGACGATCGCGAGCTCGACCTCGATCATGCGATCACCGCGATGAGGTCACCCGCCTCGACGGCTCGCGTGCCCTGGATCGCGAGGCGCTGGACGGTGCCGGCGACCTGCGCCGTGATCGCCGCCTCCATCTTCATCGCCTCGATCGTCGCGACGGGCTGGCCGACGGCGACCGCGTCGCCCTCGGCGACCGTCACCGTGACGGCGCCCGCGAAGGGCGCGGCGACGTGCCCGGGCTGCGAGGCGTCGGCCTTCTCGGCCGCCGCCTTCTCGACCTTCACCGAGCGGTCGCGCACGTAGACGGGGCGCAGCTGGCCGTTCAGCACGGTCATGACGGTCACCATGCCGTCGTCGCCGGGCTTGCCGATCGCCTCGAGCGCGACGTTGAGCGTCACGCCGCGGCCGATGCCGACGCGGTGCTCCTCGCCGGGCTGCATGCCGTAGAGGAAGTCGATCGTGTCGACGACGGACAGGTCGCCGAACTCCTCGCGCGTCGCGTGGAAGTCCTTCGTCGGCCCGGGGAAGAGGAGCGCGTTGAGCGCCTGCTGGCGCTCCACGCCGGGCTCGGCGAGGGACGCCGCCTGCTCGTCGGTGAGCTCGGTGACGCCGACCTTCACGGTGCGCCCCTCGAGCACCTTCGTGCGGAACGGCTCGGGCCAGCCGCCCGGGAGGTCGCCGAGCTCGCCGGCCATGAAGCCGATGACGGAGTCGGGGATGTCGTACCGCTGCGGGTTCTGCTCGAAGTCCGCGGGGTCGACGTCCTGCGCGACGAGCTGCAGCGCCAGGTCGCCGACGACCTTCGACGACGGGGTGACCTTCGTGGGCCGGCCCAGCATCGTGCTCACCGCCGCGTACATGTCCTCGATGCGCTCGAAGTGGTCGGCGAGGCCGAGCGCGATCGCCTGCTGGCGCAGGTTCGACAGCTGCCCGCCGGGGATCTCGTGCCGGTAGACGCGGCCGGTGGGGCCGGGCAGGCCCGACTCGAACGGCCGGTACAGGCGGCGCACGGCCTCCCAGTAGGGCTCGAGGTCGCCGACGGCCTGCAGGTCGAGGCCCGTGTCGCGCTCGGTGTGGGCGACGGCCGCGACGAGCGCCGACATGGGCGGCTGGCTCGTCGTGCCCGCCATCGCGGCCGAGGCGACGTCGACGGCGTCGACGCCCGCGGCCGACGCGGCGAGGAGCGTCGCGAGCTGCCCGCCCGCCGTGTCGTGCGTGTGCAGGTGCACGGGCAGCTCGAACTCGCGGCGCAGCGCCGTGACGAGCTGCGACGCGGCCCCGGCGCGCAGCAGGCCCGCCATGTCCTTGATCGCGAGGATGTGGGCGCCGGCGTCGACGATGCGCTCGGCGAGCCGGAGGTAGTAGTCGAGCGTGTAGAGGTCCTCGGCCGGGTCGAGCAGGTCGCCCGAGTAGCACAGCGCCACCTCGGCGACCGTCGAGCCGGTCTCGAGCACCGCGTCGATCGCGGGCCGCATCTGGTCGACGTCGTTGAGCGCGTCGAAGATGCGGAAGACGTCGATGCCCGTGCGCGCGGCCTCGTCGACGAACGCCGTCGTCACCGCGGTCGGGTACGGCGTGTAGCCGACGGTGTTGCGACCGCGCAGCAGCATCTGGATGGGCAGGTTCGGCATCGCCTCGCGCAGCGCTGCGAGGCGCTCCCACGGGTCCTCGCCGAGGAAGCGCAGCGCGACGTCGTACGTCGCGCCGCCCCACGCCTCGACGGAGAGCAGCTGCGGCGTGAGCCGCGCGACGTGCGGCGCGACTGCGACGAGGTCGGCCGTGCGCACGCGCGTGGCGAGCAGCGACTGATGGGCGTCGCGGAAGGTCGTGTCCGTCACGGCGAGGGCCGTCTGGTCGCGCAGCGCCTTCGAGAAGGCCACGGGCCCGAGCGTCTGCAGCCGCTGGCGCGCGCCGTCGGGTGCGGGCGCGTCGAGGTCGATGCTCGGCAGCTTGAGCGACGGCTGGATGACCCCGTCGGCCGAGCCGTTGGGCTTGTTGACCGTGACGTCGGCGAGCCAGGACAGCACCTTCGACGCGCGGTCGCGCGAGGGCGTGATGCGCGTGAGCTCGGGGTGCTCCTCGATGAAGTGCGTCGACACGTCGCCGGCGCGGAACTGCGGCTCGTCGAGCAGGTTGAGCAGGAACGGGATGTTGGTCGCGACGCCGCGGATCCGGAACTCGCTCACGGCGCGGTGCGAGCGGGCGATGGCGGAGGCGAGGTCGCGACCGCGGCACGTGACCTTCGCGAGCATCGAGTCGAAGTGCGGGCTGATCTCCGCGCCCGGGTTGATGGTGCCGCCGTCGAGGCGGACGCCGGCGCCGCCGGGCGAGCGGTACGCCGTGATGCGGCCCGTGTCGGGGCGGAACCCGTCGGCCGGGTCCTCCGTCGTGACGCGGCACTGCACCGCGAAGCCGTGCATGGCGATGGCGTCCTGCGTGAGGCCGAGCTCCGCGAGCGTCTCCCCCGCTGCGATGCGGATCTGCGACTGCACGAGGTCGACGTCGGTGATCTCCTCCGTCACGGTGTGCTCGACCTGGATGCGCGGGTTCATCTCGATGAACACGTGCTCGCCCGCGCGGTCGCCGGCGGTGTCGAGGAGGAACTCGACGGTGCCCGCGTTCACGTAGTGGATCGAGCGGGCGAAGGCGACGGCGTCGCGGTAGAGCTCGGCGCGCTTCTCCTCGGAGAGGTTCGGGGCGGGCGCGAGCTCGACGACCTTCTGGTGGCGGCGCTGCACCGAGCAGTCGCGCTCGAACAGGTGCACCGTCTCGCCGGTCGCGTCGGCCAGGATCTGCACCTCGATGTGGCGGGGGCGCACGACCGCCTGCTCGATGAACATCGTGGGGTCGCCGAACGCCGAGTCGGCCTCGCGCATCGCCTGCTCGAGGGCGCCGCGCAGCTCCTCGCGCGTCTGCACGAGCCGCATGCCGCGGCCGCCGCCGCCCGCGACGGCCTTGCAGAAGACGGGGAAGCCGATCTCGTCGGCGCCGGCGAGCAGCTCGTCGAGGTCCTTCGACGCGGGCGTCGAGCGCAGCACGGGCACGCCGGCCGCGATGGCCTGCTCCTTCGCGGTGACCTTGTTGCCCGCCGAGGCGAGCACGGAGGCGGGCGGGCCGACGAACGTGATGCCGGCCTCGGCCGCCGCGGTCGCGAGGCGGGGGTTCTCGGACAGGAAGCCGTAGCCGGGGTAGATGGCGTCGGCGCCGGCCTCCTTGGCGACGCGCACGATGTCATCGACGTCGAGGTAGGCGCGCACGGGGTGCCCCGGCTCGCCCACCTGGTAGGCCTCGTCCGCCTTCTGGCAGTGGAGGGAGTTCCGATCCTCGTGCGCGTAGATCGCGACGGTCGCGATGCCCAGCTCGTTCGCCGCCCGGAAGGCCCGGATGGCGATCTCTCCACGGTTCGCGACGAGGATCTTGCGGAACATGGGTCTCCCAAGGGATCGTTCGGATGGGGCCTGCCAGCGCGTGATCCCACCGTAGTCGCTGTAGGCTCGCCTACCGTGCACGTCCTCTCCATCAGCTCCCTGAAGGGCGGCGTCGGCAAGACGACCGTCACCCTCGGCCTCGCATCCGCGGCCTTCGCGAAGGGGCTGCGCACCCTCGTGGTCGACCTCGACCCGCAGTCGGACGCGTCGACGGGCATGGACATCGACGTGGCCGGCCGCCTCAACGTCGCCGACGTGCTCGGCAACCCGCGCGACAAGATCGTGCGCCAAGCGATCGCGCCGTCGGGCTGGACCGAGGGCCACGGCGGCACGATCGACGTGCTCATCGGCAGCCCGTCCGCCATCAACTTCGACGGCCCGCACCCCACGATCAAGGAGATCTGGCGGCTCGAGACGGCCCTCGCGACGCTCGAGACGGAGTACGACCTCGTGCTCATCGACTGCGCGCCGAGCCTCAACGCCCTCACGCGCACCGCGTGGGCGGCATCCGACCGCGTCCTCGTCGTCACGGAGCCCGGCCTCTTCTCCGTCGCGGCCGCGGACCGCGCGCTGCGCGCGATCGAGGAGATCCGCCGCGGCCTCAGCCCGCGCCTGCAGCCGCTCGGCATCGTCGTGAACCGCGCGCGTCCGCAGTCGCTCGAGCACCAGTACCGCATCCAGGAGCTCAAGGACATGTTCGGCCCGCTCGTGCTCGAGACGGTGCTGCCCGAGCGCACCTCGATGCAGCAGGCGCAGGGCGCCGCCCGCCCGCTGCACGTGTGGCCGGGCGAGGGTGCGCAGGAGATGGCGCTGCAGTTCGACGAGCTGCTGCAGCGGGTGCTGGATGCCGCCGCCGCGAGCGGCGACGAGGCTGCCAGCGGCGGCCGCGTGCCCGCGCCCACCGCCGCGATCGACGCCTCGAGCGCCGCGGCGATCGAGGACGCCGAGGCCGAGGCCACGGGCGAGGACCTGCAGGAGCGTCGCGACTGACGCGACGCCCCGACGACGCGAGAGGCGCCCACCGGTCGGTGGGCGCCTCTCGCCGCGTTCGGGGCCTCGCGTCAGGACGCGCGCGTGCGGGCCGCTCGCCGCGCCGCGAGCTCGTCGAGCACGGGCTCGACCGGCGTCGTGTCGAGCTCGATGAGCTCGGACTGCACCTCGCGCACGACGGTGCCGACCGCGATGGCGAACACGCCCTGGCCGCGGTCGAGGAGGTCCATGACCTCGTCGGCGCTCGTGACGAGGTAGACGCTCGCGCCGTCGGAGACGAGGCGTACCTGGGCGAGGTCGCCGACGCCCTCGTCGCGCAGGCGCGCGACGGCGACGCGGATCTGCTGCAGCGAGATGCCCGTGTCGAGCAGTCGCTTGACGAGCTTGAGCACCAGGATGTCGCGGAAGGAGTAGAGGCGCTGGGAGCCGGATCCGGCGGCGCTGCGGATGCTCGGGACCACGAGGTCGGTGCGCGCCCAGTAGTCGAGCTGGCGGTAGGTGATGCCCGCGGCCTTCACGGCGTCGGCGCCGCGGTAGCCCTGGACGCCCTCGTCGTCGGGCAGGCCGTCGGTGAACAGCAGCCCCGAGTCGTATCGGGGTGTCGTCTCGTTCTCGGCCATCGTGTGCCCTTCTCAACCTTCAAGCAGGAGTTGAACCTTCGACTCGAGCCTAGGGAGCGGGACGCGAACCGGGGCGCAGGCGGCGTCGGCGTGTCGGGCTCTCGTGGTCGCAGTCTACGCCCGACCCCCGACGGATCGCCTCAGCGTCGTCCGCCGATCCGAGCGCGATCCGCGCCTCAGCGCGCGATGCGCTCGACGGCCTCGCGCCCGAGCACCTCGCGGATCGCGGCGATCTGGCCCGCGATGTCGCGCGCCGCCTCCGCCGCCTCCGGCCGACCCTCGCCACGGCGGCCGAGCACGGGGCGCACGGCGCTCTCGATGAGCGCCGCCTCGCGCTCGGCGGATGCGCGCATGCCGCGCAGGTGCCGGGGCTCGATGCCGAAGCGGCGCAGCTCGACGAGCGCCTGCACGACGCGCACGGCCCGCTCGTCGTACGGCTCCGCCGCGGGCACCAGGCTCGCCGCGATCGCCTCCTGCACGAGCGCGCGCGGCGCACCCGAGGCCGTCTCGAGCTCGCGCCGCGAGAGCCGGCGATCGACGCGCAGGATGCTCGGGCCCTCGGAGACGACGTTGCCGGCCGTGAACGGCTGCGCCTCGCCCGCATCCACCTGCTCGAGGTGCGCGAGGATGACCTTGAGCGGCAGGTAGTGGTCGCGCTGCAGCGTGAGAATGTAGCGCACGCGGTCGACGTCGTCGGCCGAGAACTTGCGGTAGCCGCTGGGCGTACGGGACGGCGCGATGAGCCCCTGATCCTCGAGGAAGCGCAGCTTCGAGGGTGCGAGGTCGGGGAACTCGGGCGTCAGGCGTGCGAGCACCTGCCCGATCGAGAGCAGCGACCGGCGCTGGGCGGCCCCACCCCGCGGCGCGGCCTGCGCGCTCACGAGCCGGCGCCGAGGTCGTGCCGCGACGCGTAGAACGTGAGGCGGAACTTGCCGACCTGCACCTCCGTGCCGTCGTGGAGGGGCGCGCGCTCGACGCGCTCGCCGCCGGAGTAGGTGCCGTTCAGCGAGCCGAGGTCGCGCACCTCGAAGCGGTTGCCGGAGCGCGTGAACTCCGCGTGACGACGCGACACCGTCACGTCGTCGAGGAAGATGTCGGCGTCGGGGTGGCGGCCCGCGACCGTGACGTCCTGGTCGAGCAGGAACCGCGCGCCGACGTCGGGGCCGCGGCGCACGATGAGCAGCGCGGAGCCCGACGGCAGCGCCGCGACGGCCTCCTGCTCGTCCTTGCCGACCCCCGTCATCATCGACGCGAGCTGCTGCTGGTAGTCGTGCCCCCAGGACTGCGTGCTGTCGCCGTCGCGCGGTGCGTCGTCGAGATCGCTCATGCGTCCTCCTGGGTCGGGTGCGCCCCGCAGGGCCTCACGTTCGAGTGCAGGTTCAGACTACGCGAGTCGGCGTCGTCGCCGAGCCGCGCGCCCGAGAGTGATCGGCACTCTACGACACGCTCGCTCGATGCCGCCACGCGTCGCCCGCGCCGGCGCTCGTCACGCCCAGCCGGCGAGGCGCCGCAGCAGCGCGGCGATCGCAGCCGCGGCGACGACGACGACGAGGAACGGCACGCGCAGGCGGTACAGGACGATCGCGACGCCGACGGCGGGCAGGCGCGCGTCGACGACGAGCGCGGTGCCGTCGGCGAGCGTCTGCACCGCCACGAGCGCCGCGAGCAGCGAGACCGTGAGCAGCTCGAGGATGCGCCCGGGGCGCGGTCCCTCGAGCGGACCGGACGGCACGAGATGGCCGAGCACCTTGAGCGCCGCGACGAGGATGGACGCGACGAGGATGACGTGCCAGGTGGTCATGCTGCGTCCTCCGCCTCATCCGGGCCGGGCTGCACGGGGCGCCCGAGCCAGTTCGTCCAGCCGACGACGATCGCGACGACGACCGCGGCGAGCACCGGCACGCCTGCGGGCAGGGCCGGCACGAGCGCCGCGGCGACGACGGCGCTCGCCGCGCCGACCGCGACCGCCTGCCGCGAGCGCAGCCACGGCCACAGGAGCCCGACGAACGCCGCAGCGGCGGCGGCGTCGAGGCCCCACATCCGCACGTCGCCCAGGACGTCGCCGACGAGCGCGCCGACGAGGGTCATGACGTTCCAGCCGAGGTAGATGCCGACGCCCGTCACCCAGAACCCGACCCGCCGCGCTCGCTCGTCGGGCTGCGCGAGGCCGACGGCGGTGGACTCGTCGATCGTGAGCTGCGCCGCGGGGATGCGCAGCGCGCCGCGCGCACCGAGCCAGGGCCGCACGCTGAGCCCGTAGAGCGTGTTGCGCACGCCGAGGATCGTCGCCGAGGCGATCGCCGTCGCCGGTGCGCCACCGCCCGCGACGACGCCGACGAGCGCGAACTGCGATCCGCCCGAGAACATCAGCAGGCTCAGCGCGCACGTCTGCCAGACGTCGAGCCCGCTCGCGACGGCGAGGGCGCCGAACGAGATGCCGTAGGCCGACGTCGCGAGCACGACGGAGAGGCCCTGGCGCCACGACTGCCGCTCGGTGGGGCTCCGCGTCGCCCTCGTGCCCTCGCTCGACCCATCCGCCATCGTCACCGGATCAGCCTAGGCTCGCCTGCATGGCGGATCTGGTCGTGGGCGACGACGGCCTCGCGAGGCCCGCGTGGGCGGCGCACGATCCCCTGCTGCGCGCGTACTACGACGAGGAGTGGGGCATGCCCGTGCGCGACGAGCGCGGGCTCTTCGAGCGCCTCTCGCTCGAGGCGTTCCAGTCGGGGCTGTCGTGGCGCACGATCCTCGCGAAGCGGCCGGCCTTCCGCGCGGCGTTCGCGGGCTTCGACCCCGACGCCGTCGCGGCGTTCGGCGACGACGACGTCGACCGGCTCATGGCCGACGCCGGCATCGTGCGCAACCGTCGCAAGATCGACGCGACGATCGGCAACGCGCGCGCGACGATCGCGCTGCGCGACGACGGAGGACTGCCCGCGCTCGTCTGGTCGTTCCAGCCGCCGGTCACGCCGAGACCGACGTCGTTCGCAGAGGTCCCGACGTCGAGCCCCGAGTCGATCGCGCTCGCGAAGGCCCTGCGGGCGGCGGGCTTCGCGCACGTCGGCCCGACGACGATGTTCGCCCTCATGGAAGCCGTCGGCATCGTCGACACCCATCTCGCGGGCAGCCACCGCCGCGGCTCGAGCGGCATCTGGCCCGCGTGACGCGATGTGACGCGCGCACCTCGCGTCCGCGGTCCCGGCGTCGCATCCTGACGGCATGCGCCCTGGCTTCCCCGACGTCGTGAACGAGCTCGCCGCGCGGGTCGTGGCAGCCCTCGTCGTCGTCGCGACGCTCGCGATCGTGGCGCTGGGCGCCACGGTGCTGGCCGCCGCCGGCTGGGCGCTGTGGGCCGTCGCCGCCGGGTTCGCGCTGCGGGTCGGATGGGGTCCGCGCCTGTCGCCCTTCGGGCTGCTCGCGACCCGGGTCGTCGCACCCCGGCTCGGTGCGCCCAGGCTCGTGCCCGGCGCGCCCAAGCGCTTCGCGCAGGCGATCGGCCTCGCCGTGTCCGCGGCGGCCGCGCTCGCCGTCGCGCTGGGCTCGCCGCTCGTCGCCTGGGCGCTCGCCGGCGTCCTCGTGCTCGCCGCGTCCGCGGAGGCCGTCGTCGGGTTCTGCCTCGGCTGCTGGCTGTTCGCGTGGCTCATGCGCGTCGGCGTCATCCCCGCGTCCGTCTGCGAGGCGTGCGCCGACGTGACCGCACGGCTCCGCGAGCGCTCGGCGACCCTCGCCGCCGAGCCCGCTGCGAGCGGCCTCGCCTAGACGGGCTGCGCGCTCGTCGCCACGCGAGCGGCTGCGAGCAGCTCGAGCGCGCGCACGCGCTCCGCGGCGCTCGTGCCGTGCACGGCGAGCATGACCTCGTCCGCCGACGCCTCCTCGGCGAACGCAGCGATGGCGGCTGCCGCGTCCTCACCGGTGCCGACGACCGACCGGCGCATCATCGCGAGCACCTGACGCCCCTGCGGCGACTCGGCGAGCACGTCGAGGTCCTCGTCCGACAGCGACTCGGCCGCAGCGGCGCCGCGCAGGAGGAAGGAGCGGATGCGCGAGCGGCGCACGACCGCGTCCATGTGCTCCGCCTCCTCGCGCGTCGGCGCGACGATCGCGTTGAACGCCGCGATGACGAACGGCTCGGCGAGCTGCGCCGACGGCTGGAAGGACTCGCGGTACACGCGCACGGCCTGCAGCAGCAGGTCGGGCGCGAAGTGCGACGCGAACGCGTAGGGCAGGCCGTACGCGGCGGCGAGCTCGGCGCCGAACAGGCTCGAGCCGAGGATCGTGATCGGCACGTCGGTGCCCGCACCCGGCACGGCCTGCACGCCCTCCACGAGCGAGGCGCCCGAGAGGTAGCCCTGCAGCTCGCGCACGTCGTGCGGGAAGCGGTCGGCGACGCGCGGATCGCGGCGCAGCGCCTGCAGCGTCCGCTGGTCCGTGCCCGGTGCGCGACCGAGCCCCAGGTCGATCCGGCCGGGATGCAGGGTCGCGAGCGTGCCGAACTGCTCGGCGATGACGAGCGGCGAGTGGTTCGGCAGCATGATGCCGCCGGCCCCGAGCCGGATGGTCGAGGTGTGCGCAGCGACGTGCGCGATGAGCACGGCCGTCGCGCTCGACGCGATCGTCGGCATGTTGTGGTGCTCGGCGTACCAGACCCGCTCGTAGCCGAGGCGCTCCGCCGCCTGCGCGAGGGCGACGCTGCCTCCCAGGGAGTCGGCGACCGACTCGTGACGGCTGACGGGGGCGAGGTCGAGGATGGAGAGGCGCACGTCTCGACGCAACGTGCGCATCCCTCCCGCCATTCCTGTCAGAGCGCCTCGAGCACGACCGCGCTGCCCTGACCGCCACCGCCGCAGATGCCGACGGCGCCGAGCGCGCCCGACCCCTGCGCCTGCAGCCGCCGGGCGAGGTGGCCGACGATGCGGGCTCCCGACGCGCCGATCGGGTGCCCGAGCGCGATCGCGCCGCCGTTCGCGTTCACGATGGCCGGATCGACGCCCAGCTCGCGCGTCGAGACGATGCCGACGGCCGCGAACGCCTCGTTGATCTCGACGGCGGCGAGGTCGGACGCGCTCGCGCCCATCCGGCCGAGCGCCTGCAGGATCGCGTTCGACGGCTGCGCGTGCAGCGAGACGTCGGGGCCCGCGACGAGGCCGGTCGCGCGGATGCGCGCGAGGCCCGCGAGCCCGTGCTCGGCGGCGTAGCGGCCGGACACGAGCACGACGGCTGCGGCGCCGTCGGTGATCTGGGAGGCGTTGCCGGCCGTGATCGTGCCGCGCTCGCGGTCGAACGCGGGGCGCAGTCCGGCGAGCGACTCGGGGGTCGTGTCGCGACGCACGCCGTCGTCGGCCGACACCGTGACGGTCTCGCGCCCTGCGCGCACCTCGATGGGCGCGATCTCGTCGTCGAGGACGCCCGCGTCCTGCGCAGCCGCGAGGCGCTCGTGCGACGAGGCCGCGAAGGCGTCCTGCTCCTCACGCGTCACGCCGAGCGGGCCGTTGAACGACTCGGTCGACGCGCCCATCGAGCGGTGCTCGAAGGCGTCGGTGAGCCCGTCGTGCTCCATCGTGTCGACGAGCTCGAGCGCGCCGTAGCGCTGGCCGGTGCGCATCGACGCCGCGTGCGGCGCGAGCGACATCGACTCCTGGCCGATCGCGAGCACGACGTCGGCCTCGCCGAGCTGGATGAGGCGATGGCCGGCGACGACCGCCTCGGTGCCCGAGAGGCACACGGCGTTGATGCCGAGCGACGGCACCGTCATCGGCACGCCCGCCGCGACCGCCGCCTGCCGGGGCGGGTTCTGCCCGACCGCCGCGGGCAGCACCTGTCCCACGATCACCGTCTGCACCGACTCCCCCGCGACGCCCGCGGCCGCGAGCGCGGCGGCGCCGGCGTGGCCGCCGAGCACGGTCGAGGGGGTGGATGCGAACTGCCCGAGGTAGCGGGCGAACGGGGTGCGGGCGAATCCGGCGACGATCGTGTCGGTCATGGCTGCTCCTTCGCAGTGGCGGTGCCGCCAGCCTACGACCGGCCGCCGTGCCGCCTCAGGCTCCCAGGGTCCCGCCGCTCCTCGCTGCGCCGCCGGCTCCCCCACCAAGCTGGTCGAGGAGCGCGCGAGCGCCAGCGAGCACGCGTCACGAGACCCGCCGACCCCGCACGACGTCTCGACGCACACCCTGCCCGCGATGACGCGGGTCTCATGACGCGAAGGCGCTGCGCGCCTGCGCTCCTCGACCAGCTGCGAAGGGAGCGTCCACCCACCAGCTGGTCGAGGAGCGCGCGAGCGCCAGCGAGCACGCGTCACGAGACCCGCCGACCCCGCACGACGTCTCGACGCGGACCCTACCCGCGATGACGCGGGTCTCGTGACGCGAAGGCGCTGCGCGCCTGCGCTCCTCGACCAGCTGCAAGGGAACGTCCACCCACCAGCTGGTCGAGGAGCGCGCGAGCGCCAGCGAGCACGCGTCACGAGACCCGCCGACCCCGCACGACGTCTCGACGCGGACCCTGCCCGCGATGACGCGGGTGTCGTGACGCGAGGGCGCTGCGCGCCTGCGCTCCTCGACCAGCTGCAGAGAAGCAGTGTCCGTGACGGCGTCCGCGCTGGCCAGAGGGCCGAGCGGGCGTCAGTGCTCCTTCGGCGCCTCGCCGCGATGGATGGCCTCGGCCTCCTGCTCGCCGACGAGCACGAGCCCGCGGGCCGTGTGCGCCATGTCGGCGAGCACCTCGAGCCACACGGGGTTCAGCTGCGGCGGGCGCGAGCCGAGGAACCGGAACTCGAGCGGGATGGACGGCGACATCCACAGGCTCACGCGGCCGGAGCCGGACTCGGGCTCGACGGTCCACGACACGAGGAAGCTCTCCTGGCGTCGCAGCTTCGATGCGATGACGGTCTTGAGGTGCGCGAGCATCCGATCCTCGATCTGATACTCGGTCGCGCCGGCATAGGTGAGATGTCCCATCGCCGCCGATGCTAGCGGCAGCGATGGGACATCGTGGGGTGGGACGCGCCTAGCGCCCGTCCCCCTCCTCGTACCACTGGCCCGGGGTGTCCTGCGCGCCCGGAGCGGCCTCCTCGCCGCTCCACTGCTGCGCGGCGTCCTCGGTCGCCTCGGGGCCGGAGCCCGCCCACTGGTCGGCCGTGTCCTGCGGCGCACCGCTGTGGTGCGTGCCGGCGCCGTCGTCCTTCTCCCACTGCTCGGCGCGGTCCTGGTGACCGCCAGAGGCGACCTCCTCGGTCGTCAGGTCGGGGTCCGTGCCCTGCACGTGCTCGTCGCTCATGACGCCTCCTCTCGTGCCCGGACGCTACGCCGCGCGCGCCGCGAGCGGGACGGGCTTGACGACGTCGTTCGCCGTCACCCGCGTGCGCGGAGCGTGGCGGCGAGCGCGGCGAACGCCTCGACCTTGCCCGTCGGCCCGGCGACGAGCATCGCGCCGCCCGCCTGCAGCCGCGTCTCGGTGTTCGCGTTCTGCAGGTCGTCGTCGATCCGCGTCGCGATCACGGACACGCCGTGCTCCCGCTGCAGGCCGAGCTCGCGCAGCGGCACCCCCGCGAGGGCGGACGGCACCTCGACGAGCATCGCGCCGTAGCGGCTGTCGACCTCGAGGAAGTCGTCGGACGATCCGCGCACCATGTGCGCCACCCGACGCCCCATGTCCGCCTCGGGGCTCACGACGTGATGCACGCCGAGCTGGTCGAGGATGACGGCGTGCTGCTCGGAGATCGCCTTCGCCCACACCTCCGAGACGC
The DNA here is from genome assembly GCF_005484985.1 of Agrococcus sp. SGAir0287. Classification (NCBI taxonomy): domain Bacteria; kingdom Bacillati; phylum Actinomycetota; class Actinomycetes; order Micrococcales; family Microbacteriaceae; genus Agrococcus; species Agrococcus sp. SGAir0287. The sequence goes on from NZ_CP027942.1 coordinate 1,865,738, forward strand.
CGGCACGCAGCAGCTGGCTCGTCGTGAGGATCGACGCGGTCACGTCGGAGCCGATCGCGACGACGACCCGCGCGTACTCGCCGAGGCCGAGCTGCTCGATGAGCGCCGGATCGGTCGAGTCGCCCTGCACGACGTGCGCGAGCGTGCCGTGCAGGGACTGTACGACGTCCTCCGCGGCGTCGACGCCCAGCACCTCGGTGCCGTGGTCGGCGAGCTCGATCGCGAGCGAGGCGCCGAAGCGGCCGAGCCCGATGACCGCGATGGCGGAGTCGTGCCGGATGCGCTGCTGCCTAGCCAATGAGGGGCCTCTCCTTCGGGAGCTCGTACGCGCGCGTCGTGCGGCGCAGGGCGATGGCGGTCGCGACGGTCGCGGGACCGACGCGTCCGAGGAACATCAGGATGACGAGGATGAGCTGGCTCGGCCACCCCAGGTCCGCGGTGATGCCCGTCGAGAGCCCGACGGTCGCGAAGGCGCTGACGGCCTCGAAGAGCACGTCGTCGAACGTCTCCTCGGTGAGCACCAGGATCGCGAGCGTCGCAGCGACGACGAGGGCCACCGCGAGGAGCGCGACGGTGATGGCCTCGCGATGCACGGCGCGCGAGAGCCGCCTGCCGAACGCGTGCACCGTGCCGTCGCCGCGCACCTCGGCGAGGATGATGAACAGCAGCACCGCGAACGTCGTGAGCTTGATGCCGCCTGCCGTGCCCGCGGGTCCGCCGCCGATGAGCATGAGCACGTCCATGACGAGCAGGGTCTCCGGACGCATCGCCCCGATGTCGAGGGCGTTGAAGCCGGCGGTGCGCGTCTGCACCGAGTGGAAGAGGCTCGTCAGCACGCGGCTGCCGGGCTCGAGCGCGCCGAGCGTGCCCGGGTTCGACCATTCGAGCGCGCCGATCGCGAGCGCGCCGAGCGGCAGCAGCAGCGCGGTGCCGCCGAGCACGAGCAGCGCGTGCAGCGACAGGATGCGCGCGCGTCCCGAGACGCGCTTGAGGATCTGGACGATGACCGGGAAGCCGAGCCCGCCGACGACGGTGGAGACCATGAGCGGCACGCACACGAACGGGTCGTCGACGAATCCGATGAGGTTGTCGCTGAAGAGCGCGAAGCCGGCGTTGTTGTACGACGAGACGGCGTGGAAGACGCTCAGCCACAGGGCATCGCCGAACGACTCGCCGTAGCCGAGCATGAAGCGAGGCAGCAGCGCGAGCGCGACGACGCCCTCGACGACGAGCGAGGTCACGACGATCGCGCGCACGATGCTGCCCACCTCGCCGATGCCCCGGCTGTGGGTCTCCGACGCGGTCTGCACGCGCGCGCCGATCGTGAGGCGCCGCAGCACGAGCACGCCGACGAGCGTCGTGAACACCATGACGCCGAGGCCGCCGAGCTGGACGAGCACGAGGATGACCGTCTGCCCGAACGGGGTCCAGTAGAGCGCGGTGTCCACGACCGTGAGCCCCGTGACGCACGCCGCGGAGACCGCGGTGAAGAGCGCGTCGATCCACGAGGAGGAGCCCTCGGGCGTCGACGAGATCGGCAGCGCGAGCAGCGCCCAGCCGGCGAGGTTCAGCACGACGAAGCCGAGGAAGACGCGGCGAGCGGGATTGGGTCGGCGACGAGCGATCCCGGTCGTCGACGCTGCTCGCACGAGGCACGACTGTAGCGCCACGGCCCGCCTGCGGTGCTGCGCCGCGCATCGATCGGATGCCGTCAGGATCGCGAGTCGCAGCGTGAGGAGGTCGTGGACATCCGTCGTCGGCGACCGACCGCGGCGCAGGATCTGCGTCGTGACCGTTCGCACCATCCGCGTCCCGCGCCCTCCGCATCGTCCCGTCGGCACCGCGCTGCTGCACGCGCTCGACGGCTCCCACCCGTGGGGCACGGCCTCCTCGAGCCTCTCCCGCTACGGCGCGGTGCACGAGACGGTCACGATCCTCCCGCCCGACACCACGCCTGCGCGGCGACGCTGGGTCAGCGCGCTGCACGCCGCCCCGCCCGCCGCGCTCATGCTCACGCTCGTCCTCGGCTGCGTCGGCATCGGCGTCGCCGTCCCGTGGCATGCGGCGTTCGGCGCCCCTGCGGCCCTCGGCGCCGCCGCATGGCTCGTGTGCTGGCGCGAGGCATCGCCCGCGACGCGCTCGGCCGTCCAGACCACCGCGTGGTGCTCGGCGCTCGTCGTCGACGCCGAGGCGGACGCCGCGGTCCGGCGCGTGCGACGGATCGTGCATCGCCTGCAGCGCGCGGAGGACGGCGTGCGCGCCGGGCTGCTGCCCGCCTCCGCCCTGCAGGAGGAGTGGCGGGACGCCTACGAGCTCGTCGGCCGCCTCGAGCGCCTCGTGCGCTGAGCGGCGTCGCGTGAGCGATCCGTGAGGATCGCGGCGGTGCCGTTGCCAGTCGAGCAGACTTGCCCGATGCTGCACCTCACGGTCACGGCCTCCGCCGACGTCGCCGACGACGTCCTCGCGCTCCTTCGCGCGAGCGACGTCGTGAGCGGCATCGTGCACCAGCGCGGCGTCGCCGAGCGACCGGACGGCGACGTCGTGGAGGCGGATCTGCCGCGCGAGGCGGCCGACGCGATCGTGCACGCCCTCGTCGAGCGAGGCGTGCACGACGACGGCATCGTGCGCATCGAGCCGGTCGAGACGTGGGTGTCGAGGCGTGGCCACGACGACGAGCGACGAGCGCCGGGCGACGCATCCGACGCCGTGGTCTGGGCGCAGGTCGTGCAGCGGTCCTACGAGGACTCCCGGATCACGGGCTCGTACCTCGCGTTCTTCGTGCTCGCCACCGGCATCGCCGCGGTCGCGATCGTGCTCGACTCGCAGATCCTCACGATCGGCGCCATGGTGCTCGGACCCGAGTTCGGCGCGGTCGCCGCCCTCGGCGTCGCGCTCGTCGGTCGCCGTCCGAACCTGCTCGGGATGGCCGCGAGGAGCCTCGCCGTCGGCTTCGCGATCGCGATCGCCGTGACGACCGCGCTCGCCCTCCTCGCGCGCCTCGTCGGCTGGATCCGCGTCGAGGACATCGCCGTGCGCGAGGAGACCGCCTTCATCTATCGGCCGGACCAGTGGTCGGTCGTCGTGGCGCTCGTCGCCGCGGCCGCCGGCATCATCGCGATCGCCTCGTCGCGCAGCGGCGGCCTGTCCGGCGTCTTCATCTCGGTCACGACGATCCCCGCCGCCGGCAACATCGCGCTCGCGCTCGCGTTCGGCGTGTGGGACGAGGTGCTCGGTTCGGCCGCGCAGCTGCTCGTGAACGTCGCGGCCATGGCGCTCGCGGGCTGGCTGACGCTTCTCGTGATCCGAGCGCGCCGGAGCAGGGCCGTGGCGAGGTCGTGAGGACCCATCCGGCGGGCGTGAGGGATCCGTGAGGATCGCCGCCCGGCGCGGCTGCTCGGGCGTTGGATCGCATGCGGCGCCCACCCGGCGCCCGCATCCCGCACCAGGGTGCGTCGGATCGAACGACTGGAAGCCGTCCCATGCTCGACGTCATCGTCGTGGCGAGCATCCTCGCCCTCTTCGCCCTGCTCGGGCTGCTCGTGAAGGGGGTGGAGCGCCTGTGATCGTCTTCGAGGTCCTCGGCGCGATCCTCGCGGTGTGCGCCATCGGCCTGCTCGTCGCAGCGTTGCTGCGCCCGGAGCGGTTCTGATGGCGGACGCCGGCGCCCAGTGGGGCGTCGCCCTCGCATCCCTCGCCACGGTGCTCGTGGCGCTCGCCCTCGTGCATCGGCCGCTGGGCGACTACATGGCGTACACCTACCAGTCGAGGAAGGACTGGCGCGTCGAGCGCGGCATCTACCGCCTCATCGGCGTGGACCCGTCGAGCGAGCAGACGTGGACCGCCTATGCGCGCTCGCTGCTCGCCTTCTCGCTCGTGAGCGTGCTCGCGGTCTACCTCCTCCAGCGCACGCAGGAGCTGCTGCCCTACTCCCTCGGCCTCCCGGCCGTGCCGGAGCTGCTGTCGTTCAACACGGCCGTCTCGTTCACGACCAACACGAACTGGCAGTCGTACTCCCCCGAGCCGACCCTCGGCTACGTCGTGCAGCTCGCGGGCCTCGTGACGCAGAACTTCGTGTCGGCAGCCGTCGGCATGGCCGTCGCCGTCGCGCTCGTGCGCGGCTTCGCCTACCGCTGCGCGGGCACGATCGGCAACTTCTGGGTCGACCTCACGCGCGGCACGCTCGGCATCCTCATGCCCCTGTCGATCCTCGGCGCACTCGCGCTGCTCGCCGGCGGCGTGATCCAGAACTTCGCCGGCTTCCAGGAGACGACGACGCTCGCAGGCCTCACCCAGCACCTGCCGGGCGGTCCCGTCGCGTCGCAGGAGTCCATCCGACTCATCGGCACGAACGGCGGCGGCTTCTTCAACGCCAACTCCGCGCATCCCTTCGAGAACCCGACGGGGTGGACGAACATGCTGCAGGTCGTGCTGCTGCTGCTCATCCCCTCGGCGATGCCGCGCATGTTCGGCACCATGGTCGGCGACCGGCGCCAGGGCTTCGCGATCCTCGGGGTCATGACGACGCTGTACCTCGCCGCCTGGGGAGCAGCGACGGCGCTCGAGCTCGGCGGTGCCGGCACGGCTTCCCAGCTCGCCGGCGCGGCGATGGAGGGCAAGGAGGCGCGCTTCGGCATCCCGGCGTCCGCCCTGTTCGCCGTCTCGACCACCGGCACCTCGACCGGCGCCGTCAACTCCATGCACGACTCGTACACGTCGCTCGGCGGCATGGTGCCGATGGTCACCATGATGCTCGGCGAGGTGTCGCCCGGCGGCGTCGGCGCGGGGCTCTACGGCATCCTCGTCATGGCGATCATCGCCGTGTTCGTCGCCGGCCTCCTCGTGGGTCGCACGCCCGAGTACCTCGGCAAGAAGATCACGGCCCGCGAGATGAAGCTCGCCGCGCTGTACATCCTCGCCACCCCCGCGCTGCTGCTCGGCGGCGTCGCCCTGTCGCTCGGGCTGCCCGGCGTCCGCGACGACGTCATCGGCACCTCGATCTGGAACCCGGGGAACCACGGCGTCAGCGAGCTCGTCTACGCCTTCGCATCGGCCGCGAACAACAACGGCTCCGCCTTCGCGGGGCTCACGGCGAACACCGACTGGCTGAACTCGGCGCTCGGCGTCGCCATGCTGCTCGGGCGCTTCGTGCCGATCGTGCTCGCGCTCGCCCTCGCCGGCTCGCTGGCGAGGCAGGACGTGGTGCCTGCGACGGCAGGCACGCTCCCCACCCACCGCCCGCAGTTCGTCGGACTGCTCGTCGGCATCATCATCCTCGTGACCGCGCTCACCTACTTCCCGGTGCTCGCGCTCGGTCCGCTCGCAGAAGGACTCTCCCTCTGATGTCCACCACCATCGCTCCCGAGACGCCCACGGCGTCCGCCTCGGCCTCCTCCGGCCGCCAGGGCCTCAGCTGGGCGCAGGTGCGCCAGGCGATCCCCGGCGCGTTCCGCCGCCTCGACCCGCGGCACCTGTGGCACAACCCCGTCATGCTCATCGTCTGGGTGGGCGCCGTGCTGACGACGCTCATGGCCATCGCCGAGCCCTTCATCGGAGGGCCCGCCAGCTCGGCGGGCTCCGAGGTGCCGCCGACGTTCACGATCGTCATCGCCGTCTGGCTGTGGCTGACCGTGGTGTTCGCGAACCTCGCGGAGGCGATCGCCGAGGGCCGCGGCAAGGCACAGGCGGACAGCCTGCGCCAGACGCGCACGAGCACGATGGCGAACCGCGTCGACGACTACGACGCCGACGCGGACGTCGCGGCGGAGCGCGCGACGACGACGCAGGTCGCCTCGAGCGACCTGCGGCTCGGCGATCACGTCGTCGTCGCCGCCGGCGAGCTCATCCCGGGCGATGGCGACGTCGTGCACGGCGTCGCGTCGGTCGACGAGTCGGCCATCACGGGCGAGTCGGCTCCCGTCATCCGCGAGTCGGGCGGCGACCGCTCCGCGGTGACGGGCGGCACGCGCGTGCTCTCAGACCGCATCGTCGTGCGAATCACGGCGAAGCCGGGCGAGACGTTCGTCGACCGCATGATCGCGCTCGTCGAGGGCGCCGCGCGGCAGAAGACGCCGAACGAGATCGCGCTCGACATCCTGCTCGCGTCGCTGTCGATCGTCTTCGTGATCGTGACGCTCACGATCAACCCCGTCGCGTCGTACGTCGCGAGCCCCGTGTCGATCGCGGTGCTCGTCGCGCTGCTCGTCTGCCTCATCCCGACGACGATCGGCGCGCTGCTGAGCGCGATCGGCATCGCTGGCATGGACCGGCTCGTGCAGCGCGGCGTGCTCGCAATGTCGGGCCGCGCGGTCGAGGCCGCGGGCGACGTCACGACCCTGCTGCTCGACAAGACCGGCACGATCACGTACGGCAACCGGCGCGCGTCGGACGTCGTGCCGCTCGCCGGCGTCGAGCGGACGGAGCTCCTCTCCCTCGCCGCCGTCTCCTCGCTCGCCGACCCCACGCCCGAGGGCCAGTCCATCGTGGATCTCGCTCGCACGGAGGGCCTCGAGGTCGCCGAGCGCGTGGAGGGCGAGATCGTGCCCTTCACGGCGGAGACCAGGATGTCGGGCCTCGATCGGGCCGACGGCACGCGCATCCGCAAGGGCGCCGTGTCCGCCGTGAAGGCGTGGCTCGAGGCCGAGGGGGCACCCCTCGAGGCCGAGCGGCTGCAGGAGCTCGAGCGCGCGACCGACGCGATCTCGCAGTCGGGTGGCACGCCGCTCGTCGTCGCGGTCGCGCCCGCGGCCGGCACCGCTCGCGCCCTCGGCGTCGTGCACCTCAAGGACGTGGTGAAGGAGGGCATCGCGGAGCGGTTCGCCGAGCTGCGCGCCATGGGCATCCGTACCGTGATGATCACGGGCGACAACCCCCTCACCGCCGCGGCCATCGCGAAGGAGGCTGGCGTCGACGACTTCCTGGCCGAGGCGACGCCCGAGGACAAGCTCGCGCTCATCCGCAAGGAGCAGGAGGGCGGCAACCTCGTCGCGATGACGGGCGACGGCACGAACGACGCACCCGCGCTGGCGCAGGCGGACGTCGGCGTGGCGATGCAGTCGGGCACGTCCGCGGCGAAGGAGGCCGGCAACATGGTCGACCTCGACTCCGACCCGACGAAGCTCATCGACGTCGTGCGCATCGGCAAGCAGCTGCTCATCACGCGCGGCGCCCTGACGACGTTCTCGATCGCGAACGACGTCGCGAAGTACTTCGCCATCATCCCCGCGATGTTCATGGGCGCCTTCCCTGGCCTGGCGGCGCTCAACGTCATGGGTCTGCACTCCCCCGCCTCCGCGGTGCTCTCGGCGGTGATCTTCAACGCGATCGTGATCGTGCTGCTCATCCCGCTCGCGCTGCGCGGCGTGAAGTACCGGCCCGTCGCAGCCTCGAGGCTGCTCGGCCGCAACCTGCTCGTCTACGGGCTCGGCGGACTCGTCGCACCCTTCATCGGGATCTGGCTCATCGACCTCGTCGTGCGCCTCATCCCCGGATTCTGAATCGAGGCATCGTGGCGACCACCAGGACCACCGCCCGCACCCTCTGGGTGTCCGCGAGGGCGATCGTGCTCTTCACCGTCGTGACCGGCGTGCTCTACACGCTCGTCATCACCGGCATCGGCCAGCTCGCCATGCCGTCGCAGGCGAACGGCGCGCTCGTGCGCGACGAGGCCGGCGAGGTCGTCGGCTCCTCGCTCATCGGCCAGCCGTTCACCGACGCCGACGGCGCGCCGCTCGCCGAGTACTTCCAGCCGCGTCCCTCGGCGGCCGGCGACGGCTACGACGGCCAGGCGTCGTCGGGCTCGAACTACGGCACCGAGAACGCCGACCTCATCGCCGCCGTCGAGGAGCGGATCGCGCAGGTCTCCGAGTTCAACGGCGTCTCCGCGGACGAGGTGCCCGCGGATGCCGTGACGGCCTCCGCATCCGGTCTCGATCCGCACATCTCGCCCGAGTACGCTGCGATCCAGGTGCAGCGCGTCGCCGAGGCCAGGGGCCTCGACGTCGCGGAGGTCGAGACGCTCGTCGCCGAGCACACGTCGCAGCCGCTCCTCGGCTACATGGGTGCTCCCGTCGTGAACGTGCTCGAGCTCAACCTGGCACTCGACGAGCTGGAGGGCTGACATGGCACGGGGGCGGCTTCGCGTGCTGCTGGGCGCCGCTCCCGGCGTAGGCAAGACCTACGCGATGCTCGAGGAGGGCGCGAGGCTCGGCCGCGAGGGGCTCGACGTCGTCGTGGCACTCGTCGAGACGCACGGTCGCGCTGCGACCGCGGCGATGATCGAGGGGCTCGAGGTGGTGCCGCGCCGGGCCGTCGAGCATCGCGGCATGACGCTGGACGAGATGGATCTGGACGCCGTGCTCGAGCGCCACCCGGACGTCGCGCTCGTCGACGAGCTCGCGCACACCAACGCCCCGGGTTCGCAGTACGAGAAGCGCTGGCAGGACGTGCATGCGCTGCTCGAGGGTGGGATCGACGTCATCTCGACCGTCAACATCCAGCACATCGAGTCGCTCCACGACGTCGTCCAGCGCATCACGGGCATCGTGCAGCGCGAGACGATCCCCGACCATGTGCTGCGCGCGGCCGACACCGTCGAGGTCGTCGACCTCTCGCCGCAGGCGCTGCGGGACCGGCTCGCGGGCGGGCGCGTCTACCCGGCCGAGCGGATCGACGCCGCCCTCTCGAACTACTTCCGGCTCGGCAACCTGACGGCGCTGCGCGAGCTCGCGCTGCTGTGGCTCGCCGACGAGGTCGACCAGGCGCTGCAGCGCTATCGCGCCGAGCAGGGCATCGACACTCCCTGGGAGGCTCGTGAGCGCGTCGTCGTGACGCTGACCGGCGGCCCCGAGGGCGAGACGCTGCTGCGGCGCGGCGCGCGCATCGCCGCCCGATCCTCCGGCGGCGAGCTGCTCGCCGTCCACGTCACGCAGCAGGACGGCCTGCGCTCCGGGGACCCCGACGCGCTCGCGCGCCAGCGGGCGCTCGTCGAGGAGCTCGGCGGCTCCTACCACCAGGTCGTCGGCGACGACGTGCCAGAGACGCTCGTCGCCTTCGCGAAGGCGGTCAACGCCACGCAGCTCGTGATCGGCGCATCACGCAGGAGCAGGCTGCAGTCGGCGCTCACCGGACCCGGCATCGGCCAGACCGTCATCGCGAAGGCGGGGACGATCGACGTGCACGTCGTGACGCACGCCGCCGCGGGAGGCAGGCTGAGCCTGCCCCGGCTCGGGGGCGCGCTCTCCGTCCGACGACGGATCGCGGGCCTCGTGGTGGCGCTCACGGCGGGGCCGCTGCTCACGTGGGGGCTGTGGGCGTTCCGCAGCCCGGACTCGATCACGGCCGACGTGCTCGCGTTCCAGCTGCTCGTGGTCGTCGTCGCGCTCGTCGGCGGCCTCTGGCCAGCCGTCTTCGCCGCGGTGATGAGCGGCCTCACGCTCAACGTGCTCTTCGTCGACCCCTTCTACACGATCACGATCTCCGATCCGGCGCAGGCGTGGGCGCTCGTGATCTACGTCGTCATCGCGGTGCTCGTCAGCATCGTCGTCGACCGGGCCGCGCGGCAGACCCGCGCGGCGCGGCGCGCAGCAGCGGAGGCGGAGCTCCTGGCGACCGTCGCCGGCAGCGTCCTGCGAGGCACCGGCGCCGCACAGGCGCTCGTCGACCGCACGCGCGAGGCGTTCGCGCTCGACGGGGTCGCGCTCGTCGACGAGGGCGTCGCGGTCGCGCATGCCGGTGCCCTGACCGGGGAGGCGACGCGCATCCAGGTCGGCGCCGACGCGACCCTCGTGCTCCACGGCCGCGACCTCGACGCGAGCGAGCGTCGCCTGCTGGCCGTCATCGTCGCGCAGCTCGAGGCGACGCTCGAGCGCGACGACCTCGTCGAGACGGCGAGCGAGATCGCGCCGCTCGCCGCGACCGACAAGGTGCGCACGGCGCTCCTCGCCGCCCTGAGCCACGACCTCCGGCGTCCGCTCGCAGCAGCCGCGGCGGCGGTCGGAGGACTGCGCACCGCCGGGGCGCGGCTCGGCGAGCAGGACCGCGCCGAGCTGCTCGCGACCGCCGAGGAGTCGCTCGACGCGCTCGCAGCCCTCATCACCGACCTGCTCGACGTCTCGCGCGTGCAGGCGGGCGTCCTCGCCGTGTCGCCGACGCGCGTCGACCCGGCCGACGTCGTGCTGCCCGCGCTCGAGGAGCTCTCGCTCGGTCCGGGCGACGTCGAGCTCGACCTCGGCGACGCGACCGACGTCGTCGCGGACCCCGTGCTGCTGCAGCGCGTCGTCGTGAACCTCGTCGCGAACGCGAAGCGGCACGCGCCGTCGGGCTCGCGCGTGCGCGTCGCGACGAGCGCCTTCGCCGGCCGCGTCGAGCTGCGCGTCGTCGACCATGGCCCCGGCATCCCGCCCGAGCGACGCGACGACGTGTTCGTGCCCTTCCAGCGGCTCGGCGACACCGACAACACGACGGGGCTCGGGCTCGGCCTCGCGCTCGCCCGCGGCTTCGTCGAGGGGATGGGCGGCACGCTCGTCGCGGAGGACACCCCGGGCGGTGGGCTGACGATGGTCGTGACGCTCGCCGCCGTCGATCCGGACGAGGCTCCTGGCGCACCCGCGGACGACCGCGCCGGCGCTGCACCCGCGACCGGACGGAGCGCCTCATGAAGGTGCTCATCGCCGACGACGACCCGCAGCTGCTGCGCGCGCTGCGCATCACCCTCGGGGCGAAGGGCTACGACGTCATCACCGCGGCCGACGGCGCGGAGGCCGTGCGGGTCGCGATCGACGAGCATCCCGACCTCGTGATGCTCGACCTCGGCATGCCCCGGCTCGACGGCGTCGAGGTCATCGAGGCGATCCGCGGCTGGTCGGCGACGCCGATCCTCGTGGTGTCCGGCCGCACGGGCGCGGCCGACAAGGTCGAGGCGCTCGACGCCGGCGCCGACGACTACGTCACGAAGCCCTTCCAGATCGACGAGCTGCTCGCACGCATCCGCGCGCTCACGCGCCGCATCCCCGTGCAGGAGGAGGATCCTGTCGTGCGCTTCGCCGACGTGCGGGTCGACCTCGCGGCCCGCACCGTGACGAAGGGCGGCGAGCCGGTGCGCCTCACGCCCACCGAGTGGCAGATGCTCGGCATGCTGCTGCGCAGCCCCTCGCGGCTCGTGACGCGGCAGGCGCTGCTGCAGGAGGTGTGGGGCACGCATCACGTGCGTGACACGGGCTACCTGCGGCTGTACGTCTCCCAGCTGCGCAAGAAGCTCGAGCCCGAGCCCGCGCATCCCAGGCACCTGCTCACCGAGGCCGGCATGGGCTATCGGTTCGAGCCCGGCACGCCGACGGAGGTGGACGCGGACGGTGGGGATGCGGGAGCCTCGGCAGGGTGACCCGCACCATCCTCGTGACCGGCGCCTCCGACGGCATCGGCGCCGTCGCGGCCAGGCGCCTCGCCGAGGACGGGCACCGCGTGCTCGTCGCCGGCCGTGACCGCACGCGGACGCAGCACGTCGCGTCGGACGTCGGCGGCGATGCCTTCGTCGCCGACCTCGCGCGGCTCGGCGAGGTGCGTGCGCTCGCCGCGGACGTGCTCGCGGCGACCGACGGCCGGCTCGACGTGCTCGTGAGCAACGCCGGCGGCATCCTCGGTCGGCGCGCGCTCACCGAGGACGGCAACGAGGCGACGATGCAGGTGAACCACCTCGCGCCCTTCCTGCTCGTGCACCTGCTCGCCGACGCGCTGCGCGAGGGTGCGGGGCTCGTCGTCCAGACCGCGAGCGCCGCGCATCATGCAGGCCGCATCCCCGTCGCGGCGGCGGGCGCCGACCTGTCGCTGCGCCGCGGCTACTCCCCCGCGCGGGCGTACGCGAACGCGAAGCTCGCGAACGTGCTCATGGTGCGGGGCATCGCCGCGCACATGCCGGATCTGCACGCCGTCGCGCTGCACCCGGGCGTCGTCGCGACGTCGTTCGGCTCGGGCTCGACGAGCCTGCTGCGCCTCGTCTACCGCGGGGTGGCGCGGCGCCTCCTCACGACCGACGAGCACGCGGGCGAGACGCTCGCGATGCTGGCCGCCGGCACGCCCGGCGCCGAGTGGACGCCGATGACGACATGGACGAGCGGCGGCTACTACGACGGCCGTCGCGTGGGTCGCGCGTCGCGCGCGAGCCACGACGTCGCGCTGATCGACGCCGTGTGGCGTGCGAGCGCCGCCGCGGTCGGATTGCCGCCGCGCTGAGCGGATGGGTCGCGCTCGAGCGCGAGAACCCGTAGGCTGTGGACACGGACCGCATCCTCGGTCCGCCACGAGGGTCATCCGCCGGGTTCGCGCCGGCGGCGTCGATTGACTGTCGCTGTTCATCTCCCGCGACGCTCGACGCTCCACCTCCCATCCGGCACGCGCCTCGCGCGCTCGCCGCCAGAACGCGCACGGCGTGCATCCCGCACGACCGTCGCAGACGCATCGAATGCTTCGCTGCGCACACCGGGTCGGCGACCGCCGACCCCGACAGTTAGGAACACCGTCATGGCCAAGGGCACCGTCAAGTGGTTCAGCTCCGACAAGGGCTTCGGCTTCATCGCTCCGGAGGACGGCTCGGCCGACCTCTTCGCGCACTTCAGCGCCATCCAGGGCTCGGGTCGTCGTGACCTGTTCGACGGCCAGGCCGTCGAGTTCGACGTCGAGCAGGGCCAGCGCGGCCCGCAGGCGACGAACATCCGCGGTCTCTGAGTCGACGCCCCACCACGACGGGCCCGAATCCCTCCGGGGATGCGGGCCCGTCGCCGTCTCACGCCTCGGTCGGGGCTCAGGCGACGCGGCGGAGCAGCACGACGGCGTCGTCGAGCGTCGCATCGCTGCCATCCGGCGCCGTCACGGCGCGCGTGCGCAGCTCGGCGACCTCGACAGCCCAGTCGTCGCCGAGCGCGAGCTCGTCGACGATGTCGTCCGGCTGGGGCAGGTCGGCGTGTCCCGCGTGCTCGGCTGCCGAGGTCCAGGACGGCGGCGCGGCGTGGGCGACGACGAGCACGTGCCCTCCGGGCACGACGCGCGCGGCGTGCCTGCGCACGATCGCACCGCGATCGAGGCGGACGGGCGACTGCAGGAAGCTCGCCGTCACGAGATCGAGCTCGCCGTCGTCGTCCCATGTCGCGAGATCCGCCGCGATCGCGCGCACCCGGTCGGAGACGCCGGCGCGCTCGGCCGCACGCCGGGCGCGCTCGGCGGCGCTCGGCGCGATGTCGACGCCCGTCGCGTGCCAGCCCTGCTTGGCGAGCCAGACCACGTCGCCGCCCTCGCCGGCGCCGACGTCGAGCGCACGCCCAGGCGGCAGGCCGCCGACGACCTCGACGAGCGCGTCGTTCGCGTGCCGCGACCAGTGGCGTCGCTGCGTGTAGCGCCGCTCCCAGTACGCGGCGGGATCCGCGTCGGGCGAGGGCGCATCCGCATCGCCCTGCGCCGCCACCGCCGCGCGCGCGTCCGCTGCGACGAGCAGGGCGTTGAGGCCCGCGCCGGCCATGGCGCCCGCCCCCATCGCGAGCGGCACGTTGCCGAAGGGCACGACGACGTTGCCGGCGGCGACGATCCGCGGATGGCTCGTCGCACCCATGCCGTCCACCGCGAGCACGCTCGCCTGGCCCTCCTGCCGCGCGAGGCCCAGATGGGCGACCGCGGCGTCGTGCGGCACGAGGGTGCCGGCCGTGAAGATCGCGTCGAGCGGGTGCGCGACGCCGTCGACGGTGCGGACGTGGTCGATCGCGGTGCCCTCGCCGACGACCTCGGCGACCTCCGCCTCCACGAGCCGGATGCCGCGGGCGAGCATGCGCTCGCGCACCTCGTGCGGCAGGGGGCCGGCGGCGTGCACGAACGCGACGACGTCGTCGCTCCACTGCCGCAGCAGCTCGATCTGATGCACGCTCGCACTGCTCGTGGCGAGCACGCCGATCGTGCGGTCGCGCACCTCCCAGCCGTGGCAGTAGGGGCAGTGCAGCACGGTCGAGCCCCAGCGCTCGGCGAGGCCGGGGATCCGCGGCAGCGCGTCGGTCACGCCCGTGGCGAGGACGACGCCGCGCGTTGCGATCCGCGTGCCGTCGTCGAGCACGACGACGAGGTCCTCGCCGTCCTCGTCGACGCGCAGGGCCTCGGCGGTGCGGACCTCGACGCCGTACTCCCCGACCTCCTCCCGACCGCGGTGCAGCAGCTCGGCCGGATCGATGCCGTCGTGGCCGAGCACGCCGTGCATGTGCGCGGCGAAGCGGTTGCGGGGGCTGCCCGCATCGAGCACGAGCGTGCGGCGGCGAGCGCGGCCGAGCATGAGGGCGGCGGAGAGGCCGGCGGCCCCGCCGCCGATGACGATGGCGTCGTAGCGTTCCATGTCGTCCACCATCGGCCTCGCCATGAGAGGATGGCAAGCGTTCTTGCCGGATCGGCAAGGCACGATCGTGAGGAGGCGTCGCGATGGGCGCTCTGGAGCAGGTCGGTCCGCGACTGCGCGCCGCTCGGCAGGCGCGCGGGTGGACGCTCGACGAGCTCGCCGGGCGAGCCCGCATGTCCCCGAGCACGCTCTCGCGGCTCGAGTCCGGCAAGCGGCAGGCATCCCTCGAGCTGCTGCTGCCGCTCACGACGGAGCTCGGCATCCGCGTCGACGACCTGCTCGTGCGCGAGCAGCCGGACCCGCGCGTGCGAAGGCCCGTCGTGCACCGCGACGGGATGGTCGTCGCACCGCTGTCGCGGGAGCGATCGAAGGTGCAGGCTCTCAAGGTCACGTTCCTGCCCGAGCACGAGCGCGGCGAGCCCCGCGTGCACGAGGGCTACGAGTGGTTGTACGTGCTCTCGGGCAGGCTGCGGCTCGTGCTCGGCGACCGCGAGCTCGTGCTGACGCGCGGCGAGGCCGCCGAGTTCGACACGTCGGTGCCGCACTCCCTCTCGGCCGTCGGCTCGCGGCCCGTCGAGGTGCTGAGCATCTTCGACGAGACCGGAGCGCGCATGCAGACGCACACGGCAGCGCCCGTCGGTTGAGCGGGCGACGACACGCCGGATCGATGCGCGTTCATCGGCCCGACATGTCGCGAGAACACGCTGACGGGCGTCGAGCTCACGGGCGCGCAGCTGCGCGACTACCTCGAGTTCTCGGCCCGCTACTTCGTGCAGACCGAGGTCGGCGCGACGTTCGACCCCGCCACCGGCACGAACGCCGCCTACCCCGATCGCCCCGAGGGCGTGCCGGACTACAACTACGACGTCATCGCGGGCCTCGACGACGTCATCGACGTGTCGCAGCCCGTCGGATCGCGCATCGCGACCCTGAACTACCCGGACGGCTCGGCCGTGGGCGACCACGACGTCTTCGTCATGGCCGTGAACAACTACCGGCAGTCGGGCGGCGGGGCGTACCCGCACGTCGCCTCCGCGCCCGTCGTGTACGACGAGCGGCTCGAGATCCGTCAGCTGCTCATCGACTGGGCGAGCGAGCGAGGCGTCATCGACGCATCCGAGTTCTTCACGCCGAACTGGTCGCTCACGACCGACGCGCAGGTCGCGCCCACCGACCCGCCGGTCGACCCCGAGCCGAGCGAGCCCGGACCGTCGACGCCCGCGCCGACGGATGGCGCCGGCGGTGGCGACGCGGTCGCGCCCGGCGCGGGCGGCAGCGGGTCGCTGCCGCAGACGGGCGCCGAGGGCCCGCTGGGGGCCGCGCTCGTCGCGACGCTCGCGCTGCTCGCGGGCGCGCTGCTCCTCGCGCGTCGCACCCGTCGGTGCTGATCGCCGACGCGCAGGGGCCCGGCGCGTCGCGCCGGGCCCGTGTGCCGTGCCTCGTCCGTGCGCTCAGCCGATCGTGCGGCGGATGCAGCCGCGCGCGACCAGACGCGCATGCTGCAGGAACGACGGCTCCCCCGACTCGAGCCCGCGGAAGCCGAGCTCGACGAGCGCATCCACCATCGGTCCCGCGGTGTCGATCGCGACGGCCGCGAGCGCGTGCGGCACGTGATGGTCGCGCTCGAACGCGTCGACCACGGGGGCTGCGATCTCGGTCCACTGGACGCGCTCGCGCTGCGGTCCGAGGTCGACGCGGTCGCCCATGCCGATCGAGCGCACGGAGGGCTCGGTGCGGTAGTGCTGCGCGACGACGTCGACGAAGGCATCGATCGCCTGCTCGAGCGTCGGCTGCCGGATCTCGAACGCGGTGGCGAGGCGGGCGTGGAGCCGCTCGCGGCTGCGCCTGCCGAGCTCGACGAGGATCGCGACGCGATCCGGGAAGTAGCGGTAGACGCTGCCGATGGCGAGGCCGGTCTCCTGCGCGATCGCGGCGGTCGTGAGCCGCTCCGCGCCGCGCTCGTCGACGATGCGTGCGGCGGCGTCGACGATCTGCGCGACGCGGCGTGCGGCGACGGCGGTCTGCGGCGCTCGTGGCGCCGTCGCGGCGGCGGACGGCATGGTCATGGTTCGTGTCACGGTGATACCTCCGTCACCGAGACGTGACGAGGATGCCTCGTGTGACGGCTTCCTCGGAATCTGTACCCCGATGCGTCGGAGGGCGTCGTCGTCGATCACGCGACGATCGTGGCACCGCAGGACGCCGGCGTCACGCTTCGGGGGACGCGCCGCGTCCCCTACGGCAGCGCTCTGCGCGCCACGAACGCGCGATCGCCCGTCTCGGCGTCGGCGAGCGGCAGGCCGTGGCGGTCGTAGAAGCGCTGCGCGTCGACGTCGGGCTCGTCGACCTCGACCTCGAGCTCCGTGGCGCCGCGACGCGCAGCCTCGGCCGCGACGGCCTCGAGCACCGCGGCCCCGATCCCCGCGCTCCGCGCATGCGGCTCGACGTAGAGCTCGTCGAGCAGCGCGACCGTGCCCGCCCACACGTTGGGCCGCAGCGTGACGAGCGCGACCGCGGTCGGCGGCGAGCCCGCGACGATCGCGAAGGCGTCGTCGCGCGTCAGCAGGGTGGCGAGCCGCTCGGCGAGCACCTCCGCCCGCGGCGTCGGGGTCGCGAACTCGACGTTGAAGTCATGCAGGAGGCGCGCGACGTCCCGCGCATCCACGACCGTCGCGACCCGCGCATCCTCGCCCGCCATGGCTCGACGATAGCCCCGCGTCGGCCGCGACGGCGCTCGGGTCGGATGGGAGGATGGGCGCGTCCCGTCCGCACCCTCAGGAGCGCCATGCCGTCGTCGCGATCGAACCGTGCACGTGAGGCGCAGCCCCGATTCCAGCGGAACGCGCTCGCGCCGGGCATCCTCGGCGCCGTCGCGGCGTTCGTCGGGCCCGCGCTGCTCGGCCAGGGCATCCACGTCGTCGTGCTCTTCGCGGTGGCGATCCTCGCGCTCATCGTCGCCGTGTTCGCCGGCCGAGCCGGCCAGTGGTGGTGGATCCCGTTCCTCGTCGCGATGGCCGTCGCGTGGAACCCCCTCTACCCCTTCCCCATGGAGGGGCCGTGGTGGATCGGCGCGCACGTCGCCGCGGGCCTCCTCTTCCTCACGATCGGCGCGCTCGTGAAGGAGCGCGTCGAGGACTGACGCGGAATCGCCCACCTCGCGACGCGGTTGCACCTCGCATGGACGAGCGAGCGGACGAGGGCGTGCTGCTGGAGCTGTTCTCGACGTCGTTCTGCGGCGCGTGCAGGCAGACCCGCGCGATGCTCGATCGTGCGGCGAGCCTCGTGCCGGGTGCGGCGGTCGTCGAGCACGACCTCGCCCTCGAGCCCGAGCTGGGCGAGGCGCACGGCATCGTGCGATCCCCCACCGTCGTCGTGCGGTCGTCCGACGGGCGTGAGGTCCTGCGCGCCGCGGGCGTGCCGACGGTGCCGCAGGTGCTCGTCGCCGCCGAGCGGGCGCTCGTGCGCTGATGCCGAGCCACCGTTCGCCTGCGACGTATGCCGTTCGAGGACTGCATGCACGGGCGTAGCATGGTGGCTTCTGACCATGCGGGCCCATCGGGCCCATGCGACGGAGGTCCAGTGGCCGGCAACGCCACCACGCGTTTCGCGAATGCATCCCTGCTCTCGGTCGCGAGCACCCTGCCGAGCAGGGTGACCTCGTCCGACGACATCGAGGAGCGGCTCGCGCCCGCGCTGCGGCGACTGCGACTGCGCAAGGGCATGCTGCGCCGCGTCGCCGGGGTGCTCGAGCGTCGCAACTGGGCGGAGGGCGAGTCGACCGACGAGGCGACGATCGACGCGGGGCGTCGTGCCCTCGCGCAGGCGGGCGTCGACGCGAGCGAGGTGGGACTGCTCGTCAACACCTCCGTGACGCGCAAGCACCTCGAGCCGTCCGTCGCCGTGCGGCTGCACCACGGCCTCGGTCTGCCGTCGTCGGCGATCAACTTCGACGTCGCCAACGCATGCCTCGGATTCGTGAACGGCATGAGCCTCGCCGCGAGCCTCGTCGATGCCGGGCAGGTGCGCTACGCGATCGTCGTGAACGGCGAGGACGCCGACGAGATCCAGACGAACACCATCGAGCGCCTGCTCACCGCCGACGGCGACCGCGAGGCGTTCATGAGCGAGTTCGCCTCGCTCACCCTCGGCTCGGGCTCGGCCGCCGCGGTCATCGGGCGCAGCGACGAGCACCCCGAGGGCCACCGCATCGTCGGCGGCGTCACGCGGGCCGCGACGCAGTTCCACGACCTGTGCGTCGGCAGCGTCGACGGCATGTTCACGGATGCGAAGGCGCTGCTGAAGGGCGGGCTCGACCTCGTCGTCTCCGCGTGGAAGGAGGCGTCGCCCGAGTGGGACTGGGCCACGATGGATCGCTACATCACCCATCAGGTCTCCTCGGTGCACACGAACGCGATCGTCAAGGCGGCGTCGCTCGACCGCGACCGCGTGCCCGTGACGTACCCGGAGCTCGGCAACGTCGGCCCGGCATCCATCCCCATCACGCTCGACCAGCAGCAGGCGAGCCTCGGCAAGGGCGATCGCGTGCTGCTCATGGGCGTCGGCTCGGGGCTCAACACCGCGATGCTCGAACTCGCGTGGTGATCGTGCCCGCCGACGACGCGAGGACGCCGACCGCATGACGGCGCCCGCCGCGCATCCCCCTGCCGGGCTGCCCGGGCTCGACCCGCGCTGGAGCCGCATCGTGGAGGTCGACGGGCGCGGACTCGACGCCGGCGTCGTGCGCGGCTGGCACTGCCTCGACACGGCGGCGGTGCTCGAGGAGGCGCGCGCGCCGATCGTCGGCACGATCCTCGCCGTGCACGGCAACCCGACGTGGTCGTACCTGTGGCGGTCGCTCGCGGCATCGACCGTCGCCGCGGCGCAGGGCGGCGCACCCGCGTGGCGCGTCGTCGCCGTCGACCAGCTCGACATGGGCTGGTCGGAGCGGACGGGCGTGCACCGGCCGCTCGCGCAGCGCGTCGCCGACCTCGCAGCGTTCACCGACGCGATCGGGCTCGCAGGTCCCGTCGTCACCATCGGTCACGACTGGGGCGGCGTCGTCTCGATGGGCTGGGCGGTCGACCACCCGGAGTCTCTCGCGGGCCTCGCGCTGCTGAACACCGCGATCCATCACCCGGCCGGCGTGCCCATCCCCGCGCCCCTGCGCCTCGCGAGCGCGCGCGGGATGCTCGCCGCCTCGACGGTGCGCACGACCGCGTTCCTCGACACGACGCTCGCGCTCGCCTCACCCGCCCTGGCGCCCGACGTGCGCGCCGCGTATCGCGCGCCGTACGCGACGGCGGCTCGCCGCGGCGGCATCGGCGGCTTCGTCGCCGACATCCCCGCGGACGAGCGGCACGCGTCGCGGGCGGAGCTCGACCGCATCGCCGCGGGCGTCGCGGCGCTCACGGTGCCCGCGCTCATGCTGTGGGGTCCGCGCGACCCGATCTTCGGCGACCGCTACCTCGACGACCTCGTCGACCGCCTGCCGCACGCCGACGTGCACCGATTCGAGGGTGCCGGACACCTCGTGGCCGAGGAGCGCCCCTACGCCGACGCCGTCCTGACGTGGCTCGGCGAGCGGCTGCCGGACGGCGAGGTGCGGACCGCGGACGGCGCGGCCGCGGACGAGCCGGTGCCGGATGCGCCCGCGTTCGTGCCGATCTGGGCCGGGCTCGACGCGCGCGCGGACGACGACGACGTCGCCGTCGTCGACATGGCCGTGCGGGCGGGGCAGCCGCCTCGCGAGGTCTCGTGGCGGCGGCTCGGCGAGCGCGTCCGCGGCATCGCGGCGGGCCTGTCGCGCCTGGGCGTGCGGCGCGGCGATCGCGTGTCGCTGCTCGTGCCCCCTGGACCGACGCTGACGGCCGCGCTCTACGCATGCCTGCGCATCGGCGCGGTCGTGGTCGTCGCCGACGCCGGCCTGGGCGTGCGCGGGCTCACCCGCGCCGTGCGCGGCGCCTGGCCCGACGTCATCATCGGCGAGACGCCGGGCCTCGCCGCGGCCCGCGCGCTCGGCTGGCCGGGCATGCGCATCTCCGCCCGTCGCCTCCCGGCTGCCGCCCGCGCCGCCCTCGGCGTCGAGCGCAGCCTCGGCGAGGTGGCCGCGGTCGGCGCGGATGCCCCGCTGCCCGAGCCGCCGGGCGCCGACGACGAGGCTGCGATCCTCTTCACCTCCGGCTCCACGGGGCCTGCGAAGGGCGTCGTCTATCGCCACGGGCAGCTCGCCGCGCTGCGCGACGTGCTGGCGGCGCACTTCGCGATCACCCGCGACACCGGCCTCGTGACGGGCTTCGCACCCTTCGCGCTGCTCGGCCCGGCGCTCGGCACCCGGTCGGCGACGCCCGACATGGACGTGTCGTCGCCGCGCACGCTCACCGCGAGCGCGGTCGCCGCCGCCGTGCGCGCATCCGACGGCCGCATCGTCTTCCTCTCGCCCGCCGCCATCCTCAACGTCGTCGCGACCGCCGACGCGCTCACCACCGACGACCGCGCCGTGCTGGCGCGCGTCGAGACGTTCCTGTCGACGGGTGCGCCCGTCGCGCCCTCGCTGCTCGCGGCCGCGCAGGCGCTCATGCCGAACGCGACGCCGCACACCCCGTACGGCATGACGGAGTGCCTGCTCGTCACCGACGTGACGCTCGCGGGCATCGAGGATGCGGCGTCGGCGGCGGACGCGGGCGTGTGCGTCGGTCGACCCATCGGCTCGAACCGCGTGCTCGTGGCAGCGCTCGATGCATCCGGGTCGGCCTCCGGCGAGCCCTCCGCGGAGCCGGGCGTGCTCGGCGAGATCGTCGTCTCCGCCCCGCACCTCAAGCAGGGCTACGACCGGCTGGCGCTGATCGATCGGGATGCCGTGCGCGGCACGCCCTCCGACCCCCTCCGTGACGAGCGAGCCTCCGCCCACCCGCTCACCGACGAGCGAGCCTCCGCCCACCCGCTCACCGACGAGCGAGCCTCCGCCCACCCGCTCCCCGACGAGGGAGCCTCCGCCCACCCGCTCCCCGACGAGCGAGCATCCGCCCACCCGCTCCCCGACGAGCGAGCATCCGCCCACCCGCTCCCCGACGAGCGAGCATCCGCCCACCCGCTCCCCGACGAGCGAGCATCCGCCCACCCGCTCCTTGAGGAGCGAGCGCAGCGAGCGTCTCGAAAGGAGCCCACCGATCCCCACAGCCGCTGGCACCGCACGGGCGACGTCGGCCACCTCGACGCCGAGGGTCATCTCTGGATCGAGGGCCGCCTCCCCCACGTGCTCGTGACCGCCGACGGCCCTGTCGCGCCGGTCGGCGCGGAGCAGGACGTCGAGCGCGTCGAGGCCGTCCGCCGAGCCGCGGTCGTCGGCGTCGGCCCGCGGGGGCTGCACCAGGCCGTCGCGGTCGTCGAGACCGTCGAGGGCGCGCGCGCTACCGGCCTCGCCGACGTCGCGCTCGCCGCCCACGTGCGCGCGAGCACGCGCCTGCCGCTCGTCGCGGTCCTCGTGGTGCCCGCGCTGCCCACGGACATCCGCCACAACTCGAAGATCGACCGCGCGCGCCTGTCGGCGTGGGCGGATCGGCTGCTCGCGGGCGAGCGGGCGGGGGCGCCGTGACGGTGCTCGTCACCGGAGCGTCCGGCTTCCTCGGCCGCGCCGTCACCGCGGCGCTCGTCGCCGAGGGCCACGCCGTGCGCACGCTGCAGCGCCGCCCCTCGGGCGTGACCGGCGCATCCGACGTGCTCGGCACGGTCGCCGATGCGGCTGCGATCGCACGCGCGATCGACGGCGTCGACGCCGTCGTGCACCTCGCGGCGAAGGTCTCGCTCGCCGGCGATCCGGCCGAGTTCCGCGCCGTGAACGTCGAGGGCACGCGCACGCTGCTCGACGCGGCGCAGGCGGAGGGCGTGCAGCGCTTCGTGCAGGTCTCCTCGCCGTCGGTCGCCCACGCGGGGTCGGCGCTCGTCGGCGTCGGCGCCGAGCCGGCCTCGCCGGAGCACGCGCGCGGCGACTACGCACGCACGAAGGCAGAGGCGGAGCTGCTCGCGCTCGGCCGCGACTCCGCCGCGATGCCCGTCGTCGCCGTGCGCCCGCACCTCGTGTGGGGGCCCGGGGACGCGCAGCTCACCGAGCGCATCGTCGATCGCGCCCGGCGTGGTCGCCTGCCGCTGCTGAACGGCGGGACGGCGCTCGTCGACTCGACGTACGTCGACAACGCCGCCTCCGGCATCGCCGCGGCGCTGCGCCGCGCCGACGTCGCGCACGGCCGCGCGTTCGTGCTCACGAACGGCGAGCCGCGGCCGGTCGGCGACCTCATGGCGGGCATCTGCCGCGCCGCGGGCGTGCGCGTGCCGCGGTGGAGCATCCCCGCCGGCGTGGGCCGTGCCGCGGGCGCGCTCGTCGAGCGCGTGTGGGAGGTGCGTCCGGGCGAGGACGAGCCGCCGATGACGCGCTTCCTCGCCGAGCAGCTCTCGACGGCGCACTGGTTCGACCAGCGCGCGACGCGCGAGGCGCTCGACTGGGCGCCGTCGGTGTCGATCGACGAGGGGCTGGCGCGCCTCGCCGCGTCGTACGGGCGCTGAGCGCCGCCCGCCCTACAGGCCGAGCCGTCGCAGGCGGAGCCGCGCCATGTCCTGCGCGCGCGGACCGGACCCCAGGGCGCGCTCGGCGACGCGCAGGACGATCCGCGTCGCCGTGCGCACGGGCAGCCATGTGCGGCGCAGGCCGAGCATGCGCCGCACGCGCGGCGGCAGGGTCGCGACGGCTGCGGCGAAGAGCACGCGGTAGGCGACGCCCATGAGCCCCGTGAACGGCGGTCGGCGCAGGAATCGCACGACGTCGTCGACGCGCTCGTCGCGACGCAGCTCGCCGCGGTCGAGGAACCCGTCGAGCTCGGCGCGCAGCGCGGCCTCGGTGACGGGCGGATCGGTCACGCGCATGAGGCGCCCGGCGGTCGCCCAGTCGGCGACGTACGCGTCGGCGCCACCGGGGATAGCACCGCCGTACGCCTGGTGGCTGCGCAGGAACGCATCCGTGAAGGCGAGGTGCACCCACCGCACGAGGTCGGGCGCGTCGGCGCTGTACTGCTGCGTGGTGCCGTCGCCGGCGACGTACTCGCCGCGCACGCGCCGGTGGAACCTGCCCACCCGCGCCGTCTCGGCATCCGCCTGCGCCGTCGACGCGTACGTGAGCGTGATGACCCAGCGGACGGTGCCCGTGAGCCGCGCGATGGGCTCCTCGCGGTAGCGCGACCAGTCGTGCACGCCGGCGAGCGCGCCGGGATGCAGCGCCTGCAGCAGCAGCGCGCGGATGCCGGCGACGAGCGTGCCCATCCCGGCGTGCACCGTCCACGCCGGTCCGTCCTCGGCGAAGTAGCCCGCGTCGTCGCCCTCCGCGATCGCGCGCACGTAGGGCGCCATGCCCGTCGGGTCGCCCGCGAGCGCCGTGAGGAGGCGCGCGCGGATCCGCATCAGGAAGCCGGGGGCCGAGGCGGACGTCACGTTTCCAGCCTGCCAGCGCTCGTGCACGGACCTCGTCCTCGCCGACCGGGCTTGCGCGGCGGCTCCGTGCCGCCCTCGTTCGCGCCACCCGCGGACATGCACGAAGCCCCGGACCGATGCGGTTCCGGGGCTTCTCGCGGTGAGGATTCGTGGTCGGGCTGACAGGATTTGAACCTGCGACCCCTTGACCCCCAGTCAAGTGCGCTACCAAGCTGCGCCACAGCCCGTGGCATCCGATCTCGCGATCGGGCCTTGGAGAGTCTAGCCGCAGATTGGGGTGCTGGCTGACCAGATCGGCGTCAGACGTCGAAGCGGTCGCGGATGCCGGCGATGAGTCCGGGCCATGCGGACGCGAATCCGGGATGCAGCGCGAGCGCGTCGACCTCGGCGACGGGCACCCAGCGCAGCGCATCCGACTCGGCGTCGCCGATGATCGGCTCGAAGCGGCGCGTCGCGCGCGCGACGACCGTCGTATACGACCATGCGCCGAGGTCGAGCACGTGCTCGAAGAGCACCTCGAGCGCGTCGCGCGGCACCGACGCCTCCTCGGCCGCCTCACGCAGCGCGCCCTCGAGCGCGGGCTCGCCGAAGTGCCGCGCGCCGCCCGGCAGCCCCCACGTGCCGCCGTGGTGGCCCCACGCGGCGCGCAGCTGCAGCAGCACCGCATCCTCGTCGGGCAGCCACGCGAGGAGGCCGGCCGCGCCGGCGAGCCCCCAGAAGCGACGCCCGTCCGGCAGCTCGACCCACGCGTCGGCCGGATCGCGGTTCGCCGGATCCCGCAGGTGCGGCGGCGGCGGCGGACGGTCGGTCATCCCTCGACGCTAGCGCCCAGCACCCGCGGGGTGACCTCCCGCGACACGCCGTCCGACTGATTGGCGACTTCGGCACGGTTGAAGTCGCCAATCACTGGCAGGAGTCGCCAATCACCCCGGCGGAAGCCGCCAACCAGCCGGAGACGCGTCAGCGGCTCGTCGCCGACCGCACGAACGCCGCGAGGTCCGCCGCCTGCTGCACGCGCGAGGGCTCGTGCACGTACATCATGTGGCCGGCCTCGTAGTAGCGGCGCTCGATGTTCGCCTGCAGCGCCTCGGGGATCTGCAGGTGCGCCAGGTCGTCCTCCGCGCAGCCGAACGGCGTCGCGCCGTCGTAGTAGCCGAACGCGACGTGCACCTTGAGGTGGGGGTTCTGCCGCATCGCCCGCGAGAGCCGGTCGAGCACCGTCACCGACGCGTTCTCGAACTCCTTGTACGACCACTCCTGGATGACGCCGGGCCCGAACACGTGGAACGGGGATGCATCCTCCACGCCCAGCTCGGCGCGCAGGTAGTGCTGGTACGCCGCCGCGTACGGGCCGAGGATGGCGTCGATCGACGGATCCGCGTCCTGGTGCTCCGCGAGCCCCGAGGCGGCGTAGCCGGTGAAGCGCGAGTCGATGCGCCCCACCGTGAGCCCCTCGTCGCGACGCAGCTCGCCGAAGTACCGCCAGTGCTCGAGCCGCAGGTCGGCGCGCGAGACGTAGTCCTCCGACACCCCCGTGAGGCGCGCGAGGGTCGCGACGGCCTCCGCACGCTCCTGGGCCGTCAGGCGCGAGCCGCGCGCGAGCACGTACGGGTAGTCGCGCTCCGCGTACGCCTCGGCCTCCGCCACGACCTCCTGCAGCGTGCGCCCGGGGTGCTTGCCGTGGAAGTGCGCCGTCGCCGCGTAGAACGACAGGAATCGCGGGTACGCGGCGTCGGCGCCGGGCGTGAAGTCGTGCACGCCGAAGTTCAGCACCGCCGAGATGAGCATGAGCCCGTTGAGGTACATGCCCGAGCCCTGCAGGTGCTCGGCGAGCGCCGACGCGCGCGTCGTGCCGTACGACTCCCCCGCGAGCAGCTTCGGCGACAGCCACCGGCCTTCGGCGGTCACCCACTGGCGGATGATCTCGCCGACCGACTCGACGTCGGCGGTGAACCCGTGGAAGTCCTTCGCCTTCTGGCCGTCGACGACGCGCGAGTGCCCGGTCGAGACGGGGTCGATGAGCACGAGGTCGGAGACGGCGAGGATCGTCTCGGGATTGTCGGCGATGCCGTAGGGCGGCGCGTGCAGGTCGCCGGCGTCGCCCATGATGACGCGCCTCGGGCCGAGCACGCCCATGTGCAGCCAGACGCTGGCCGAGCCCGGGCCGCCGTTGAACGCGAACGTCACGGGGCGCGTGAGCGGGTCGGCGCCGTCGAGCGTGTACGACGTCACCCCGACCTGCGCCTTCGCGAGGCGGCCCTTGCGCACGCCGTCCTCGACCTCGTCGGCCCAGAGCACGACGCGTCCGGCCCTCGCCGTGTAGACGAGCTCGCCGTCCGGCGTCGTCAGCGTGTGGTGCGTCGTGACGAGCTCGTCGACGACCTTCGGGGGCGCAGGCGCGTCGGGCGCGGATGCGGTGGTGGCGGATGCGGTCTCGGGCTTCGGGGCGTCGTCGCTCATCCCCCGCAACGCTACTCCCAGCGGCGCGAGCATGCCCGACTCCCACGTACGCCGACCGCGAGCGCGCGCGGCGCGCTACGCCGCCGACGGGTGCGCGTCGACGAGGTCGTCGAGCGTCCACCTGCGGATGGGCTGCGGCGTCGCCGCCGCGAGCATCCACCACGCCCCGTCGGCCCCGTCGAGCGAGGTGACCCACGAGCCCGCCGCCTCGCGCACCTCGGTCGTCGCGACGGGGCACCACGCGCCCGGATCGAGCATCCCGGCGCCCGACGGCCACGCGCCCGGCCTCTCGACGGCCGAGATCCGCAAGCGTGCGGGTGCGGCGCGCAGGCCGAGGCCGACGGACTTCAGCACAGCTTCCTTCTGCGCCCATGCGCGGATGCGCTGGGATATGCCGTCGGCCCCCTCGGGCATCGAGCCCCGCTCGTCGGGGTGCAGCGCGTACGCGTCGAAGCCGGTCCAGAGCGCGTCGGGCACGACCTCCACGTCGACGCCGACGCGTCCGTCGGCGTCGCCCACGGCGACGAGCACGTGCGGGCCCGACGTCGATGACGAGATCGAGAGCCCGTCGACGCGCGGCTGACCATGCTGCTCGCCGCACTGCGTGCACGTGCGATCGATCGCGAGCGCTCCCGCGTCGCGCATCGGCGCCCCGGCGCGCGCGGCGAGGAGCAGCCGCAACGCTGCTCTCCCCGCGAGCGTGCGGCGAGAGTCCTCGGTGCGCAGCCTGGCGTTCGCGGCGACCCAGTCGCGATCCGACACGAGCCGCTGCACGCCGAGCCCCGACCCGGGCACGGCATGCCCGAGGCGGTCGGCGAGCGCATGCACGTCATCGACCGAGGCGGCCAGGACGTCGATCACCGCTTGCTGATCCTGCGGTACTGGGCCACGGCGATCGGCGCGAAGATCGCGATGATCGCGATGCAACAGAGGAACGCGTAGAGCAGAGCGTTGTCGGCGGGCCAGCCGCCGGCCGTCGCGAAGCCCGCCGGCGCCTCGTTGCCGAACCCCTGGCGCACGGCGGTCGCGACGGCCGTCACGGGGTTCCACTCGGCGATGACGCGCAGCGGACCGGGCAGCATGTCCGCCGACACGAACGCGCCGGAGATGAAGCAGACCGGGAAGAGCCAGAGCAGGCCGAGGCTCTGCGCCACCTCGACGCTGCGCGCCGTCATCGCGATGAACGCACCGATCCACGAGATCGCGAACGCGTAGAGCAGCAGCAGCAGGAAGACGACGACGATCTGCAGCACGTTCGCCTCGAGCCGCCACCCGATCGCGAAGCCGCACGCGACGATGACGAGGATCGAGATGACGCTCGTCACGAGGTCGGAGGTCGTGCGACCGAGGATGACGCCCACACGCGACATGGGCAGCGCCCGGAAGCGGTCGATGAGGCCTGTCTGCAGGTCCTTCGCGAGGTACACGGCCGTGAACGACGAGTTGAACGTCAGCGTCTGGGCGAGGATGCCGCCGATGAGGAACTGGCGGTAGTCGTCGCCACCGAGCGCCCCGCCGAAGACGAAGGCGAGGATGAGCACGAAGATGATGGGCTGCGCGACGCCCGTGACGAGCGCGCCCGGCGTGCGACGCACGCCAAGGATGTTGCGGCGGGCGACGATGCCGCCGTCGCGGAGGGCGCCTGCGATGCTCATGCGGCGACCTCCTCGGATGCGGCGACGGCGTCGGTGGACGTGTCGCGCTCGTCCGCGGGCTCCCCGGTCGCGGGCTGCCCCGTGATGCGCAGGAAGACCTCGTCGAGCGTGGGCTGGCGCAGCGCCGCCTCCGACACGGCGACGTCGGCGCGCTCGAGCGCATGCAGCACGGAGACGAGGCCGTCGCTGCCGTCGGCGGCAGCGCCCGTGAGGCGGCGTGCGCGTTCATCGAGCTCGGCGTCGTGGCCGGTCGAGCGCACGGCCGCGAGCGCCGCAGCAGCGTCGGCACCGGGCGCCAGCACGACGTCGATGCGCGCACCGCCTGCCTGCGCCTTGAGCTCGGTCGCAGTGCCTTCGGCGATGATGCGCCCCGCATCGATGACGGCGATGGAGTCGGCCAGCTGGTCGGCCTCCTCGAGGTACTGCGTCGTGAGCAGCACGGTCGTGCCGCCCGACGCGAGCGACTCGATCGCATCCCACGTGTCGCGGCGTCCGCGCGGGTCGAGGCCCGTGGTCGGCTCGTCGAGGATCACGACGGGCGGGCGGGCGACGATGGCGCCGGCGAGGTCGAGTCGGCGGCGCATGCCGCCGGAGTACTGACCGGCGTGACGCGTGTCGCCGACGTCGTCGAGGCGGAAGTCCCGCAGCAGCTCCCGCGCTCGCGCCTTCGCCTCGCGACGTCGCATGCCGTACAGCTCCCCCACCATCGTGAGGTTCTCGAAGCCGGTGAGCTTCTCGTCGACCGCGGCGTACTGGCCCGAGACGCCGAGGCGTCGTCGCACCTCATGGCCCTGGGTGAGCGCAGAGTGGCCCGCGACGATCGCCTCGCCCTCGTCGGGGTCGAGCAGCGTCGTCAGCACGCGCACGGTCGTCGTCTTGCCGGCTCCGTTGGGCCCGAGCAGTCCCTGCACGGACCCCTCCGGCACCTCGAGGTCGACGCCGTCGAGGGCCTGGTGATCGCCGAATCGCTTGCGGATGCCCTGGATCGAGATCACGAGGCGACGCGGTCGCGCTCGGCGACGGGCGTCACATCGAGCCAGTGCTGTGTCACGTAGGCGAGGCTCTCGTCCTTCGACGCGGGGCCGAAGACGGCGACCCATCCCTTCGGCACGTCTGCGAACTCGGGCCACAGCGAGTGCTGGTTCGCCTCGTTCACGAGCACGCGGAAGGTGCCGTCCTGGTCGTCGAAGGGATTCGTCATCGTCTGCTCCACTCGTCTCGGGGTCGCTCTGATCTCGTCGTGGGTGGTTCGGGACGCGGCAGGAGATGGTTCGAAGTCGAACGAGGCTCAGTGCTCGGGCGTGTCGCGGGTGCCGCGACACGCCCGAACGCGTCACGCGCGGTCGAGGAGATCGTCGAGCACGGGGCCGAGGTCGTCGAGCGCGCGGTCGGAGAGCATGTCCTGGTGCCGCACGCCGACGATGCTCGAGGTCACCTCGCCGGTCGTGAACGGCGCCCACGCCTCCGGCTCCGGTCGGTCGGCGGGCACCTGCTCGGTGGCTGCGAACACGTGCATCGCACCGTCGAACGTCGGCACGTCGGCGGCGTCGAGCAGCTCGCCGAGCCGCAGGAACCGGCGCACCATGCGCTCGACGGCCTCGGTCGGCACGTCGGCGAGCGGGCTGCCGGCCTCCTCGAGCAGCGCGAGCACGCGGTGCACGTCGAGGTCGCCCTCGGGCGGCGCGACGCCGTTCGCGTCGAGGAACCCGCGCCACATGTCGTCGGGATGCGCGACGCCGTCGAGCGCCGAGCCTTCCGTGGGGTACGCATCGAGCACGGCCAGCAGCGCCACCTCGTCGCCCTCGGCCTGCAGGCGTGCGGCGATGTGCTGCGCGAGCCGACCGCCGAACGAGAAGCCCGTCAGATGGTACGGCCCGTGCGGCTGCTCGGCCCGGATGGCCTCGACGTACGCATCGAGCAGCTCGTCGAACGACTCGGCGGTCGGCGGCTCGGGCTCGTCGGGCGCGATGCCGGGCATCTGCACGCCGAGGATGGGGCGCGACGTGCGCAGCCTCGAGACGTACGACGTGAACTTCCACGCCACGCCGCTCGCAGGGTGCACGGCGAACACCGGCTCGCCCTCGCCCTCGCGGCGCAGGGGCAGGATCGTGCGCAGGCTCTCGGCGACGTCCGCGCCGCCGGAGGCGACGAGGGCGGCGAGGCCCGCGACCGTCGGCGCCTGGAACAGCGCCTGCACCGGCAGGCTCGCACCGAGCGCGGCGTTGACGGCCTGGATGGTCGGCTGCGCCACGAAGGAGTGGCCGCCGAGCGCGAAGAACGAGTCGTCGGCGCGCACGTCGTCGACGCCGAGCGCCTCCGCGAACGCCGCGGCGACCGCCACCTCGGCGTCGCCCTCGGGGGCGCGTCCATCACCACCCCCGGTGCGCAGCTCGGGCAGCGCGCGCGCGTCGACCTTGCCGTTCGGGGTGCGCGGCACCACGTCGATCGCGGCGACGCCGACCGGCACCATGTAGTCGGGCACGCGGTCCCGCACGCCGTCCACGAGTCCGTGGGCGAGCGCCTCGCCGTCCTCGCCGGCCTCGGCGACGATCCACGCGCCGAGGGCGGCACCGCGGGCGGTGTCGACGGCGCGCACGACCGCCTCGGCGACGCCGTCGACGCCGCGCAGCAGCGTCTCGACCTCCCCCGGCTCCACGCGGTGGCCGCGGATCTTCACCTGGCCGTCGCTGCGGCCGAGGGAGACGACGCTCGGCCGCTCCCCCGCATCCGCGTCGCGCACGACGACGAGGTCGCCCGTGCGGTACATGCGGCTGCCGTCGGCCGCGAAGGGATCGGCGACGAAGCGGTCGGCGGTCGTGTCGGTGCGGCCGGCGTAGCCGTGCGCGAGCTGCGCTCCGGCGAGCCAGAGCTCGCCGACGCTGCCGACGGGTGCGGGCCGCAGCCTGCCGTCGAGCACGTAGCCGACGACGTCGACCGTCGTCGCGCCGAGCTCCGGCCGCTCGGCGTCGGCCACGCGCGCGACCATCGAGTCGACGCCCACCTCGGTGGGGCCGTAGAGGTTCCAGGCATCGACGGCCGAGCGCTCGCGCAGCCACGTCCAGAGGCCGGCGTCGAGCGCCTCGCCGCCGAGCAGCATCGTGAACGGAGCGGATGCGTCGCGCCGGTCGAGCACGTCGGCGAGGCTCGTCTGCGCCGCGAGCGCCGCGACGTAGCTCGGCGTAGTCTCCCACGCGTCGATGGCGCGCTCGTCGAACAGCACCGTGAGCGCCTGCGGGTCGCGGCGCGTGGCGTCGTCGACGACGTGCACCTCGTGGCCGGCGGCGAGCCAGACCACGGGGTCCATCGCGGCGTCGAAGCCGACGCCCGTCGTGTGCGCGAGGCGCACGCGTCGCTCCTCGGCGTCGGGCAGCAGCGTCGCTCGATGGCTCGCGAGCAGGCTCGCGAGCGCGCGGTGCGGCACCTGCACGGCCTTGGGCTCGCCCGTCGTGCCCGACGTGAAGATGAGGTACGCGGGCGCGTCGAGCGCGGCGTCGACCCGGTCGGTGGGCTCTGCGCCCGCCAGGTCGTCGACGAGCACGACGTGGTCGCTCGACAGCTGCGCATCCGCCGCCGCTGCGGTCGACACGTCGTCGATGCCCGCATGCACGAGGAGTCGCGCCCGTGCGGTGCGGAGCATCGACACGACTCGCTCCTGCGGGAGCTCGGCGTCGATCGGCGACACGACGGCGCCCGCGTGCCAGACGGCCAGCAGCGCGGCGATCGTGTCGGCCGAGCGCGGCAGGCGCAGCGCCACGACATCACCGGGCACGACGCCCGCGGCGACGAGGCCGCCGGCGAGTCGTGCGACGCGGTCCGCGAGCGCGGCGCCGTCGAGCGTCGCATCGGGCGCGACGATCGCCGGCTCGTCGGGGCGGGCTGCGATCGACGCGGCCAGCGCGTCGAGCAGCGCGGGTCGCGCGTCCGCGTCCGAGCCCCACGCGGCGAGGATGCCGGCGCTCGGCTCGACCACGGCATCCCGCAGCCGCTCGCGCGGCGCCTCCGCTGCAGCCGCGAGGAACGCGATCCAGCGGTCGACGAGGCCGCGCGCGGCACGGTCGCTGAACATCGCGGCGTCGTGCTCGAGCACGCCCTCGACGTCGCCCGAAGGCTGCGGGCGCAGCGTGAACGACAGGTCGACCTTCGCCGCCCCCGTCGTGTCGGGCTCGATCGGCGTCGTCGCGACGCCCGGCAGCTCGAGCGCGACGCCCGAGGGCTCCTCGACCGACAGCATCGTCTGGAACAGCGGATGCCTGCCGAGCCGGCGCTCGGGCGCCATCGCCTCGACGATGCGCTCGAACGGCACCGACTCGTGCTCGATCGCGTGCAGCGTCGCGGCTCGCGCGCGCCCGATCGCATCCACGAGCGTCGGCGCGTCGGTCAGGTCCATGCGCAGCGGCAGCGTGTTCACGAAGAAGCCGACGAGCTCGGCGACGTCGGGATCCGTGCGGCCCGCCGATGGCGAGCCGATCACGACGTCGTCGCCGGCGCCGATGCGGTGGAGGTACCCGGCGAGGCCCGCGAGCCACGCGTGGAACCCGCTCGCCTGCGCCTGGCCGGCCGCAGCCTGCACGGCGGAGGCGACGTCGGCGGGGATCGTGAAGCGCACCTGCCGCGCGGCCCGCGTTGCGGACTCCGGGCGTCGCCCGTCGGCGGGCAGCTCGAGCTCGTCGGGGATGCCGGCGAGCCGATGCGTCCACGCCTCGAGCGACGCGTCGTGGCGGGCGCCGTCGCGGTCCTCGAGCGCACGCTGCATGCGTGCGAAGTCGGCGTACTGCACGGGCAGGGGATGCTGCAGGCGCGCCGTGCCGCCCGCTCGGGCGGCGTAGGCGGTCGCGACGTCGCGGGCCAGGGGTGCGAGCGAGGCGCCGTCGGTGGCGATGTGGTGGATGACGAGGTCGAGGCGCCACCGGCGCTCCCCCGTCTCGACGAGCGCGGCCCGCACGGGCTGGTCGCTCGCGAGGTCGAAGCCGGCGGACGTGTCGATCGCCTCGGTGCCGAGCACGCCGGTGCGGGCCTCATGGATGCGCTGCACCGGTCGGCCGTCGACCTCCGGATACGTGGTGCGCAGCACCTCGTGACGCGCGACGAGGTCGTCGATCGCATGGCCGAGGGCGTCGACGTCGAGGTCGCCCTCGAACGACGCCTGCAGCACGACCGAGTACTCGGCCGACGTCACGTCGAGGCGGTTGAGGAACCACAGGCGCGCCTGGTTCGGCGAGAGCGGCAGGGTCTCGCCGTCGACGCGCGGGTGCTCGGCAGCCCACGCGCGCAGGGCCGGGACGGCCTCGGCACGGCTGCCCGCATCCGCCGGCCCGGCACCCGATCCGATGGCTG
Source organism: Agrococcus sp. SGAir0287 (assembly GCF_005484985.1). NCBI lineage: Bacteria > Bacillati > Actinomycetota > Actinomycetes > Micrococcales > Microbacteriaceae > Agrococcus > Agrococcus sp. SGAir0287. Next base: position 1,899,020 of record NZ_CP027942.1, read on the forward strand.
CGAGCAGCCCGGCGGGCGTCGGGGCGTCGAAGACGGTGCGCAGCGGCAGCGTGGCACCGAGCTCGTCGCGGATGCGACCCATGAGCGACACCGCGAGCAGCGAGTGGCCGCCGAGCGCGAAGAAGTCGTCGTCGAGCCCCACGTCGTGCACGCCGAGCACGTCGCCGACGATGCGGCACATCGTGCGCTCGTCGTCGGTCTCGGGCTCGCGCGAGCCGCCGGTCGCCGTCGGCTCGGGCAGCGCCGCGACGTCGACCTTGCCGTTCGGCGTCAGCGGCATCTCGGCGACGACGGCGATCGCCGTCGGCACCATGTAGTCGGGCAGCTCGGCGGCCGCGGTGCGACGCACGGCATCCGCATCGACGTCGCCGGCGACCCACGCGACGAGGCGCGCGGACTCCGCATCGCCGACGACGCGAGCCACGGCGCTGCGCACGCCGGGCGTGCGCTCGAGCGCGCTCGCCACGTCGCCCACCTCGATGCGGTAGCCGCGCAGCTTCACCTGGTCGTCGTCGCGGCGCAGGAACTCTAGCTCGCCCGTGACGCGTCTGCGCACGACGTCGCCGGTGCGGTACATGCGGGTGCCGTCGCCGTGAGGGTCGGCGACGAAGCGTCCCGCCGTCTCGGCGGTGCGGCCGCGGTAGCCGTGCGCGAGCGTGACTCCCGACAGGTACAGCTCGCCCTCGACGCCGTGCGGCACGGGCTGCAGGAAGCGGTCGAGCACGCGCGCCGTCACCGTGGCGACGGGCGTGCCGATGTGCACGGCGCCCGGCTCGATGCGGGCGACGACGGCGTCGACCGTCGACTCGCTCGGGCCGTAGAGGTTCCACGCGTCGACCGCGTCGGATGCGGCGAGCCGGTCCCAAAGCGCCTGCGGCACGGCCTCGCCGCCCACGGCGACCGTCAGCGGCGCGCGGCGGTCGGCGACGGCGTCGAGCAGGCCGACGGCGACGAGCTGCTGCGCGTACGACGGCGTCGTCTCGAGCACGTCCACGCCGTGGTCGGCGATCGCACGCACCACGGCCTCCGCGTCGGTGCGCGTCGCGTCGTCCGCCATCTCGAGCGTCGTGCCCGCGACGAGCCACAGGATCGGATCCCACGCGGCATCGAAGCCCAGGCCCGCGAGGTGCAGCATGCGCGGCGTGCCGGCGACGCGGTCGCGCACGGCGGCGATCATGACGTCCTCATGCTGCGCGAGCACGGTGGCGAGCGCCGAGTGCGCCACCTGGACGCCCTTCGGCGCACCCGTCGTGCCCGACGTGTACACGAGGTATGCGGCGTCGTGCGGCGCAGGTGCGATCGGCACGGCGGCGTCGGCACCGGCGGCGTCGACGTCGGCGACCGCGACGACGCGCGGCGCGTCGGCGAGCTCTCCGTCGGCGACGATGCGCGCTGCGCGCTCGGCGTCGGCCGTCACGACGACGGCCGGCTCGGCGCCGACGAGGATCTGCCCGATGCGGGCGTCGGGGTAGGCGACGTCGACGGGCACCGCGAGCGCACCGGCGCGCAGGGCGCCGAGCACGAGCGCGATGGCGTCCGACGAGCGCGGCAGCGCGACCGCGACGCGATCGCCGCGAGCGACGCCGAGGGCGGCGAGCCCGGCCGCCAGGCGATCGACGCGCGCGCCGAGGTCGGCGAACGTCGTCGTGCCGTGGGCGTCGACGAGCGCGTCGACGTCGGGCTGCGCCGCGACCGTGGCGGCGAGTCGGTCGAGCACGGTGCCCGACACCTCGAGCGCGCGGCCCGTCGACTGCTCGTCGAGCACGCGCACGGTGGCCGCGTCGACCGAGGGGATGTCGGACACGCGGCGGTGCGGCGCGTCCACGAACCCCGCGAGCACGCGGTCGAGGGCGTCGCGCATCCGCTCGGCCGTCGTCTCGTCGAACAGCGCGCGGTCGAAGCCGAGCGTCGCGACGAGCGCGCCGTCGTCGCCCTCGGGCGTCGCGACGTCGATGAGCAGGTCGGCCTTGACGCCCGCGCTCGTGGCCTGGCCGGGCACCGTCACGGCGACGTCGCCGAGGTCGAGGGATGCGGGCTCGGTCGACTGCAGCGTGAGCAGCACCTGGAACAGCGGTGGCCGATCCGCGACGCGCGGCGGACGCAGGGCGTCGACGACGGCGTCGAACGGCACGTCCTGGTGCGCGTACGCCTCGGTGTTGCTCGTGCGCACCCGCTCGAGCAGCTCCTCGAGCGTCGGGTCGCCCGCGAGCGACGTGCGCAGCACGACCGTGTTCACGAAGAAGCCCACGAGGTCGTCGAGCTGCGGGTCGGTGCGGCCGGCGACGGGCGTGCCGACGACGACGTCGGAGCCTGCGCCCTGCTGCTCGAGCATGGCGGCGACGGCGGCGTGCAGCACGATGAAGAGGCTCGTGCGGTGCTCGCTCGCCAGCTCGCGCACGGCGGCGTGCCGCTCGGCGTCGAGCGTCAGCGCGACCTCGCCGACGCCGCGCTGCGCGGGATCGGTCGGGTCGGCGGCACCGCGGGCGCGATCGCGCGGCAGCGAGATCTCGTCGGGCGCACCGTCGAGCACGCTGCGCCAGTGTGCGAGCTGCGTCGACAGCTCGCTGTCCGGGTCGTCGGCCGAGCCGAGGTGCTCGCGCTGCCACAGCGCGAAGTCGGCGTAGTCGACGGCGAGGGGCGCCCAGCCGGGCTCCTCCCCGGCCGCGCGGGCGGCGTAGGCGGTGCCGAGGTCGCGCGCGAACGGCGCGAGGGACCAGCCGTCGGAGGCGATGTGGTGCATCGTCGCCACGAGCACGTGGCGCTCGGGCGCGACGCGCAGCAGTACGGCGCGCAGCGGCGTCTCCACCGTCACGTCGAACGGACGCATGGCCTCCTGGCGCACGACGGCCTCGACCCGCTCCTCGGGCACGTCGACCGCCGTGAACGGCGGCGCGGCGTCGGCTCCCGACAGGATGCGCTGCACGGGCTCGCCGTCGACCAGCGGCGTGACGGTGCGCAGCGGCTCGTGCCGCTCGGCGACGTCGACGAACGCGGCGCGCAGCGCGGCCACGTCGAGCGGACCGTCGAGGTGCAGCACGACGGGGATCGAGTAGGCGGCCGAGTCGGGCTCGAGCCGGTTCAGGAACCACAGGCGACGCTGCGCGAGCGACACCGGCAGCGGGTCGGGGCGCGTGGCGCGCGAGAGTCGCGACGGCCGGTCGTCCACGCCCGCGTCGCCCGCGCGCTCCGCGAGCGCGGCGACCGTCGGCCGCTCGAAGACGTCGCGCACGGTGATCTGCCGCTCGAGCCGCTCCGAGAGCGTCGACGCGAGTCGCGTCGCGAGCAGCGAGTGCCCGCCGGCGGCGAAGAAGTCCTCGTCGATGCCGACGGCATCCACCTCGAGGGTCTCGGCGAAGGCCTCGGCGACGATGCGCTGCACCGTCGTCTGCGGCTGCTGCGCCGGGTCGGCGCTCGAGCGCTCCGGCGTCGGCAGGGCGCGGCGGTCGAGCTTGCCGTTGGGGGTCATCGGCAGGTCGCTGAGCGCCATGATCGTCGACGGCACCATGTAGTCGGGCACCCCGCGGCGCATCGACTCGCGCACGGCGGCACCGAGGCCGTCGAGGTCGCCGTCGGCGGTGACGTAGCCGACGATGCGCGCCGTGGCGCCCTCGCCGTGCACGACGGCCGCCGCGCGCGTCACGCGGTCCTGGCGGCGCATGGCCGCCTCGACCTCGTCGAGCTCCACGCGGTAGCCGCGGATCTTCACCTGGTCGTCGATGCGGCCCACGAAGCGGATCGAGCCGTCGCGTCGGCGGCGCACGACGTCGCCCGTGCGGTACATGCGCGAGCCGTCGTCGGCGAACGGGTCGGCGACGAAGCGCTCGGCGCTGAGATCGGGCCGGCCGACGTATCCGCGGGCGACGTTCGCGCCCGCGAGGTACAGCTCGCCGACGGCGCGGTCGGGCACGGGCGCGAGGCTCGCATCGAGGATGTAGTGCCGTGCGTTGCGCACCGAGGCACCGATGTGCGGCTGCACGCCGGGCTCGATGACGGCGATCAGGCTGTCGACCGTCGTCTCGGTGGGGCCGTAGAGGTTGACGGCGTGGATGTCGTCGCGCGCTGCGAGCGCATCCCAGAGCGCGGGGCCGACGGCCTCGCCGCCGAGCGCGATCTCCGTGGGGTGCCGGTCGGCGTCGAGCATGCCGGCGGCGATGAGCGCCTCGGCGAACGACGGCGTCGTCTCGATGGCGTCGATGCGGCGCTCGGCGAGCAGCCGCACGAGTCGCTGCGGGTCGCGTCGGGCGTCGTCGTCGATGACGTGCAGCTCGTGGCCGGCGAAGAGCCACAGCAGCGGATCCCACGCGGCGTCGAACGACAGGCCTGCAGTGTGCGCGACGCGCACGGGGCGTCCGAGCCGCTCGGCTGCGGGCTCGAACATCTCGGCGCGGTGCTGCTGGAAGAGGTTGCGCAGCGCGATGCGGTCGACGCCGACGCCCTTGGGTCGACCGGTGCTGCCGGAGGTGAACACGACGTAGGCCAGGTCGTCGTCGGCGGCCACGGGCAGCGCCGCCGGGTCGGCGGTGGCCCGGCGCCACGTCGCGGTGTCGGCGTCGACCGCGAGGGTCGGCACCGCCCAGTCCGCTCCCGCGGCGCGGTCGCGCTCGAGCTGCCCCGTGCTCGTGAGCAGCAGCACGGGATCGGCGTCCTCGACCATGCCCGCGACGCGGTCGATGGGGTACTCGGGGTCGAGCGGCACGTAGGCGCCGCCCGCGCGCAGCACGGCGAGCACGAGCATCGGCAGCAGTGCGCTGCGCTCGATGCGCACGGCGACGCGTGCGCCGGGGCCGACGCCCTGCGACACGAGATGGTGCGCGAGGCGCGTGGCATCCGCGTCGAGCATCGAGAACGTCGCCATGCCGTCCTCGGCGACGACCGCGGGCTCGTGCGGGCGCTGCGCGGCGACGGCGGCGAAGGCCTCGAGCACGGTCTCGCGCTCGATCGGAACCTGCCGGCCAGCGCCTCGCTCGAGCAGCGTCGACGCCTCGTCGGCGCCGAGGATGGACGCGTCCGTCACGACCAGGCCGTCGTCGTCGAGCGCGTCGCCGACGAGCGCCAGCAGCCGCTCGGCGTGCTCCCGGAGGCTCTCGGGCGTGTGGAGCTCGGCGTCGCCCTCGAGCTGCAGCGTGGCGTCGGCGGCGTCGCTCGCGAGGCCGGAGAGCACGATCGACAGGTCGTGCACGGGGCCGGTCGACAGGATGCGCACCTCCCCGGTCGCCGCACCGAAGCGCAGCGCGTCGATGACGGGCAGCAGGTTGACCGACGGGCCCGCGAACGTGGGCGCGCTCGCCACGCGCTCGACGCGGAAGCGCTGGTGGCGCACGGCGCCGCGCACGACGTCGCCCGCGTGGGCCACGACGTCGCCCACCGTGGCAGCGGGGTCGACGTCGACGCGCAGCGGCAGGATGCTCGAGAGCATCGACGGCGTCGTCTTCGCGACCGAGCCGCGACGCGCCGTCACGGGCAGGCCGAGCGACACGCGCGTCTCCCCCGTCACCTTCGCCATGTACAGCGCGATGACGCCGACGACGGTCTTGGGCAGGTCGCGGCCAAGGCCGGCGAGGCGCTCGACGAGGGCGTCGTCGAGCGGCACCGACACGCGCACGACGCGCGAGGCGACGCCGTCCGCCGATCCCTCCAGGCCCTCGACGACCGCGTCGTCGGCGAGCGCATCGGTCCAGTACGCCTCGTCGGCGTCGCGCTGGTCGGACGCCTCGTACGCGTCGAGCGACGCGTGCAGCTGGGCGAGCGACGGCAGCGGCGAGGGGATGCGCGCGGCGACGCGCGCCACGACGCCGTCGACGAGGTCGAGGACGCGGCCGCCGGGCGTGAAGCGCGCGAGGCTCGTGTAGACGCCCGCGAGGTAGCGCAGGGCGACGACGGCGCCGTAGCCGTCGAGCAGGATGTGGTGCACGCGCTGGAAGAACAGCGAGCGGTCGCCGTCGAGGCGGAAGAGGATGGCGCCGAACAGCTCGTCGCCCGTGAGGTCGCGCGGCGTGGCCATCTCGACGTCCATGCGCTCGCGTGCCCGCGCGAACGCGTCGTCGGCGTCGAGGTCGCGCAGGTCGACGACCTCGAGCAGGTCGTCGGTGGGCGCCGGAGGCTCGGCGATCGCGTAGGGGCCGTCGCCGTCGTCGCGCAGGCGCAGGTGCACGGCCTCGAGGTCGGCGACGATCTTCGTGACCGCGAGCCGCATGAGCGCGGGCTCGATGCGTCCGCGCAGGTCGAGGTACTGCCCGATCTGGTACGTCGGGTTCGCCTCGTCGAGCTGCTGCGCGTACCAGATGCCGCGCTGCGCCGCCGTGAGCGGGACGCGAGCGTCGTCGCTCGGGGTGTCGGTCGATCGGTCGTTCGTGGGCGTCGTGCTCGTCACGGATGGCGCTCCTGAAAGACGCCAGCCCCGCGCGGCGCGCGGGGCCGACATGGTCTTGTGTCGGTCGGTCGAGGCGCGAGGCCTACTGGAACTGGCCGATCTGCAGGAAGTTCAGGATGCCGCCGACGTCGACGAGCGGGCCCTGCACGAGCGGTCCCTCGATGAGCGCCGCCTGCGGCGTCGGAGTGGAGGTGGAGTACGAGCCCACGGAGTACGACGCGTCCGAGGCCATGGCGGCGGGTCCGCCGATGGCGACGCCACCGATGGCCAGCGCAGCCGTCATGGCTGCGGCGCTCATGGTCCGAGTGGTCTTCTTCATGGGATGTCCCTCCTGAGCCTGCGTGCCCGCTCCGGGCACTGCTGGTCGTTCGGGACGGCTCCGGCCGCGGGTTGGACGGCGCCCGAGCCCGGGCGCGGCGGACCTTGAGCCTGGCTCAGGTTCCGCCGCGCCGCTGCCGCATCCTCGCGTCAGCCGATGGCAGCCTCCGCCGCGACGCCGCCGATGGGCTCGCGCGTCATCTCGACGCGCGCCGCCTGCATCTGCTCGGCCATGTGCTCGAGCACGCGCACCACCTGCGACGAGTAGCCGTACTCGTTGTCGTACCAGACGTAGACGACGAGGTGGCGGCCGGAGGCGATCGTCGCGAGGCCGTCGACGATGCCCGCCCGGTTGTTGCCCACGAAGTCGGTCGAGACGACCTCGGGCGAGTCGACGAAGTCGATCTGCGTGCGCAGGCGCCCCTTGAGCGACGCGCGGCGCAGCAGCTCGTTGACCTGGTCGCGCTCCACGGCCGTCTCGAGCGTGAGGTTGAGGATCGCCATCGACACGTCGGGCGTCGGCACGCGGATCGCGTTGCCCGTCAGGCGACCCTCGAGCTCCGGCAGCGCCTTCGCGACGGCCTTCGCAGCGCCGGTCTCGGTGAGCACCATGTTGAGCGCCGCCGAGCGGCCGCGACGGTCGCCCTTGTGGAAGTTGTCGATGAGGTTCTGGTCGTTCGTGTACGAGTGCACCGTCTCGACGTGGCCGTGCTCGACGCCGTACGCGTCGTGCAGCACCTTGAGCACGGGGGTGATGGCGTTCGTCGTGCACGACGCCGCCGTGACGATCCGGTCGTCGGCGGCGATCATGTCGTGGTTGATGCCGTACACGACGTTCTTCAGCGGGCTCTTGCCCGGTGCCGTGAGCAGGACGCGCGCGACGCCCTTCGACTGCAGGTGCAACGACAGCCCCGCCTCGTCGCGCCAGCGGCCCGTGTTGTCGACGACGATCGCGTCGCGGATGCCGTGGGCCTCGTAGTCGACGGTCGCCGGGTCGTCGGAGTGGATGACCTGGATGAGCGTGCCGTTCGCGAGGATCGTCGACGCCTCGTGGTCGACCTGGATCGTGCCCTCGAAGGGGCCGTGCACCGAGTCGCGGCGCAGCAGGTTCGCGCGCTTGTCGAGGTCGTTCGCCCCGCTCGAGCGCACGACGATCGCGCGCAGGCGCAGGCCGAGGCCGTTGCCCGCGTGGCCGACGAGGATGCGGGCGAGCAGGCGACCGATGCGGCCGAAGCCGTAGAGCACGACGTCGGTCGGCTCCTGGTGCTCCCACGAGCGCAGCGATCCGATGGCGTCGCGCACGTACGCCTCGAGGTCGGCCACGTCATCGGGGGCGCCGTCGAGCAGCCGACCGAGGTCGAGCGAGATGCCCTGCACGCGCAGCTCGTCGGCGACCTGCAGCGCGAGCAGCGAGTGCGCGACGTCGAGCTCCACGTCGCTCACGCGACGAGCCCAGCGGTGCGCACGCAGCACCTCGATCGCCGAACGGTTGATGATCTTGCGACCGTGCACGTGCGGGATGACGTTCCGCTCGCGATAGAGCCTGCCGATGAGGGGGATGGCGGACTCCGCCATCGCCACGCGCTCCAACCATGCGTCCTGAGACCGCTGCACTGCGTCCGTCACTCGCTCTTCGCTCCTCGCGACCACGTGGGGTCGATGTCCATCGCGGCGGATCTCGCCGCGATCCCATCCTTTCGCTGGAGCGCGAGATCGAGGGCGGCTTCCGGGCGCTCAGGCGGGCGACGCTTGCCCGAGCGTCAAGAAGCGGCCTTCTTGCCGGCGGCGGCGACGCGATCGATCCGCAGCAGCAGCGCGTCGAGGCTCACGAGCGCGACGCGTCGCCCGCCGCGCGCAGCGACGCCGCCCTCCACGGCGGAGGGCGACGTCGTCGAAGCGAGCGCGCGTCAGGAGACGTAGGCCTTGCCGAGGCGCCAGTAGCCCGTGAACGTCACGTTCGCCTTGTCGACGCCGCGGTGCTTCACGAGGTGGCGTCGCGCGCCGGTCGCGAGCGACTGCTCCCCCGCCGCATACGCGTAGCCGAGGTCGGCGGGCAGGTCGAGGTCGGCGAGCGCGCGCAGGCCGGCCTGGCCCTCGCGCTCGGCGCCCCGGTGGATCCAATGCACCTCGACGCCCTCGGGCTCGCCGAGGTCCTGCACGTCGTCGAGGTGACCGACCTCGATGACGGCGACGCCGCGCGTCGCGCGGTCGATCGAGCCGCAGACGCCGGCGATGGCGGGGATGACCGACTCGTCGCCGACCATGAGCACGTCGCCCTCGGCACCCTCGTCGTTGTAGAGCAGGCCCTCGTCGAGCAGCGCGGCGCGCTCGCCGACTTTCGCGTCGAGCGACCACTGCGCGCCAGGGCCCGGGTCCTCGTGCACGACGAAGTCGATGTCGAGCTCCCCCGCGTCGCGGCGGAACGAGCGCACGGTGTAGTTGCGGATGAAGGGGCGCTTGGCCTCCGACATCAGCAGGTACTGCGGGAACCACTGCTTGGGGCTCGTGGGCACCTGCAGCGCGTCCTGGCCGGGACGGCGCATGAAGAAGCGGAACCACTGGTCGTAGCCCTGCGGCGTCATGTTCGCCACGTCCTCGCCACCGAGCGTGATGCGACGCAGGTGCGGCGAGAGCTGCTGGGCGCCGAGCACCTCGAGCTCGATGAAGCGCGGTGCGACGGCGGCGACGCGGGCGGGTCCGGCCATGCGGGAGCTCCTTCGTGCAGCGCTCGCTGCGGGAGGGGTGGGCGGTAAGGCAACCCTCACCTTAGTCGACCGCCTGCGCCGCGTCGACCCCGAGCCGCGATGCACGAGGGAATACGATGGAGTCCTGCAGCGCTGCACGGCCCTGTCCCCCGCACCATCCGGAGACCCCTCCCATGCAGCAGCTCACCCCGACGCGTCGCGTCCTCGCGCTCGTCGCCCTCGCCCTCGGCGGCTTCGGCATCGGCACGACCGAGTTCGCCTCCATGGGCCTGCTGCCGCTCATCGGCGACGAGCTCGTGCCCGGATTCGTGCAGAACCCCGAGCGCGGCATCCAGACCGCCGGCTGGCTCATCTCGGCCTACGCGCTCGGCGTCGTCGTCGGCGCGCCCGCGATCGCGGTGCTCGCGGCGCGCATGTCGCAGACGCGCCTCGTGCTCATCCTCGCCGCCGCCTTCACGGTCGCGAACCTCTCGAGCGCGCTCATGCCGACGTTCGAGCTCACGATGCTCTCGCGCTTCGTGTCGGGCCTGCCGCACGGTGCCTACTTCGGCGTCGCGTCGCTGCTCGCCGCCCGCATCATGGGTCCGGGCAGGCAGGGCGCAGGCGTCGCGCTGGCGCTGTCGGGCCTCACGATCGCGAACGTCATCGGCGTGCCGCTGGGCACCTACCTCGGCCAGACGGCGGGATGGCGCTGGTCGTACGTGGCGATCGCCGGCATCTTCGCCATCACGCTGCTGCTCGCCTTCCGCACGCTGCCGCAGGTCGCGGGCAACCCCGAGCGCGACCCGCTGCGCGAGCTCTCGGCGCTGCGCAGCGGTCGGCTCTGGCTCATGCTCGCCGTCGGCGCGGTCGGGTTCGGCGGCTTCTTCGCCATCTACTCGTACATCGCCGAGACCGTCACGCGCGTCGCCATGCTCCCCGCATCCACGGTGCCGTGGGTCCTCGCCACGGTCGGCATCGGCATGACGATCGGCAACGTGCTCGGCGGGCTTCTCGGCGACAAGGCCCTCATCCCCACGATGCTCGGCGGCTTCATCACCGTCATCCCCGTCATGGGCGCCTACTCGGCGTTCGGCGGCCACCCCGTCGCGCTGTTCGTGCTCGCGTTCCTCATCGGCCTCACGACCTCCACGCTCGTGCCGTCGATCCAGTCGCGCATCATCCAGATCGCGGGCGACGCCCAGCTGCTGGGCGCCGCGATGAACCACGCGGCGTTCAACGTCGGCAACAGCCTCGGTGCCGCGGTCGGCGGCGCCGTCATCGGCGCAGGCCTCGGCTACCTCGCGCCCGGCTGGGTGGGCGTGCTGCTCGCGACGGCCGGCTTCGGCCTCGCGATCGTCAGCGTGTCGCTCGACCGGCGGCAGGCCTCGCTCCGTCGTCTCGAGACGCACGAGCAGCGCGTCGTCGAGCCCGTCTGAGCGCCCCCGGCGGCGCCCGGCCGAGCCGGCATCCCCCGACACGACGCGCCGCCGTGGCCTCGCGGCGAGCCCGTGCGTAGGCTCGATCGCATGCAGGGCATCGCGACGGACGTCGACCTCGAGGTCGACGACGCCGCGCTGACCTCGACCGACGGCGACTGGGTCACGGTCGTCTGGGACGACCCGGTGAACCTCATGACGTACGTCACGTACGTCTTCCGCACGTACTTCGGGTTCGACGAGGCGAAGGCCGAGCGGCTCATGCTGCAGGTGCACACGAAGGGGCGCGCCGTCGTCTCGGTCGGCGGGCGGGAGCAGCAGGAGCTGCATGTCTCGGCGATGCACGGCTACGGCCTCCTCGCGACCCTGGAGCGGGTCGAATGAGGCCCTGGCGCCGCGACGGCGACGCGCTCGTGCTCGAGCTCACGCACGACGAGGCCACGATGCTGACGCGGCTCGTGTCCCAGGTGCGGCAGGTGTTCGTCGCCGTGCGCGACGGCGAGGCCGACCGCGCCGATCCCGTCGTCGAGCGGCTCTTCCCCGCCGCGTACGAGGACGAGGAGCTCGCGGAGGAGTTCCGCAGGCTCACCGCCGACGACCAGGCCGCGCTGCGGCTCGACCGGCAGCGGGCGATGGCCCGCGACCTCGCGGCGCACGACACGACCGACGACGAGCGCGTCCGCGTCGCAGTGCCAGAGGCGTCGGTGGATGCGTGGCTCGCGGGCATCGGCGACATCCGCCTCGTCCTCCACACGCGCGTGCAGCAGGGTCCGACGAGCCATCTCGACCTCAGCGTCGAGGATCTCGCGCAGTTCCAGGCGGTCGTCGACTGGCTCGGCTACGCGCAAGGCAGCCTCGTCGAGGCCGTCGTCTCGGAGTGATCGCATGACGTCGCCGCAGCTCTCGCACGATCGGCTGCTCGAGCTCGAGCACTCGGGCTGGGAGTCGCTGCGTCTCGGGGTGGGTCACGAGTTCTACGGCGGGCGGATGGCGCCCGACGCGCTCATGGTGCTCGCGCACGGCGTCGCGCTCGACCGCGACGCCGTCGTCGAGAGCCTCGACGGCGCGGCGCCGTGGGATCGCTACGACATCGAGAACGTGCGGCACGTGCCCCTCGGCGAGGATGCCGCCGCGCTCGTCTACCGAGCGACGGCGACGCGCGGCGACGCGCCCGCGTTCCACGCGCTCATGACGAGCGTCTACCGGCTGGTCGACGACGTGCCGCTGCTCGTGCTGTACCAGCAGACGCCCATCCCCGACGACGACTAGGCGCCGGGGCGGTCGCGCACCAGTCGCGGCAGCAGCCGCACGAGCACGACGAGCACCACGAGCTCGACGACGGTCTGCGTGACGACGGCCGGCGCCGCGGGCGCATTGGAGCGCTCGTACTCTCGCAAGCCGACGCTCGCATGAATCACGGACGGACACTCTCTCGAAGCCCGCCGCCGGCTGTACGCGGCGGCGCGACTAGCGATCAAAGATACGGACGGTAACTGCTAGCGATTCCTCACTCGCTTTCCGCGCGAGATCAGCCTCGAGCGCACGGGGGTTCCGCAACTTCCCATCGTGGTCAAACACTAGGCAGACCAGGTGACGCACGTCGCGACGGCCAGAGTATCGATCGCGATCCACCAGGAGCTCCTCGCCAAGCGTCTTGTCCGACATGGTGTCGCGAGCAAATTTCAACTCGATCGCCAACTCAATCTCGGGGATCACAAAATCGATACGGCTCGATGCGCCGGCATAGGAAGGCGTGTAATCCTCCGGTCGAATGTCCTCAAAAAAGACACGCAGTAGGGAACGGAACAGGTCTTGGGCGTCATGCTCGTCGCTCACCTCGAGCGTCGGCCGGTTCCCATGTCGATGCTTCAGTTCCCTCTCGACGTACAAGAACTTCTCGCCGAGATCGAGGACAACCCTGACAGCATCCAGCCTCTCCCCGGCATACTCCAATGTTCCAACGGAGTTCAAAGTCTGAAGTCTGCCTTCAAAGAGGTCGACGGCCGCCTTGGCAAGCAGCGACGACTTAGCTGAGGCTGATCGCTCGCACAATCCGTGATCGCCCTCACCGAAGGCCCGAGCCTCTTCCTTGCCGTCCGAGAAGTGAGCCATGAAGTACCCGTTAAGTGTGCAGAGGCTGCGCAACTTGGGATGGTTAGCAAACCCGCTCCCATATCGGGCTTCGATGGCCGAGTCCAGATCGAGCAATCGATCCCGCGCAAACGAAGTTGGCGCATCCTCGTTGAACAGGTAGCGGTAACGAGTGACCAACGCCTCGAATCCGTAAGTCGCGTTGTCCATGTTCCAGTGGACCCACCAGGTGTCGGCATGCGCCCGCACGTACTCGAAGAACCGACGCAGCAAGTCCTTCTCTCGCTCGAGGGCGTCATCATGCGCAAGCGCGCCGGCTATCGAAAAGACTCGGCCCGACTGACCACCAGTGCTGTCGTGCACCTCCGTGACCGCGATAGCACTGATGGCAACCGGGCGGTCCGTAACGTCATAGAAGCTCTCACACGAGTAGTGGATGGCAGCGACGCGGTCTCCGCGCGCCAGCGCATCCCGCATCTGGCGGACGAGGTCCTGAGTGCTCACCTCAACTCCTCAAAACTGTTGGAAGACCCGCTCGGGTAGAAGTACTGCTGTCAGGGGCCCGCCGCTCAGTGAACCACAACCAGTGTCGAGTGCGATCAGGTGGTCAGACAGATGCGGCGTTCCGTCCGGCTGGACGTAATGCCCCACCACCGCGAGAGGTCGCGGCGGCTCGACACCGACACAAAAGATCTCGGGCGCCGACGCCGTAAGGGCTCCAGGATTGCGGTCGCCTGGTCGGCCGGTGTCCCAACCGGCATGACTCACGAACGTCGAATCGTCTTCGAAGAACAGGTGCAAACTGCGAAGAAACTTCAGGTGCGCGTCAGGGAACTCCTCGCGGAAAACTTCGAGCGGATTGCCCAGGCTTCGTGCCCCCAGGTAACTACGAACGGTGGCAAGCCCCCCGTTTGCAAGAAACTGCTGGGGTTGGCCGCCTGCAAGGAAATTCATCAGATCAATCTCGTGATTGCCGGCGAGGAGCGTGAGGCTGTCGCCCCGCGACGACTTCTCGGATGAGGGTCTCGATCACTTCCTTGCTTGCAGGTCCGCGGTCGATGTAGTCGCCCACGAGCACCACACGTCTGTCCTTGAAGTTGGCGGCCCAACTGAGTGCAAGGCGGAGAGGCTCGACGCAACCATGCACGTCGCCGACAACGATCAGACCCACCTAAACGCCCTAGAACGGTGGGAGCGTCAGCGCCGAGTAATCGAGCTCTCTGCCGCCTGAGAGTACGGAAGTGAACATGACCGTGAGGTCAGGGCGATTCGAGTGCAGCGCCGCGTACCCGATGACGGAGCCCACGTCATTCCTCTTCACGGCAGTCAGCCGTCCAAGCTCTCCATAGATCAGGGAGATAGCCTCGGGCCCCCACTCACCACGTCGCCGGTCACGCATCAGTGCATGCAGCTCCGCTCGATTTGAAGTGAGGGAGTCGAGGTCGAAGTTCGGAAGACCACGCTCGACAGAGTCAACGTAAAGGGCCGTGCGAAGCAAGTAGATACCTAGTCCGCCAAGAGCAGCCGCATGACGAGCGAAGTCGAGCGCGCTTGGGTCGAGCACTCCGGAGACGATCCTCAACTGCTCTCGAACGGACCGGTAGTCCCGCGGCGGTCTGTACTTGTTCAAAACATCGGAGAGAATCCGATCGGGATCCTGCAAGACGATTCCGTCTTGCTTCAGATGAGTCACAAACAAGCTGCCGTTGAGCGCAAGTGACTCGAGAGCCGCTGGCGTGTACTGCGTGACATTGACGAACCCATTCGACGACGCGCGAGGCGCCGATCGCACAAGTTCCAGAACGTCAACATCGGACTCATTCCGCGCTGTCCCCCGAGCCTGGCTCCCGTAGAGCAAGAGGCCCAGCCGCCAGGACGCGCTTGGGCCAAGTGCCGCCTCGACACACTCTTGCACCCTCGTCAGGTCCATTCCCCCGCCTTCGACTGCTTCGTATTGTCGCAGGCGCCGCCGACTAAGCGTTGAACCTCAGACCAAGGGGCGTGAGGACTTGCCGGCACGCGGGTGCAGTAGGGACCGACGAATCACCTCAACCTGAGCGAGGGGACCTCGCGCACCTCCAAGCGGTCGTCGACTGGCTCGGCTACGCGCAGGGCAGCCTCGTCGAGGCCGTCGTCGCGGACTGAGCCTCAGCGCTCGCACACCAGTCGCGGCAGCAGCCGCACGAGCACGACGAGCACCACGAGCTCGACGACGGTCTGCGCGACGACGGCAGGGGCGGCGAGCGCGAGGGCCGGCGGCAGCGCGAGGGCCACGGGCAGCACGACGAGCGAGTTGCGCGCGACGCCGCTCAGCACGACCGCGCGGGCGTCGGCGACGCCGAGCCGAGCGACGCGGGAGACGAGGATGCCGGCAGCCACCATGAGCGCCGCGAACCCGACGTAGACGGGCACGAGCGCGACGAGGTCGTCGGCCGAGGCAAGGATGCGCCGCGCCTGCGACGCCGCGACGACGACGAGCACGAGGGCCGTGACGGGCACGACGGTCCCGACCGCGCGCGACGCGGCGCGGTCGACGACCGGCGCGCGGCGACCCACGAGCCGGATCGCCGCTGCGATCGCGAGCGGCAGCAGCACGAGCAGGCCGAACGCTGCGGCGAGTCGACCGACGTCGAGCGCGGCGACGACCTCCTGCCCCGCGGTGATGCCGAGCAGCGGCGGCAGCAGCACGACCTGCACGACCATGAGCACGGGCGTCGCCGCGAGGAGGCCCGCGTGCGCGCCGCGTGCGAGCGCCGTGAACACGACGACGTAGTCGACGCACGGCGCGAGCAGCACGAGCAGGGCGCCCGCGACGAGGCCGGCATCGTGGCTCACGAGCCGCGTGAGCGCGAACGCGACGACGGGCGCGACGACGAACGACGTCACGAGCAGCGTCGCGAGCAGCCGCCAGTGCCGCAACCCCTCGACGAGCGCGCCGAACGGCACGCCCAGGAAGGTCACGAGCAGCATGAGCGCGATCGCCGAGTCGACGATCGTCTCGAGCGCGTGTGCGCCCGGCCAGGCGACGCCGAGCGCGAACCCGAGCGCGACGGCGCCGAGCAGGATGGGCGCCTGGTGCCGCTCGAGCCGGTCGGCGAGCGACGATGGCTCGCGGTCGGTCACGGGCTCGACGCTAGCGCGCGGAGTGTCGCTCACCGAGGAGGCATGTG
Source organism: Agrococcus sp. SGAir0287 (assembly GCF_005484985.1). Classification (NCBI taxonomy): domain Bacteria; kingdom Bacillati; phylum Actinomycetota; class Actinomycetes; order Micrococcales; family Microbacteriaceae; genus Agrococcus; species Agrococcus sp. SGAir0287. The sequence goes on from NZ_CP027942.1 coordinate 1,915,092, forward strand.
CACCATGCACGTGCGTCCTCGCTCAGGAGCACGTCGAGCGCTGCTCAGCGCTCCCCCGTGCCGAACCCGTCCCGCTGCGATCGCTCGTCGAGCGACTCGAGCTCCTCGAAGAGCGTGACCTGCAGGTCGGCGGGCGCCTGCAACCGTGCGTTGAGCGAGCGCCATGGCGTCTCGCGCGGCGTCGCGAGCACCTCGGCACCCGCATCCTCCAGCACCGACGTCGTCGCGGCGGCGTCGTCGACCTCGAACGCGAGGCGGATGCGCGGGCTCGTCACGCCGTCGGTCTCGACGGCATCGATCGCGCGCACGTGCGACGGGTTTGCGAGCTCGAGCGTCGCCCGCCCCGCCTCGAGGATGACGACGCGCTCGTCGCCCTCCCCCACGTACGCGGCCTGCTCCGGCAGCCCGAGCGCGTCTCGGAAGAACGCGACGGCGGCGTCGTGGTCGTCGGCCTCGACGACGATGCGCAGCTGACGGACGGTCGGACGGGCTGCCTCGCTCATGCTCGATGCAACGATCGCTACTTCATGACTGTTCCCCATCCGACCGAGGCGACGGTATGTTTCAGAAATGTCTGACGAGCAGTCTGCCAACATCGACAGGCCGACCCAGGAAAATGGCGTGCTTGAGCAGTTGCTGGAACGGGCCAAGCAAGCAGATATCAAGGTTGAAGTCCGCGACCTGCCTGGCACGAAGGAACGCCGCCGAAACACTTTCGCGATGGTCTACCTGCCGAACGGTCGCCATGAGCGACGAGTCCTTGCCTTCCCGTCGTCTTTCCAGTCGCTCCTCGACGAACACTTCGAAGATTTCGTAGTGCTGGGCGACTACGTTGCGGTCGTTTCAAAGTCGACGGGGGCTATCGAAGCAGCTCTGACGGCCCGCAGCCCGGCGGGCAGGAACATCGTCGCTCATCAGCTACGCCGGCTCCCCGGCATTGTCAAGAATGGCGAGAGCGATCCCGAGGTTGCTCTGCCCCTCGATCAGGACGACGCCGGTCTCTCACGAGCATCATCGCTAGACGACTGGAGTCTGAGCGTCAGCAACGAAGGCGTATCCGTAACCCTTTCGGCAGCAACGAAAGCCTTCAGCACCCTCTTCGACCCCGGCCCGACTGTCAAGGTCACCGGAGTAGTTACCTCCGACCACGACACCGCACTGGAAGCCCTGGAACGCTACGCCAACGGGTTCGTTTTCGATCTCGATGTCGTCTATGGGGTGCCGGTGCAGATTGCGCGAAAGTCACTTGCGAGTCGGCAACGGCGCCAGGAAGCTCCCGAACATCCGCCCGCGTTCCCGAGAAACCACTACGCGGCGCAGGCACTTGAGCTGTATCAGTACGGCCGCTCAGCGAGCGGGCTGCCTCTGCTTGAGTACCTCGCGTACTACCAGGCGATCGAGCACTTCTTCCCGTTTTTCGCGCGAGAGCAGACGGTAAACGCGGTGCGTACCCAATTGCTTCATCCCGGCTTTGACGCGCGCGATGACGCTGCCCTGTACAAACTCATCAATCTGGCTGGTCCCGGTGGGCGCAGCGGTCCCGGCGAGAAGGAGCAGCTCCGAGCAACGGTTCGAGCGTGCGTGGAAGAAGCAGATCTCAAGGATTTCATTCAGTCCCTGCCGGAGTACACCGATCACTTCTGCTCTAAGCAGCAGTCGGTGAAGGGGATCGGAGTCATCAACATCGACAACTCCAATGATCTGAGAGACCAAGTCGCAGATCGCATCTACGCGCTTCGGTGTCGAATCGTCCATGCAAAGCAAGACGGTGGAGGGCACGCCGACGTCTTGTTGCCGTCCAGCCGCGAGACGGAGTCACTACAGGCGGACGTCGAGCTTGTAAGACTCGTCGCCCAGCGCGCATTGATTGCAAGAGCTGCTCGGGTGTAGGGCAAACGACCGCCCGCCCGCGCCGATTCCGCGTCCGTCCGCGAGCGGTGGGAGGATCGCAGGATGAAGATCCTCTCGATCCAGTCGTCGGTCGCCTACGGCCACGTCGGCAACTCGGCCGCCGTGTTCCCGCTGCAGCGACTGGGGCACGAGGTCTGGCCCGTCTCGACGGTCGTGTTCTCGAACCACACCGGCTACGGCGCGTGGCGCGGCCCGCTGCTGCCCGCATCCGACGTCGCCGACGTCATCCTCGGCATCGAGGAGCGGGGCGCGCTCGCGCGCGTCGACGCCGTCCTGTCCGGCTACCTCGGCGGCGAGGCGATCGTCGACGTCGTCGTCGACGCCGTGCAGCGCACGAAGGCGCTCAACCCGAAGGCGACGTACACGTGCGACCCCGTCATGGGCAATGCCAAGTCCGGGTGCTTCGTCGCACCGGCGATCCCGCCGCTGATCCGCGAGCGCGTCATCCCGCACGCCGACATCATCGCGCCGAACCAGTTCGAGCTCGGCTTCCTCACGCACACGGAGCCGGCGACGCTCGACGAGACGCTCGAGTCGGTCGAGCGCGCCCGCGACATGGGCCCGCGCACGGTGCTCGTGACGAGCGTCGAGCGTCCCGACCGCCCCGAGGGCACGATCGAGATGCTCGCGGTCGACGACGAGGGTGCGTGGATCGTGCAGACGCCCTTCCTGCCCTTCAAGGCGAACGGCTCCGGCGACGTGACGGCCGCGCTCTTCACGGCGCACTACCGCACGTCGGGCTCGGCATGGGATGCGCTCGAGGCCACGGTGTCGAGCGTGTTCGACCTGCTGCAGACGACGCTCGACTCGGGCGAGCGCGAGCTGCAGCTCGTCGAGGCGCAGGAGGCGTACGCCCACCCGCGCCGGCAGTTCCAGGTGCGCCAGGTCCGCTGAGCACGCGACGATGACGGATCCCACGACGGCGGTGCGACGCGCGTACGAGACGCGCGCCGACGCGTGGGATGCCGCCATGGGCATGGTCGAGGGATGGCTCGATGAGCGCGCCGACGCGCTGCTCGCCGACGCCGATCGCATGCGCCTCGTCGTCATGCCGGGACGCATCAAGGAGGAGGCGCGCACCGTCGACCGCCTCACGCGCGCCGCGACCGAGATCGCGCTGGCCGAGGTCACGGTCGAGCAGGTCGAGGAGCTCGTGCGCGACGTCGTCGGCGTGAAGGTGCTGTGCAAGTCGACGCGCGACCAGGCGCTCATGGCCGACGACGTCGCCCGCGCGCTCGAGCCCGGCATCCATCTCGTCGAGATGCGCGACTACGTCGCCGAGCCGAAGCCCTCCGGATACCGCGCCGTGCACGCGCTGCTCGACGTCGACGTCACGACGCCCGAGGGCACGACCGTCGTCGCCGTCGAGGTGCAGATCAAGACGCGCGTGCAGGATGCGTGGGGCGAGCTCACCCACGAGGACCTCTACAAGCCCGGCGGCGGGCTGCGACCGAGCGACTTCCACCGATCCGTGGGCCGCACGATGGCCAACCTGCTCGCCGAGGTCGACCGGCTCGCCGACGACCTCGCACGCGAGTTCGACGTCGCGACGGCCGAGCCGGCGTCGGAGGGCGCGCGAGCGGCGGTCGGCCGCATCCCGATCCGCACGGTCGTCGTGCGCTCGACGGGCCCGCGCTACGCGCTGGCGGTCGACGACGAGGGCCGTCAGGGCCTCATCCCCGCCTTCGCCGTCCGCGCGCTGGCCCCGACCGAGGGGCACGTCGACGTCGATGCGTTCGTGCCCGAGGGCGCGACGCTCGAGGCGCGCGTCTTCGAGGACGAGCGCGGCCTCTACTACCTCCCGGTGGCCCTGCCGCACGTCGCCCGAGACTGATCGCGCCCGCGGCTCGCTCGCGGTTCCCGCTCCGCTGCCACTCGACCGCTCCACTCACCCGCTCCTCGAGGAGCGAGCGAAGCGAGCCTCGAAGCAAGCCCACCGAGCCTTTCCGCCGCTCCCACCCGACCGCTCCCCTGCAACCGCTCCTTGAGGTGCGAGCGAAGCGAGCCTCGAAAGGAGCCCACCGCTCCGACCCGACCACCGCTCGAGCACCAAGCCCGCCGCGCCCTCCCCCACGCGCGCCGTCCGAGGCTCCGCCTAGCATCGGCAGCGATGGCCACTCCCAAGCCGCGCGCGACCGGCTACGACGAGCGCTTCCTCGGCGTCCGCGTGCCTGCGCCGACGCCCCTCGACGATCCGAGCGCTCCGGTGCTCGACTCGACCCACTTCACGGTGACGATGAGCCGCGAACGCCGCCTCGCCTGGTCGGTCGCCTGGTCGATCGACGGGCTGCGACTCTTCCCCGACATCCCGCGCGAGCGACGCTTCTTCCCCGACGACCGCCTGCCGCTCGACGAGCAGACCACGGAGGCCGTCTACGCCGACAACGACCTCGACCGCGGGCATCTCGCACGCCGCGCCGACCTGCTGTGGGGCACGCTCGACGAGGCGCGCGCCGCGAATCGCGACTCCTTCTGCTTCACGAACGTCTCGCCGCAGACGGCCGACTTCAACCAGGCGAGCCGCGGCGGCGCATGGGGCGAGCTCGAGCACGCGGTGCTCGACCTCGACCGGCTGCACGAGCGCCGCGTCGTCGTCTTCGCGGGCCCGGTGCTGCAGCCCGACGACCCCTGGTACCGCGACCTCGTGCGGCTGCCGCGCGAGCACTGGAAGATCGTGGTCTACCGGCTCGGCGACGCCATCCGCGCCCGGGCGTTCCTGCTCGCGCAGGATCTCTCCGACGTGCAGCCCGCCTACCTCGACGGGTTCCAGACGTACGAGGTCTCGCTCGACGACCTCGCCGCGCGCACGCGGCTCGACCTCTCCGGCATCCCGGTCGGCGCGAGATCGCGCGGCAGCACCGCCGTGCCGGCGACGCCGCGCGCGATCACGAGCGTCGACGACGTCGACTGGTGAGCGTCAGCGGCGCTCGCGTCGCTCCCGCACGCGCACGTTGACCTGGATGGGGCTGCCCTCGAAGCCGAACTCCTCGCGCAGGCGCCGCGTGATGAACCTGCGGTACTGCGCCTCGATGAAGCCGGTCGTGAAGAGCACGAAGGTCGGCGGCCTGGTGCCCGCCTGCGTCGCGAACAGGATGCGCGGCTGCTTGCCGCCGCGCACCGGGTGCGGGTTGGCGGCGGCGAGCTCGGAGAGGAAGGCATTGAGCCTGCCGGTGGGGATGCGCATGTCCCACGACTCGAGCGCGGTCTCGAGCGCGGGCACGAGCTTCTCGAGGTGCCGGCCCGTGCGCGCGGAGATGTTCACGCGCGGCGCCCACGACACGTGCGCGAGGTCCTGCTCGATCTCGCGCTCGAGGTAGCGACGACGGTCGTCGTCGAGCTGGTCCCACTTGTTGAATGCGAGCACGAGCGCGCGACCCGACTCGAGCACGAGGTCGACGATGCGCACGTCCTGCTCCGAGAGCACCTCGGTGACGTCGAGCAGCACGACCGCGACCTCGGCCTTCTCGAGCGCCGCCTGCGTGCGCAGCGTCGCGTAGAAGTCGGCGCCCTGCTGCAGGTGCACGCGGCGACGGATGCCGGCGGTGTCGACGAAGCGCCACACGCGGCCGGCGAGCTCGATCTGCTCGTCGACCGGGTCGCGCGTCGTGCCGGCGAGCTCGTCGACGACCACGCGCTCCTCCCCCGCCGCCTTGTTGAGCAGCGACGACTTGCCCACGTTCGGGCGCCCCAGCAGCGCGACGCGGCGGGGGCCGCCGAGCTCGACCTTCGCGACGGCCGACTCGTCGGGCAGCACCTTCATGGCGGCGTCGAGCAGGTCGGCGACGCCGCGGCTGTGCAGCGCCGACACCGGGTACGGCTCGCCGAGGCCGAGGCTCCACAGGCTCGACGCCTCGAGGTCGCGGCGCGCGTCGTCGGCCTTGTTGGCGACGAGCAGCACGGGCTTCGACGACGAGCGCAGCATCCGCACGACGTGCTCGTCGGTCGACGTCGCGCCGACCGTCACGTCGACGACGAACAGCACGGCGTCGGCGAGGTCGACGGCGATCTCCGCCTGCTGCGCGACCGAGCGGTCGATGCCGCGCGCGTCCGGCTCCCAGCCACCGGTGTCGACGACCGTGAACGCGCGGCCCTCCCACTCGGCTCGGTACGTCACGCGGTCGCGCGTGACGCCCGGGGTGTCCTCGACGACGGCCTCGCGGCGGCCGAGGATGCGGTTGACGAGCGCCGACTTGCCCACGTTCGGGCGGCCGACGATCGCGAGCACCGGCAGCGCCGGCAGCGTGACGACGTCGTCGGGTCCGAGCTCGGCGCCGAGCAGCGCGGCGTCGTCCTCGTCGAGGTCGTACTCGGCGAGGCCGGCGCGCAGCGCGGCGACCCGAGCCTCCTCGAGGTCGCGGGCCTCGTCGCGCTCGCGCGCCTCGTCCATGTCCGTCGGGTACGCCTGCACGACCTCGACGTCGACGTCGTCCGGCTCGAGGCCGGCGTCCTGGGGCTGATCGGTGGTCATGCACGCTCCTGCGTTCGGACGAGCTCGACGACCGCGGCCACGGTCTCGTCGAAGTCGAGATGGGTGGAGTCGACGAGCGTGACGCCCGGCGCGGGCGTCATGAAGTCGACCACCTGGTTGTCGGATCGGTCGCGCGCGCTCAGGCGCTCGCCGACGCCCGCCGCATCCCCCACGTCGCCGATGCGGCGGCGGATGCGCACGTCCTCGTCGGCGGTGAGCAGGATGCGCACGTCGGCGTCGGGCGCCACGACCGTCGTGATGTCGCGGCCCTCGACGACGATGCCCGGACGGGCCTCGGCGATGAGGGCGCGGAAGCGCACGTTGACGGCCTTCCGCACGGCGGGCACGCGGGCGACGCCGGAGACGGCGGCGGAGATGCGCTCGGTGCGGATCGCGTCGGTGACGTCGACGCCGCCGACCGAGAAGCGCTGCACGGGCCCGGAGGTGTCGACGGCGTAGTCGAAGTCGTCGAGCACGCCGAGCACGTCGGCCTCGACGTACGGGTCGAGGCCGCGCTCGAGCACCAGCCACGCGAGCGAACGGTACGCCGCGCCGGTGTCGAGCAGGTGGAAGCCCAGCTGCTCCGCGGCGACCCGCGCGACGGACGACTTGCCCGAGCCCGCGGGCCCGTCGATCGCGACGGTCGTCACGAGACCACCGCCCATCCGCGCGCGTCGAGGGCCTCGAGCAGGCGCTGCTCGGTCTCGGGCGCGATGAGGATCTCGGCGACGCCGAACTGCGCGCCCTCCGCGTGCTCGAGGCGCACGTCCTCCATGTTCACGTTGGCGTCTCCGATGTCGGTGAGGAGGCGGGCGAGCTGGCCCGGGCGGTCGTCGACGCGCACGGCGATGCGCGTGAACCGCGAGCGCTGACCGTGCTTCCCGGGCAGTCGTTCGACGCCGGCGCGGCCGTCGGCGAGCACGTCCGCGAGCGTGCGCCTGGCCCCCTCGCGGTCGACGTCGTCGAGCGCGTCGACGAGGCGATCGAGGTCGGCGCGCAGCGCTCGCAGCTGCTCGGCGACCGCCGGCGCGTTCGCCGAGAGGATCTGCACCCAGAGCGCGGGATCGCTGCCAGCCACGCGCGTCACGTCGCGCACCCCCTGGCCGGCGAGGCGCAGCGCCTCGTCGGCGGCGTCCTGCAGCCGCGCGCCCATGAGGGTCGAGACGAGCTGCGGCACGTGGCTCACGGTCGCGACGGAGCGGTCGTGCTCCTCCGGGTCCATCTCGATCGGGATCGCGCCGAGGTCGAGGATGAGGTCGTCGACGACGCTGCCTCGCGCGTACGTGATCGCGTCGTGGTCGGCGACGACCCACGGGCGACCGACGAAGAGGTCGGCGCGACCGGCGAGGGCGCCGGAGCGCTCGCGACCGGCCATGGGATGCGTGCCGAGGTATCGGCTCACGTCGGCGCCCGCCGCGCGCAGGTCGGCGAGGATGGGCGCCTTGACGCTCGCGACGTCGATGACGACGGCGTCGCGGTGCGCGTCGAGCTCGCGCGCGACGACGTCGGCGGTGACGTCGGGCGGCACCGCGACGACGACCAGCACGGGAGCGTCGCCGAGCCCCGCGGGGCGCCCGGCGCCGTAGTCGGCGGCGAGCCGGACGGCCGTGGGGCTCACGTCGGCGAGCGTCACCTCCACGCCCAGCCGCGTCAGGCCCATCCCGATGGACGATCCGAGGAGTCCGGTGCCGACGATGCGCACGGGTCCGCGGAGTCGTTGGGTCACCGGACAAGGGTACGCGACGGCCGGGCTCCGCCCGGCACCCGGCATGACCCGCTCGTCGAGGAGCGCCCGATCTCCTGCACGACCGGCCTCGAACGCTCCCCTGACGGCTGGACGAGGAGGCCCCGAGCGAAGCGAGGAGCAGTTACGAGACCCCAGCCACCGCGAGCACGGCGGGCATCGCGACCTCGCCGCCGGTCAGCGCGCGAGCTTCAGGATCGCGCCCCGCTCCTCCTTCGTGAGCTCGCGCGTCGCGCCCGAGGCCAGGGTGCCGAGCGTCAGCGGGCCGAAGCGGCGGCGCACGAGGTCGACGACCGGGTGCCCGACGTGGTCGAGCATCCTGCGCACGATGCGATTGCGGCCGGAGTGGAGCGTGATCTCGAGCATCGACGCCTGCCGGCCGGGCGTGCCGACGATGCGGGCGCGGTCGGCGCGGATGAAGCCGTCCTCGAGCTCGAAGCCGTTGCGCAGCGTCCGCACGATGCGCGAGTCGACCCGACCGCGCACCTTCGCGACGTACGTCTTCTCGACGCCGAACGAGGGATGCGCGAGCACGTTCGCCAGCTCGCCGTCGTTCGTGAGCAGCAGGAGGCCCGACGTGTCGAAGTCGAGCCTGCCGACGTTGTAGAGGCGCTCGTCGAACCCCGCGACGTAGGTGCGCAGGTCGGGCCGGCCGCGATCGTCGGCCATCGACGAGACGACCCCCGTGGGCTTGTTGAGCATGACGTAGCGCTTCGACACGTCGAGCTGCACGGGCGTGCCGTCGACGGTGACGCGCGCGTCGGGCGTGATGCGTCTGCCGAGCTCGGTGACGACCTCGCCGTCCACCTCGATGCGGCCCTCGACGATCATGTCCTCCACGACGCGTCGCGAGGCGACGCCCGCGGCCGCGAGCACCTTCTGCAGGCGCTCGCCCTCGGTCGACTGCACGTCGCCCGTCATGCGTCGTCCTCGTCGGAGTCGGGCAGCAGCGGCGAGATGGGCGGCAGCTCCTCGATGGAGCCGAGACCCATCTGCTGCAGCAGTAGGTCGGTCGTCTCGTAGTGGATCGCACCCGTCTCGGGGTCGGTGAACGCCTCCGTCACGAGCCCGCGGCTCAGCAGCGTGCGCACGACGGAGTCGACGTTCACGGCGCGGATGGCGGCGATCGCGCCGCGCGTGATCGGCTGCTTGTACGCGATGACCGCGAGCGTCTCGAGCGCCGCCTGCGACAGCCGCGTCGGCGTCTGCGTGAGCACGAATCCCTCGACGTCCGGGTCGTACGCCTCGCGCACGTAGAGGCGCCAGCCGCCGCCCACCTCGCGCAGCTCGAAGCCGCGCTCGGGCCCGTCGCCCTCGCCGTCGTAGTCGGCGCGCAGCGACGCCACGGCCTCGCGCACGGCGGCGACGGGTGCGCCGAGCGCGCTCGCGAGGTGCACGACGCCCTGCGGCTCGTCGGCGACGAGCAGGATGGCCTCGAGCCTGCGCACGAGAGGCAGGTGCGAGCGATCCGGCGCCTCGGGCTCGGTCGGCGCCGCGGCCGACGCGTCGGGCTGCGCCTGGTCGGATGCGGTGGCTGCGTCAGTGGTCATAGTCGGCTCCCAGGGTGCTGAGCTGGTCGTCGCGGAAGTCGTGGCCGGTCCACGAGATCGAGAGCTCGCCGAGCGGCTCGACCTGCTCGAAGCCCAGCGCGCCGCGCCGGTAGAGCTCGAGGACGGCGAGGAAGCGTGCGACGACGACGCCGCGGCTCTCGGCGCCGGCGACGAGCTCGCGGAACGTCCGCGTGCCGCTGCCGCGCAGCACCGACACGACGTGCGCGGCCTGCTCGCGGATCGACACGAGCGGGGCGTGCAGATGCGCGAGGCCGACGGTGGGCACCTCGCGCGGCGTCATCGCGAGCAGCGCGAGCGCGGCGAAGTCGTCGGGCGAGAGCGTCCACCGCAGCTCGGGCGCGCGGTTGCGGAATCGCTCCTCGAGCCGCACGGTGCGCGCATGCCGCGTCGACTCGGCCGAGAGCCGCTCGTCGAACCACGCCGCAGCGCTCTTGAACGCGCGGTACTGCAGCAGGCGCGCGAAGAGCAGGTCGCGCGCCTCGAGCAACGCGACGTCCTCCGCGTCGACGACCTCGCCGGCCGGCAGCAGGCTCGCGACCTTGAGGTCGAGCAGCGTCGCGGCGACGACGAGGAACTCGCTGGCCTCGTCGAGCATGCCGTCGCCGTCGAGCGTCGAGAGGTACGCGATGAAGTCGCTCGTGACCTGGCCGAGCGCGATCTCGGTGACGTCGAGCCGGCGATTGCCGATGAGCGTGAGCAGCAGGTCGAACGGCCCGTCGAAGTGGGGCTGGTGGATGCGGAAGCCGCCGGCGTCGTCCTGCGCGTCCGGACCGTCGTGGTCGCCGTCGGCGCTCGCGTCCGCGACCGCGTCCGTCAACGCCGCGTCGAGCGCGACTGCGGCATCCCGCTCGGTCGACGCCTCCGGGTCCGCCTCGGGCTGCGTCACCACGGGCTCAGGCGACGGCGCCGCGGGCGACGAGCTCACGCGCGACCTGGCGGTACGCCTCGGAGGCGGAGTGCTCGGGCGCGTACTGCGTGATCGGCCGGCCCGCGACCGATGCGTCCGGGAACTTCACCGTGCGGCGGATGACCGACTCGAGCACGGTGTCGCCGAACGCCTGCACGACGCGCTCGAGCACCTCGCGCGAGTGCAGCGTGCGGGAGTCGTACATCGTGGCGAGGATGCCGTCGAGGCGCAGCGCCGGGTTGAGGCGGTCCTGCACCTTGTCGATCGTCTCCTTGAGCAGGGCGACGCCGCGCAGCGCGAAGTACTCGCACTCGAGCGGCACGAGCACGCCGTGCGCCGCCGTGAGTGCGTTGACGGTGAGGAGGCCGAGGGAGGGCTGGCAGTCCACGAGGATGAGGTCGTACTCGTCGGACACCTGCCGCAGCACGCGGGCGAGGATCTGCTCGCGGGCGACCTCGCTGACGAGGTGCACCTCGGCGGCCGACAGGTCGATGTTCGCCGGGATGACATCGAGGCCGTCGACGCTCGAGCGCTGGATGGCCTCGTGCGTGTCGCGCTTCGAGGACAGCAGCAGGTCGTAGATCGTCGTCGCGTCGTGGTTGTCGATGCCGAGGCCGGCCGAGAGCGCACCCTGCGGATCGAAGTCGACCGCGAGCACCTTGCGGCCGTACTCGGCGAGCGATGCGCCGAGGTTGATGGTCGTCGTCGTCTTGCCGACGCCGCCCTTCTGGTTGCACATCGCGATGATGCGCGCGGGGCCGTGCCCCGTCAGCGGCTCCGGCACGGGGAACGCCCGCAGCGGTCGACCCGTGGGGCCCATGGCGGGAGCGTCGAGGCCAGGCAGCGCCGCCGTCTGCTCCGTCCCACCGCTCATGTGCTCGAGTCTAGGCGCGGGGCGGGCGGCGACCCGACAGCCCGGGTGCGCGTGTATCTCAACCTCTGGTGGAAGGTTGTCGAGCGTGGCGCCAGCCCCTCGCGCGACGGATGCGCATCGGCCATCGTGAGGGCATGGACCGCGACGACGAGCTCGAGCGCACGATGCTGCGCCTCGTCGACGAGCGTGCGCCCGATCGCACCATCTGCCCGAGCGACGTGGCCCGCGCGGTCGGTGACGCCGACTCGTGGCGCTCCCTCATGGATGCGACGCGCCAGGTCGCGGCACGGCTCGCGGACGCGGGCGAGGTCGAGGTCACCCAGCGCGGCGCGGTCGTCGACGTCCGCACGGCCCGCGGCCCCGTACGCATCCGCCGCCCGCGCTGACGCCTCGCCCAGCGCCCTCCGTCGTGCGAGACGCAGCACTCAGGCGTGGCTCGCGTCGGGCCGTTCTCGTCTCGCAGGCGATCCGGGGTGGCAGAGGGGCATCTTCCCTCCGCACCCCAGGATCACCTGCGAAGCGCAGCACCAGGGCGTGGCTCGAGTCGGTCCGTCCACGGTTCGCAGGCGATTCCGCCGCACGAGGGCGATCGTCCCTCCTGACCCGGGATCGCCTGCGAGACGTGGACCGCGTGAGATCTCGCTCGCGGCGTCAGGAGCGGCCCGTGAGACGCAGGAAGCCCGAGAGCTGGGCAAGGCCGTCGGCCCTGTACGGCAGCGCGTCGGCGATGCGGGGCGAGTGCACGACGTACGCAGCCCACTGCGCTCGCGAGATCGCGACGTTGATGCGATTGCGCTGCAGCACGAAGTCGATGCCGCGCGGCGCGTCGTCCGCGCTCGACGCCGTGAGCGAGACGATCGCGATCACCGCCTCCTGACCCTGGAAGCGGTCGACGGTGCCGACCCGCGTCTCGGTCAGGCCCGCCGCGTCGAGCGTGCGCCGGAGGAGGTCGACCTGCGCGTTGTACGGCGCCACGACGATGACGTCGGCTGCCGTGAGCGGGCGGGGCTCGTCGGCGACGGAGGGGTCGAGCCACGCCCTGCCGAGCTGCTCGCGCACGATCGCGACGACCGCCGCCGCCTCCTCGCGCGACTCGACGGCGTTGCCCTCGTGCGCGACGTCCACGACGTGGACGCCGGGCGCAGGGCCGGCGAGCACCCGTCGGGCCGCGACGTCGGCGGCACGCAGCCGGCCCTCGTACGACAGCGCCGAGACCGCGTCGCAGAGCGTGGGATGCATGCGCCACGACTCGGCCAGGAACACGCCGAGCCCCGGCGGCAGCACGTCGTGGCCGTCGGAGAGCCAGCCGAGCGCCGAGGCGTCGATCGGCTCGGGATGGTGCCCCTGGCTCACCTGCGGCAGCTGCTGCGGGTCGCCGAGCAGCAGCAGCCGGTTCGCGGCGACCGAGCAGGCGATCGTGTCGGCGAGCGAGTACTGACCCGCCTCGTCGACGACGAGCAGGTCGAGCGCATGGCGCGGCACCTGCTCGGCATTCGCGAACGTCCACGACGTGCCGCCGAGGATGCGACCGCCCTCCCCCGCGAGGAACCCGGGGATGTCGCGGGCCTGCAGCGCGACGCCCGGCACGCTCGTCGAGCCCGATCGCGGCCGCTTGCCGACCCGGTCCTCCGGCACGCCGAGCTCGATCGCGCGGCGCAGCAGATGCTCGACGACGTCGTGCGACTGCGCGACGACGCCGATGCGCCAGCCGTGCTCGACGAGCGCGCGCAGCACCGTCGCCCCCACGTGGGTCTTGCCGGATCCCGGCGGACCCTGCACGGCGAGGTACGACCGATCCATCGCCGCGAGTGCGGCGACGATGCGCTCGGCGGGCGCGCCGTCGGCAGGCATGCCGCCCGCGATGCGCGGCGGCACGCGCCGCAGCACGTCGAGCATGGGATCGACGACAGGATCCGGCGAGCCGGCGACGCGCTCGCCCCACTCGAGGATCGCGGCGCGCTGCTTCGTCGTGGGGATGGGCCGGGGCGGCGTGAGCGCGATCGGCACCTGCGACCACCCCGCGCCCGATGGATCCCGCTCCTCGAGCTCGACCGTCCACGTGCCGGCATCCTCCTCGGCCGACACGACCGAGACCCAGGAGTGTGCACGGTACGCGGCGGGGGCGTCGTCCTCGCCGAACGGCGCGGGCGCCGGATACACCGCGAACGGCGCGTCGCCCGGACCGATGCGACTGCCTGCGAGCATCGGACCGACGAGACGGAGCCGACGCCGCAGCTGTCCGCGCGTCGGCATGCGCCACCCCTCCACGACCTCGACGGCGACGTCGGTGGGAGCGAGCACGTCGCGCTGATCCCGCCATTCGTCGACGTGCGATCGCAAGCGCTCGAAGTGCATGACCCAATAGGCGACGTCCTCGCGGCGGTGGTACTCGACCGCGGCGGCGGCGAGGGCGGTCGCGCGCGCCTCGTCGTCGCGCTCGTCGGCCGGCACGCCCTCGATCCGTGCGCGGAGGCGGGCGTCGACGGCATCCTCGCGTGCGTCGAGCCGTGCCGATGCCGTGCCCTCCACCTCGACCCGGCGCCAACGCGGCACGCCCAGCTCGTCGGCGCGAGCCGCGAGCCAGTCGCGCAGGCCCTTCGTCGCGGCGCAGTCGTACCGGTTGTAGTCGCCGATCTCGGCGAGGAGCGCATCGGCGGCGCCGTCGTCGCCGTCGCCGCGCAGCCGCCCGACCTCCTCGTAGGCGACGATCGACGCCCCGCCGTCCTTCACGGCGCTGTCGCGCAGCCGGTCGCCCATGAAGAGCGGCTCGAGCCGCTTGAGGGAGTACGACGACTCCGAGATGCGCACGGCGCTGCGCACGATCGGGTACAGGTCGACGAGCAGGTCGGCGCGGAGGATGTCGTCGACCTCCTCCTCGCGCACGCCGTGCCGTGCGGCGATCGCGTGGAGGTGCGTCCGCTCGTAGGGCGCGTAGTGGTAGACGTGCAGGTCCGGCCAGCGGCGGCGGCGCTCGGCGAGCCAGTCGAGGAAGCCCTCGAGCGCGGCGCGCTCCTGCGCGAGGTCGTGCGCCCAGAAGGCGGTGAACGCCTCCTCGACCGTGTCGTAGGTCGTCGCGCCGAAGAGATAGTCGATGCCCCACTGCGATCCGCCGTCCCACCAGAGCGGATCGCCCTCGAAGTCGAAGAAGACGTCGCCCGGGCTCGGCTCGGGCAGCCTGCCGAGCGGGATGGGGTCGAAGACCGAGTAGGCGACTCCCGTGACGGGGGCGGCGAGCTGCATGCGAGCCTGCAGCCGCAGCGACGCGAGCGGCGCGTCGCCGATGCCTGCGACGCGACCCTCGGATGAGGCGAGCGCGTCGATCGTCGTGATGCCCGCCGTGCGCAGTCGCTCGCGCTGCGTCGAACGGAGTCCGGCGACGAGCAGCACGTCGCGCGTGCGCTCGACCTCGAGGGTGCACGTCGCGCACCGTCCGCACTGCCGCACGCCAGGCGTGTCCCATGCGATCGGCTCGGCGGCGTCGAGGCGCTGCCCGAGCTGCTCGCGAAGGCGCGCGATGCGTGCAGCGAAGACGGGGAGCACGTCGGCGAGCCGATGCGTGGTCGTCTCGCCCGTGCCGAGCATGAGGTGCACCTCGTCGTGCACCGCCACGCACTCGCGCTGGAGCTCGAGCGCATACGCGGCGAGCTGCAGGAGCGCCGTCGTCTTGGCGCTTCGTGCGAGCTTCGCGTCGTAGACGGCGTACGCCCACGCGCCGTCGGTTGCCGGCTCGCGCACGAGGAAGTCGGCGAAGCCCATGAACCCGGTGGCCTCGTCGAGGAACGTCGCCTGGAAGACGACGTCGGCGCCGTCGTGCAGCGCCGCGAGCGAGGCGGCGCGCGCGGCCCGCAGCCCGTCCAGCGTCATGGGGTCGGGCCTCGCGATCTCGACGACGCGGAAGCTCGCATCGCGAGCGGCGCGGTCGCGGTAGCCCTGCAGGATGCGTTCCTCGTGCGCGTCGCCCAGCCTGCCGGCACGCGCGAGCATCGGATCGTCGTCGTCGTCGACCTTCGCGATGCGCCCGAGCTTCGCGTCGAGGGCGCGCAGCATCGCGAACTCGCACTCGCTCGCGGCCTTCAGGTCGCTCGCGCTGTGCAGCAGCAGACCGTCGCGCACGAACATGCTCGTCACGCTATCGGCGACCACCGACGCGCGAGTCGCAAGCGCCGAGGCTGCCTGGATGGTCGACATCCGCATCGCCCGCGACGCCGAGCTCGAGGCGACCGTCGCCCTGCGATGGCGGTGGACGGCGGAGCGCGGCGACGTTCGTCGCGATCGACGAGGCGACGTTCGTCGCCGAGGCGGCCGCCTGGGCGCGCGCACGAGGACACGCACATCGCGCACGTCGCCGTCGTCGGCGCGGAGGTGGTGGGCGTGGCGTGGCTCGCGCTCACGTCGCGCGTCGCGACGGTGCACAGTCGCGACCGCGTGAGCGGCGACCTGCAATCCTGCTCCGTCGTGCCGCAGATGCGGGGTCGCGGCATCGGCGGACGCCTGGTCCGAGCGGTGCTGGCCACGGCGACGGAGCGCGGTGCGGAGCACGTCACGGTGCACACGAGCGCCGAGTCGCCGGCGATGGACGAGCGCGACGGCTTCCGCCCGAGCGCGCGCCTGCTGTGGGCGGAGGGCGAGGTCGCCGAGCGCTGGGCCGGCCCGTCACGCGCCCGCCATCTCCGCGTCACCTCGGGGGCCTAGCCTCGCGCCAGGAGGCGCATGGACTCGCTCGCAGGCTCGGTGCTCGACGCGGCCGTCGCGATGGCTGCGTCGCCGTGGGTGCTCGTCGTCGTCGCCGCCCTCTGCGTCGTCGACTCCATCGTGCCGCCGCTGCCGACCGAGGCGGTCGTCATCGCCGTCGTGACCCTCGGCGCCGTCGGCGACGCGCCGCATCCGGTCGCCGTCGGCGCGACGATCGCGCTCGCGGCGACCGTCGGCGACACCCTCGCGTACGTGCTCGGGCGCACGATCTCGTCGCGGCGCTGGCTGCGGCGTCGGCGCGTGCGCGCGCTCGCGCGGCAGGCATCGGCGCTGCTGCGCATCCGCGGCGCATCCATCGTCGTCGCCGCGCGGTTCGTGCCCGGCTTGCGGGTAGCGGTGAACGCGACGGCAGGAGCGGTGCGCATGGATGCGCGACGCTTCGTCCCGCTCGTGGCGGTCGCCGCGACCCTGTGGGCGATGCTCACGGTGCTCGTCGGGGTCGGCGCGGCGTGGGCGCTCGGGGACTCCCCCGCGCTGGCCGCCGCGGTCGGCGCTGCGGCCGGCCTCGGCATCGGTCTCGCGATCGACGCGGTGCTGCGTCGCCGCGGGATGACGCGCGTCGCGTGACGCCGGCTCGCGCGTCCTCGCCGCGACGATCCCGATCGAAGACGAGCAGGCGAGGCCGCCACGGGGATGTCCGTCGTCCCTACCGTCGCGCGCGCGGGTGGGCCGTCGTGTACATGTCGCGCAGCGTGTCGGCCGTGACCC
Organism: Agrococcus sp. SGAir0287; assembly: GCF_005484985.1. Classification (NCBI taxonomy): domain Bacteria; kingdom Bacillati; phylum Actinomycetota; class Actinomycetes; order Micrococcales; family Microbacteriaceae; genus Agrococcus; species Agrococcus sp. SGAir0287. The sequence goes on from NZ_CP027942.1 coordinate 1,932,027, forward strand.
GCGTGTAGATCTGCGTCGTCGCGACGCTCGCGTGCCCTAGCAGCTCCTGCACGACCCGGACGTCGGCGCCGCCCTCGAGCAGGTGGGTCGCGAACGAGTGGCGGAAGGTGTGGGGCGAGACGTGCTCGACGCCGGCCTCGGCGGCGACGCGCTGGATGATCGACCAGGCCGTCTGCCGCGACAGCCGCCCGCCGCGAGCGCCGAGCAGCAGCGCCGGACCGCCGCGGCCACGAGCGGCGAGCGTCGGCCGCGCCCGCACGAGGTAGGCGTCGAGCGCGTCGCGCGCGTACGACCCGACGGGCACGAGCCGCTGCTTGCCGCCCTTGCCCGTGAGCCTGAGCAGCTCCTCGTGCGCGTCGTCGACGTCGAGGTCGCACACCTCGGAGATGCGGGCGCCGGTCGCGTAGAGCAGCTCCAGCAGCGCGCGGTCGCGCAGCCCGGCCGGATCGTCGCCGCCCGCATGCTCGAGGATGCGCTGCATCTGCGCGATGGTCACGGCCTTGGGCAGCGGCATCGCCTGCCTCGGCGGCCGATGGTCGTGGGCGACGTCGCGCTCGACGAGGCGCTCGTCGAGCAGGAAGCGATGCAGCCCGCGCACCGCCGAGAGCTGCCTGGCGACGCTCGAAGCGGCGAGGCCGCGATCGGCGAGGGATGCGTGGAACGCCTGCACGTCGCCGGGCTCGATCGCGACGACGTCGCCGCGGCCTCGCGCCTCGAGCACCTCGAGGTAGCCGTCGAGGTCGCGACGATAGGCGGCGAGCGTGTGGCGCGACAGGCCGCGCTCGATCGTCAGCTGCCGCAGGTAGCGGCTGACGGCGTCCGCGGGCCGCACGACGCGCGCCTCAGCGCTCGGGTCGCGGCGGGCGGTGCCAGTCGAAGGGCGCGTCGGCGGGCTGCGGCGAGCCGCCGCGGGCGACCATCGCCTCGTAGGCGAGCACCGCCGTCAGCATCGTCGCGTTGTGCAACCGTCCCGCGAGCACCGACTCGACGACCTCGGCGCGCGGCACCCACCGCACCTCCATGTCGGCCTCCTCGTCGGTGCGCGCGAACGCCTCCGACGCATCCGACAGGTCGGTCGCGAGGTAGATGCGCAGGATCTCGCTCGACCCGCCGCCCGAGGTGGCGATGTCGCACAGCACGCCCCACGTCGCAGCGACCGTGTCGGTCTCCTCCGCGAGCTCGCGCTGGGCGCCGACGAGCGGATCCTCGCCCTCGACGTCGAGGAGGCCGGCGGGCAGCTCCCACATCGTCGCACCCACGGGGTGGCGGTACTGGTGCACGAGCAGCACCTCGTCGCGCTCGTTCACCGCGAGCACGGCGACCGCGCCGGGATGGTCGAGCAGGTCGCGCACGATCGTCGCGCCCGAGGGCAGGTCGACCGTGTGCCGCTCGACGTCCCACACGCGCCCGTGGAACACGGTCTCGCGCTCGCGCACGGGCAGGCTGCCGAGCGTGTCCTCGATCATGCCGCGGGCTCGGGCTGCGGCTCGGACGTCTCGGCGTCGACGTCGAAGAGCTTCGACGCGCGCTGCCGCTCGAGCGCCGCCTCGACGAGGCCGCGGAAGAGCGGATGCGCGTGATTCGGTCGGCTGCGCAGCTCGGGGTGGGCCTGCGTCGCGATGTAGTAGGGGTGGCCGGGCAGCTCGACGTACTCCACGAGGTGCCCGTCCGGCGAGGTGCCGGAGAACGACAGGCCCGCCTCGGCGAGCTGGTCGCGGTAGCCGTTGTTCACCTCGTAGCGGTGACGGTGTCGCTCGTGGCTCACGGGCGCGCCGTAGACGCGCTCGGCGAGCGAGCCGGGCGCGAGCGTCGCCTCGTAGAGGCCGAGCCGCATGGTGCCGCCGAGGTTCCCGCCGTGCACGTGGGCCTCCTGCTCCGCCATCGTCGCGATGACGGGATGCGGCGTGTCCTCGTCGAACTCGCTCGACGACGCGCCCTCGATGCCGGCGACGTTGCGCGCGTACTCGATGACCATGCACTGCAGGCCGAGGCACAGGCCGAGGGTCGGGATGTCGTTCTCGCGGGCGAAGCGCAGCGCGCCGAGCTTGCCCTCGATGCCGCGCACGCCGAAGCCGCCGGGCACGCAGATGCCGTCGACGTCCGAGAGCTGCGCCGCGGCGCCCTCGGGCGTCTGGCACAGGTCGGACGCCACCCAGCGGATCGTCACGGCGGTCTGGTTCGCGAAGCCGCCGGCCTTCAGCGCCTCGGTCACCGACAGGTAGGCGTCGGGCAGGTCGACGTACTTGCCGACGAGGCCGATCGTCACCTGGTGGCGCGGGTGGTGCACGGCGTCGAGCACCGGCTGCCAGCGGCTCCAGTCGACGTCGCCGGCCTCGAGGCCGAGCTGCTCGATGATGTAGCCGTCGAGGCCCTGCTCGGTGAGCATCGTCGGGATGTCGTAGATCGAGGGCACGTCGACGGCGTTGACGACGGCGCGCTCGTCGACGTCGCACATGAGCGCGATCTTCGTGCGGTTCGACTCGCTGACCGGCCGGTCGGAGCGCAGCACGAGCGCGTCGGGCTGGATGCCGATCGATCGCAGCGTCGCGACCGAGTGCTGCGTGGGCTTCGTTTTCTGCTCGCCCGAGGCGCCGAGGAAGGGCACGAGCGAGACGTGCACGAAGAAGACGTTCTTGCGGCCGAGCTCGTGGCGCACCTGGCGCGCGGCCTCGATGAAGGGCTGGCTCTCGATGTCGCCGACCGTGCCGCCGATCTCGGTGATGATGACGTCGGGCTGCGGCACGTCGTGCGACTGCAGCCGCATGCGGCGCTTGATCTCGTCCGAGATGTGCGGGATGACCTGCACGGTGTCGCCCAGGTACTCGCCGCGGCGCTCGCGCTCGATGACGCGCGAGTAGATCTGCCCCGTCGTGACGTTCGCGGCCTGCGACAGCTCGATGTCGAGGAAGCGCTCGTAGTGGCCGATGTCGAGATCGGTCTCGGCGCCATCGTCGGTCACGAAGACCTCGCCGTGCTGGAACGGGTTCATCGTGCCCGGATCCACGTTGAGGTACGGGTCGAGCTTCTGCATCACGACGTGGAGGCCACGAGCCGTGAGGAGGTTGCCGAGCGAGGCGGCCGTGAGGCCCTTGCCCAGGGACGAGACGACGCCGCCCGTCACGAAGATCTGCTTGGTCACCCGGGTATCGCTCGCCACGGACTCCCACCCTATCCGACGCATCCGCGGCAGCCCTCAGCGGCCGCGCTGCGGCGTGGCGTGCGCGTCGGCGAGCAGCTCGGCGGCGTGCGCGAGGGCGGTCTCGGATGCCGTGCCCGCCAGCATGCGTGCGAGCTCCTCGACGCGCGCGTCGTCCTGCACCGTCTGCACGCTCGACGCCGTCACGGAGCCGTCGGTCGCCTTCACGACCGTGATGTGGCGGTCGGCGAAGGCCGCGACCTGCGCGAGGTGCGTGACGACGATGACCTGCGCGTGGCGCGCGAGCGCGGCGAGCCGTCGACCGATCTCGATCGCCGAGGCGCCGCCGACGCCCGCGTCGACCTCGTCGAACACGAAGGTCGGCACGTCGTCGGCTGCGAGCGCGACCTCGAGCGCGAGCATGACGCGCGAGAGCTCGCCGCCCGACGCGGCCTTGGCGACGGGTCGGGGCTCGGCGCCGGGATGCGGTGCGAGCAGGATGGCGACGTCGTCGCGACCGTGCTCGTGGTGCTCGTCGCCGGGCGTCACCGCGATGCGCAGCCGCGCGTCGGGCATCGCGAGCGCGCGCAGCTCGTCCTGCACGCGACCCTCGAGCTCGGCGGCCGCCGCGCGGCGCACCTCGGTGATGCGCGTCGCGAGCGCGTCGGTCGCCTCGCGCTCGTCGACGATGCGGCGCTCGAGCTCGACGGTGCGCTCGTCGTCGGCGTCGAGCTCGACGAGGCGCAGCGCGCCGAGCCTGCTCTGCTCGATCGCCGCCTCGATCGAGCCGTAGCGGCGCACCACGGGGGCGATGGCCGCACGACGCTCCTGGATCTCGTCGATCGGGCGCTCCGGCGCCTCGAGCGTGTCGGCGTAGCGCGAGAGCTCGGTCGCGGCCTCCTGCACCGCGGCCTCGGCGTCGGCGAGCAGCGCGAGGGCGGCGGCGAGCGCGGCGTCGTCGCGCTCGCCGCGCTCCACGAGCCTGCGGGCGGTGCCGACGAGCGTCGTCGCATCGACGCCGTCGTCGCCGGAGAGCGCCGTGTGCGCCTCGGCGACGAGGGCGCGCAGCGACTCGACGTGCTCGAGGCGGTGGGCGAGCGCGTCGAGCTCGGCATCCTCCCCCGGCTGCGGGTCGACGGCCTCCAACGCCTCGAGCTCGGTGCGCAGCTCCTCGGCCTCGCGGCGTCGGGCGTCGCGCTCCGTCGTGATGGTCGCGAGCGCGCGCTCGGCGTCGCGCCACGCGTGGAGATGCTCGCGGTACTCGGCGAGCAGCGGCGCGAGGGCGTCGCCGGCGGCGCGGTCGAGCGCGGCGAGCTGCGCCTGCGTGCCGCGCAGCCGCTGCTGGTCCGACTGGCCGTGCACGGCGACGAGCGAGTCCGAGAGCGCCTGCAGGGATGCCGCGGGCACGGTCGCGCCGCCGATCTGCGCGCGGCTGCGCCCCTCGCGCGACACCGAGCGCGCGACGAGCAGCTCGCCGTCCTCGACGACGCCGCCGGCGTCCTCCACGAGCTCGCGGTCGGTGCGGTCGTCGAGCAGCCACACGCCCTGCACGGCGGCGCGCTCGTCGCCGGCGCGGATGAGCCCTGCGTCGGCGCGTGCGCCGCGCAGCAGCGCGAGCGCCTGCACCACCATGGTCTTGCCTGCGCCCGTCTCGCCCGTGATGGCGGTGAAGCCGGGTCCGAGCTCGAGCACGGCGTCGTCGATGACGCCGAGGCTGCGGATCGCGAGCTCCTCGAGCCTCGTCCGCGTCACGAGCCGCTCCTGGCCGCGTCGCGCCACCCCTGGACCGGCAGGTCGAGCTTCGCCACGAGGCGGTCGGAGAACGGCGCGGTGCTGAGGCGCGCGAGGCGCAGCGGCGTCTCGGAGCGCCGCGCCTCGACGCGCGCGCCCTGCGGCAGGTCGACCGAGCGGCGCGAGTCGCACCACAACACGGCCTCGCTCGTCGAGTGATGCGAGATCGTCACCGACATCGTCGCGTCCGGCCCCACGACGAGCGGACGCGTGAAGAGCGCGTGCGCGCCGAGCGGCACCATGAGCATCACCTGCGCCGTGGGCCACACGATCGGGCCGCCGGCCGAGAACGAGTACGCGGTGGAGCCCGTGGGCGTGGCGAGCAGCACGGCATCCGTACCGAAGGAGGAGATGGGTCGATCGTCGACCTCGAGGAGCGCCTCGATCATGCGGCCGGCCCCGTGCTTCTCGATGGCCGCCTCGTTGACGGCCCACGTCCGCGCGACCTCGACGTCGTCGATCACGACGCGCACGTCGAGCGTGAGACGCGACTCGACCTCGTAGTCGCGCGCGACGGCGCGGTCGACGACGGCCTGCAGGTCGGCGACCTCGGCCTCGGCGAGGAATCCGACGTGGCCCATGTTGATGCCGAGCAGCGGAGCACCCGTGGCGCGCTGCAGCTCCGCGGCGCGCAGGATCGTGCCGTCGCCACCGAGCGTCATGACGAGCTCGATGCCCTCCGGCGCGTCGGGATCGTACGTCGCGACGACCTCCGCCTCCGCCGCGTGGGCGACGAGCGCCTCGCGCTCCTCGGCCACGAGCACGGGCGTGACGCCCGCCTCGACGAGGCGGCGGCACACGCTCGAGGCTGTGCGCAGCGTCTCGTCGCGACCCGGGTGGAACACCACGAGGAAGCGGCGCTCGCTCATGGGCCCTCCGTCCGCGCTCACCTGCATGCTCATTCTGTCGGATGCTCCTGGGCGTCGTCGGCGGTTGCGCTGCGGGCGAGGACGTCGGGCAGGTCGCCGAGCTGTTCGGGATGCGCGGCGCCCGCCCGCAGGTGCGCGAGGTACTCGCGGTTGCCGTGGCGGCCGACGACGGGGCTCGTCGCGAGGCCCGCGGTGCCGAGCCCGAGGTCCCATGTTGCGGCGAGCACCTGGCGGATGGCGTCGGCGCGCGCCGCCGGCTCCTCGACGATGCCGCCGCGCACCCGCCCGCGGCCGACCTCGAACTGCGGCTTCACGAGCACGAGCCAGTCGGCGTCGTCGGTCGCGACCGCGCGCACGGGCGGCAGCACGAGCGTGAGCGAGATGAAGGACACGTCGGCGACGACGAGCGAGGGCTGCGGATGCATCGGTGGCTCGAGGTCGCGCACGTTGCGGCCCTCGAGGAGGGTGATGCGCGCGTCGAGCGGCACCCGGAACTGGTCGTGTCCGACGTCGAGCGCCGTGACGTGCCGAGCGCCGCGCGCGAGCAGCACCTGCGTGAAGCCGCCCGTCGAGGCGCCGACGTCGAGCGCGTCGCGGCCGCGGGGGTCCACGTCGAAGAGGTCGAGCGCGGCGAGCAGCTTGCCTGCGGCGCGCGACACCCATCCGTCGTCGGAGACGACGATCGCCGCATCCGGTCGCACGGCGGCCGAGGCCTTCGTGGCGACGGCGCCGTCGACGCGCACGGCGCCCGCGGCGACGAGTCGTGCGGCGTGCGTGCGGCTGCGCGCGAGCCCGCGGGCGGCGAGCACCTGGTCGAGCCTCGTCGGCGCGTCGGTCACGAGCCGGCGAGCGCCGCCTCGAGGCGGTCGTGCAGCGCGGCGAACGCCTCGGCGCGTCGCTCGAGCGGCTGCTCCTCGATGAGCTCGAGCTCGCCGAGGAGATCGGCGCTGGTGTCGTCGGTCACGGCACCAGGCTACCGATGCGGATCGTGCATGCGCGGGAGCGGCTCGGGTCAGTTCAGGACGCGGAACCCGGGCAGCTCGCCGTGCGCCAGCGCGGTCTCGGCGAGCTCCTGCAGCGCCGTGAGCGCCACGCGCTGCGAGATCGGGCCGAACGAGACGCGCGCGACGCCGAGCACCTGCAGCTCGTCGAAGGAGGGCGTGCCCGGCACGGCGATGGTCGTCAGCCGCTGCGGGCCGAAGGCGTCGACGAGCGTGCGCACCTCCTCGCTCGTGACCGGACCCGGCACGAACACGACGGGCGCGCCGGCATCGAGGTAGGCGCGGCCGCGCTCGAGCGCGTCGGCGACGATGACGTCGCGGTCGCGATCGCCGCCGAGCACGAACGCGTCCGTGCGGGCGTTGAGCACGAAGTCGGGCACGCCCGCGTCGCGGGCGACGCGCATGATCGCCTCGACCTGGGCCGCGGCCTCGTCGACGGGCTGCAGCTGGTCCTCGACGTTCGCGCCGACGACGCCGAGCTCGATCGCGCGACGCACGGTCTCGGGTGCGTCGCCGTAGCCGCCCTCGAGGTCGGCCGTGACGGGGAGGTCCGTGGCGACGACGATGCGGCGCACCATGTCGAGCATCTCGTCGACGGGGATGCGCTCGCCGTCCTCGTAGCCGAGCGTCGCGGCGATGGAGTGGCTGGCGGTGGCGAGCGCGGACGTCCCTGCCGCGCCGGCGACGGCGGACGCGGAGATCGGATCCCACACGTTCACGACCTTCAGGAGGCTCGGGTCGCGGTGCAGGCGCAGCAGCTCGGTCGCGCGCTCGGCGGTGGTGGTCATGCGGTGCTCCTCGACGGGTCAGCGGTGGTCTCTACGGTGCGTGGTCGATGGGGGCCGCGGCTCGATCAGCCGTCCACGGCGTCGTGCGCGAGCGCGGCGAGCACGGCGACCTCGTCGGCACGGGTCAGCCCGCTCGCACGGGCACGGTCGAGCCCTCGGGCGCGCTCGTCGACGACGACGTCGCGCGCCGTCTCGGCGGTCGACCGCAGCCGCACGCCGTCGGCGAGCAGCGCGGCGTTGGAGCGCGCGCCGAGCCCGGCGGCCGCGGGCGGCAGCCAGAGCGCGAGCGAGCGCGGCCCGCCCCACGGCTGCACGTCCAGCCGCTCGAGCTCCGCGTCCGTCGCCTCGACCACGGCGCCCGCGTGGCCCGCTGCGGCACGGATCTCGTCGACGAGCGATCGCAGCGTCGAGACGGGACCGACGGCGTCGCGCACGCCGACGACGCCGCGAGCGCCGAGCTCGACGATGGCGGCGGCGAGGTCGCGGACGTCGATGACCTGCGCGGCGACGTCGCGCGCGGGCACGAGCAGCGGCGCGTCGCCGGCGAGCGCCGCGCGGGCGGCCCAGGAGCCGTAGCGGTCGGTGGGATCGCCGGGACCGACGATGAGGCCGGGTCGCACGACGAGCAGTCGGTCGCCGAGTGCCGCACGCACGATCTCCTCGATGCGCACCTTTGCGCGCCCGTAGTCGTGCGGATCCTCGGAGGGCTCGAGGATGCGCGCGGACTCGTCGGCGCCAGGTCGATCGGCGTCGCGGTAGACCGAGATCGTCGAGACCAGGGTCCAGTGCCGCGCTCGAGGCGCGAGCACGGTCGCCGCTGCCGTCGCGTGGCTCGGCACGCTGGTGACGTCGACGACCTCGTCCCACGATCCCTCGAGCGCCGCCTCGCGTGCGAGCGCCGTCGCTCCCTCGTCGCGATCGACGCGCACGAGCGCCGCACCATGCGGCACGTCGCTGCCGCGCGCGACGCACGTGACGTCGTGCCCGGCGGCGAGGTGCGCGGTCGCGATGGCGCGGCCCAGCCAGGCGGTGCCGCCGAGGACGAGGATGCGCACGCCTCGCAGCATGGCATCGCGGCCGGGCGAGCACCAGTGCATTCGCACCCGGCGAACGGGAGGGAGGGCGTCGACGTGCGGCTAGCGTCGTCGTCATGGTCCTCGCGAGCACGCCCCCCGCGGACACGCCCGTGCCGGCGTCGGTCCGGGCGCTCGCCGGCGGACGAGCGACGCGCATGCTGTGGCGCAACGAGCTCGGTGGCCTCACGATCGCCATCGACGGCGACGACCCGCTCGTCGCCAAGTGGAGCCCGCCCGGCGGTCCGCGGCTCGCGGCGGAGGCGCAGCGGCTGCGATGGCTCGTGGCGCGTCATCCCGCTCCGCTGGTGCGGCACCACGGCATCGTCGACGACGGCGAGCTGCTCGTCACGGAGGCCCTCCCCGGCGACGGTGCTGCGTCGGCGCGCTGGCTGCGCGAGCCCGAGACGGCCGTCCGCGCGATCGCCGAAGGATTGCGCAGGCTGCACGCGCTTCCGCCCGAGGACTGCCCGTGGAGGTGGCTGCCGGCCGACCGCATCCGCTCGGCGCGCGCCGCGAGCGGCACGGTCCCCGCCTCGCTGGAGGATGCGCCGAGCATCGATCGCCTGGTCGTGGGGCACGGCGACGCGTGCGCGCCGAACACGCTGCTCGACGCGCACGGCGCCTTCCTCGCGACGGTCGACGTGGGCAGGCTCGGACTCGCGGACCGCTGGTCGGACCTCGCGGTCGCGTCGATGTCGCTCGAGTGGAACTACGGCGCCGGCCTCGAGCCGCTCTTCTGGCGCAGCTACGGCGTCGAGCCAGACGCGACGCGCGTCGCCTACTACCGGGCGCTGTGGGACGTCGCGGACTGAGGCGGCGTCAGCCCAGCAGCGCCGGGTCGATGCGCATCGCCGCCGGTCCGCGATCCGCCGTCGCCACGAGGTGCAGGGCGGCTCGCAGGGTGTCCGCGCCCTCGCCGGCGCGCACGAGCGTGACGTCCCCGCCGAGCCGGCGCACCGCCGCGCGGCCCACCTCGGCGTAGGTCGCGCCCGTCGAGCGCTCGAACGTCTCGCGCGTCTCGGGCAGCTCCTTGTGCAGCTCGCGCAGGTCGGCGACGACATGGGTCGGCCGATCATCCGGCGCCGCCGCGAGCACCGCGCGCGCCCGATCGATGCCGGTGAGCACGAGGACGCTCGGGATGCCGGCGCGGTTCGCGCCGCGGATGTCGGTGTCGAGACGGTCGCCGACCATGATCGCCGAGCGCGCGCCCACGCGCTCGAGCGCGGCGTGGAAGATGGGCGTCTCGGGCTTGCCCGCGACCTGCGGCATCCGGCCGACGGCCGTGTGCACGGCGGAGACGAGCGTGCCGTTGCCCGGTGCGATGCCCCCGGCCTGCGGGATCGTCCAGTCCATGTTCGTCGCGATCCACGGGATGCCGCGGTGCAGCGCGAAGGCGGCCTCCGCGAGGTCCTTCCACCCGACGTGCGGCGCGAAGCCCTGGATGACGGCCACGGGATCCTCGGCAGCCGTGCGAACGACGCGGTAGCCGCGCGCCTCGAGCTCGACGGTGATGCCGTCGCCGCCGACGACGAGGATCGCGTCGCCGGGCTTCGCGTGCTCGGCGAGCAGCGGCATCGCGGCCTGCGGGCTCGTGACGACCTGCTCCGGGGCGGTCGCGATGCCGAGCTCGCTCAGGTGGGCGGCGACCTGCGCGTCGGTGCGCGAGGCGTTGTTCGTCAGGTACAGCACAGGCTGCTGGATGGCGCCGATGGCATCGATCGCGTGCGGCACCGCCGTCGGCCCCTCGTAGACGACGCCGTCGAGGTCGAACAGCACGGCGTCGACGCCGTCCAGCAGCCTCGTCATGCGCGCGGCCCCTCGCCTGCGGCGTCGTCGTCGGATGCGTCCGCCTCGTGGGCGGGCGCGTCGGGCGCCGGCTCCTCCGCCTGCGCGGCGTCCGACTCGGCGAGCTCGGTCGCGGACTCCCCCGCGTCCTCCGGCTCGATCGCGAAGAGCGCGACGTCGGCCTCGTCCTCCTCGTGGGACGATGCGGCGTCGTCCGCCACCGTGGTGTCCTGCACGTCGGCGAGCAGCGCCTCGACCTCTGCCTCGATCGCCGCGGCCGAGGTGTCGACGAGCGCGTCGGCGGCGTCGATCGGCGCCGCGGCGGACTCGGCGTGCGTGCCGTCCACGACGCCCGCCATGGAGTCCTGCTCGTCGGCGTCCTCGACGGACTGCTCCTGCTGCTCCTGGACCCGGTCGTCCTCGGCCTGCTCGTCCGCGGTCTGCTCGTCCTCGAGCCCCTCGTCCTCGAGGCCCTCGTACGGCACGTCGACCCACTCCTCGGTCACGCGCACGGTCTCGGCCTCGCCCGGGTCGGCGGCGGCCTGCAGCGCATCGATCGCCCGATCCGCGAGCGCGATCCACTCCGCAGCCTCCTCGTCCCTGCCGAGCTCCTCGAGCACGGTCGCGAACGCCGCGAAGAGGGCGGGGCTGTACAAGTAGGCCACGTCGCGCTGCAGCTCGGGGATGCGCAGCTCGTCGAGCGCCGCCTGGGTCTGACCGAGATCGAGGCGTGCACCCGACCGCGCGATGGCGAGCTCGACCCGAACGGGCGTCGGCAGCGTCGCCGCGTCGACGCTGCGCGACAGCTCGAGCGCCTTCTCGGGTCGGCCGAGGCCGCGCTCGCAGTCGACCATGAGCGGCAGCTGCTCGTCCGAGCCGGTGATGCGACGGAACGTGCGCAGCTCGCGCAGCGCGAGCCCGAAGTCCTCGAGCTGGTAGGCCGTGATCGCGAGCGTCTCGCGCACGACGCCGATGCGCCCAGCACGGCGCGACGCGGCCAGCGCGTGCTGGTGCGCCAGCGCAGGATCGTCGTCGATGAGGCGCTCGACCATCGCGAGGTGGCGTGCGACCACGTCCGCGTTGTCCTTGTCGAGCGTCTTCAGCTGCATGCGTGCCTCGGGCGCGAGGTCGCTCGCCTCGACGTCGGCCGGCAGCAGCGGTGCGTCGAACTCGTCGCGCACCTGGTGGAAGCTCTCCCCCGTGCCCGTGCCGCGGAAGCCGTGCTCCTCCCGACCGGCACGCGCAGGCTCGCGCCGCGGGCGGTCGTCGCCGCGGCGGGGACCGCGGTCATCGCGCTGATGCGGACGACGCTCCCCGTCACGCGGCGGACGGCTGTCGCCATCGCGGCGGGGACCACGGTCGTCACGCTGATACGGACGACGCTCCCCGTCACGCTGCGGGCGACGGTCGTCGCGCTGGAAGGACCGTCGGTCATCGTCGCGCCGGGGACCGCGGTCGTCGCGCTGGTACGGACGACGCTCCCCGTCACGCGGCGGACGACGGTCGTCGCGCTGGAAGGACCGTCGGTCATCGTCGCGCCGGGGACCGCGGTCGTCGCGCTGATACGGACGACGCTCCCCGTCACGCTGCGGGCGTCGGCCGTCGTCGCGGCGGGGACCGCGGTCGTCGCGCTGATACGGACGACGCTCCCCGTCACGCTGCGGGCGACGGTCGTCGCGCTGGAAGGACCGTCGGTCATCGTCGCGGCGGGGACCGCGGTCATCGCGCTGATGCGCACGACGCTCCCCGTCACGCTGCGGACGGCTGTCGCCATCGCGGCGGGGACCGCGGTCGTCACGCTGATACGGACGACGCTCCCCGTCACGCTGCGGACGGCTGTCGCCATCGCGGCGGGGACCGCGGTCGTCGCGCTGATACGGACGACGCTCGCCGTCCCGCTGGAACGAGCGACGGTCGTCGTCCCGGCGCGGGCCGCGGTCGTCACGCTGATACGGACGACGCTCGCCATCGCGCTGCGGGCGACGGTCGTCGTCCCGGCGCGAAGCGCGGTCGTCACGCTGGAACGGGCGACGCTCGCCATCGCGCTGCGGGCGACGATCGTCGTCGCGTCGCTCGAAGGGCCGACGCTCGCCGCCCCGAGGGGCGCCGCCACGCGGACCACCGCTCTCGCGCGAGAAGCGACGCTCGCCGCTGCCCTCGCGATCGTCGCGGCGGCGAGGACTCGAGTCGTCGCGCCGGCCTCCAGAGGGTCGACCTCCGGTCGGCGATCCGTCACGCCGTCGGTCGCGGTCCCAGCTCTCAGCCACGGTCATTCCTCCTGGAAAAGCGAAAGGGGCCCCAGCATCATGGCTGGGGCCCCTTTCGAAAAGAAGTCCGGCGGTGTCCTACTCTCCCACAGGGTCCCCCCTGCAGTACCATCGGCGCTGAGAGGCTTAGCTTCCGGGTTCGGAATGTGACCGGGCGTTTCCCTCTCGCTATGGCCGCCGAAACACTATTGATGTTTCTGTCGCGGATCCATCATGGGATCCAGTTCTCGACCGTCCATCGAGAACCACAAAGTGGACGCAAGCATCACGCTCATGTGATGAGTTATCAAGTCATCGGCCTATTAGTACCGGTCAGCTCCACGGGTCGTTAGTCCCCGCTTCCACATCCGGCCTATCAACCCAGTCGTCTGGCTGGGGGCCTCTCGCCCGAAGGCATGGAAGTCTCATCTTGAGGCCGGCTTCCCGCTTAGATGCTTTCAGCGGTTATCCATCCCGAACGTAGCTAATCAGCGGTGCTCCTGGCGGAACAACTGACACACCAGAGGTTCGTCCAACCCGGTCCTCTCGTACTAGGGTCAGATCCTCTCAAACTTCCTACGCGCACAGAGGATAGGGACCGAACTGTCTCACGACGTTCTAAACCCAGCTCGCGTGCCGCTTTAATGGGCGAACAGCCCAACCCTTGGGACCTACTCCAGCCCCAGGATGCGACGAGCCGACATCGAGGTGCCAAACCATGCCGTCGATATGGACTCTTGGGCAAGATCAGCCTGTTATCCCCGAGGTACCTTTTATCCGTTGAGCGACAGCGCTTCCACAAGCCACTGCCGGATCACTAGTCCCGACTTTCGTCCCTGCTCCAGTTGTCACTGTCACAGTCAAGCTCCCTTGTGCACTTACACTCGACACCTGATTGCCAACCAGGTTGAGGGAACCTTTGGGCGCCTCCGTTACTCTTTGGGAGGCAACCGCCCCAGTTAAACTACCCACCAGGCACTGTCCCTGAACCGGATCACGGTTCGAAGTTAGATATCCAGAGTGACCAGAGTGGTATTTCAACGGCGACTCCACCTGAACTAGCGTCCAAGCTTCACAGTCTCCCACCTATCCTACACAAGCCACGCCGAACACCAATACCAAGCTGTAGTAAAGGTCACGGGGTCTTTCCGTCCTTCTGCGCGTAACGAGCATCTTTACTCGTAGTGCAATTTCGCCGAGTTCGCGGTTGAGACAGCTGGGAAGTCGTTACGCCATTCGTGCAGGTCGGAACTTACCCGACAAGGAATTTCGCTACCTTAGGATGGTTATAGTTACCACCGCCGTTTACTGGGGCTTAAATTCAGAGCTTCGCTTGCGCTAACCCTTCCTCGTAACCTTCCAGCACCGGGCAGGCGTCAGTCCGTATACATCGTCTTGCGACTTGGCACGGACCTGTGTTTTTAGTAAACAGTCGCTTCCCACTGGTCTCTGCGGCCGTCAAACGCTCAGGGAGCAAGTCCCATCACGCCTCAGGCCCCCCTTCTCCCGAAGTTACGGGGGCATTTTGCCGAGTTCCTTAACCACGATTCTCTCGATCTCCTTGGTATTCTCTACCTGACCACCTGAGTCGGTTTGGGGTACGGGTGACTTGAACCTCGCGTCGATGCTTTTCTAGGCAGCATAGGATCGTCGACTTCCCTCTAGGGTTCGGCATCAGCTCTCGGGGAATGGAGAAGACGGATTTGCCTATCTTCACCCCTACGACCTTGCCCGGACTCAACCATCGGCCCGGTTCGACTACCTTCCTGCGTCACACCTGTTACTACGCTAGCCGCACCAGCATGGGGTCGAGTGCTAGCCCAAGGAACGTCACCCCGAAGGGATCGGATCCAAGGATTCGGACTCTTAGCACCACTGGATTGACTTGGGCGGTTCTTCGCCAGCGCAGGAATATCAACCTGCTGTCCATCGACTACGCCTGTCGGCCTCGCCTTAGGTCCCGGCTTACCCAGGGAAGATTAGCTTGACCCTGGAACCCTTGGTCTTTCGGAGGACATGTTTCTCACATGTCTTTCGCTACTCATGCCTGCATTCTCACTCGTGCAGCGTCCACGGCTGGTTTCCACCGCCGCTTCGCTCGCTGCACGACGCTCTCCTACCGATCCGCACGCCTGGACAGCCACGAGTGGCTGCCGAGCTGTTGCGCGAATCCCATAACTTCGGTGGTGTGCTTGAGCCCCGTTACATTGTCGGCGCGGAATCACTTGACCAGTGAGCTATTACGCACTCTTTCAAGGGTGGCTGCTTCTAAGCCAACCTCCTGGTTGTCTAAGCAACTCCACATCCTTTTCCACTTAGCACACGCTTAGGGACCTTAGTTGATGGTCTGGGTTGTTTCCCTCTCGACTATGAAGCTTATCCCCCACAGTCTCACTGCTGCGCTCTCACTTACCGGCATTCGGAGTTTGGCTGACGTCAGTAACCTTTTGGGGCCCATCGGCCATCCAGTAGCTCTACCTCCGGCAAGAAACACGCAACGCTGCACCTAAATGCATTTCGGAGAGAACCAGCTATCACGAAGTTTGATTGGCCTTTCACCCCTATCCACAGCTCATCCCCTCAGTTTTCAACCTAAGTGGGTTCGGTCCTCCACGAGGTCTTACCCTCGCTTCAACCTGGCCATGGATAGATCACTTCGCTTCGGGTCTAGGACATGCGACTGGATCGCCCTATTCAGACTCGCTTTCGCTACGGCTACCCCACTCGGGTTAACCTCGCCACATATCGCTAACTCGCAGGCTCATTCTTCAAAAGGCACGCCGTCACAGCTACCAGGGCTGCTCCGACGGTTTGTAAGCAAACGGTTTCAGGTACTATTTCACTCCCCTCCCGGGGTACTTTTCACCTTTCCCTCACGGTACTTGTCCGCTATCGGTCATCTGGGAGTATTTAGGCTTACCAGGTGGTCCTGGCAGATTCACACGGGATTTCTCGGGCCCCGTGCTACTTGGGATCCCCCTCGCGCCATAACGACATTTCGACTACCGGACTGTCACCGTCTATGGTGAGCCTTTCCAAGCTCTTCGTCTATGTCGCGCTGTAACGCTTGTCGATCGGCAGATCGACTGAAGGGTCCCGCAACCCCGACCATGCAACGCCTGCCGGCTATCACACATGATCGGTTTGGCCTCTTCCGCTTTCGCTCGCCACTACTAACGGAATCACGGTTGTTTTCTCTTCCTGTGGGTACTGAGATGTTTCACTTCCCCACGTTCCCTCTACCCGCCCTATATATTCAGGCGGGAGTCACTGGGTCGGCACGCCGCCCAGCGGGGTTTCCCCATTCGGAGATCCTCGGATCGAGGCTCGTTTATCAGCTCCCCGAGGCTTATCGCAGATTACTACGTCCTTCATCGGCTCCAGATGCCAAGGCATCCACCGTTTGCTCTTAGAGACTTGATCACACATGAGTGTTGGTTATCGGAAGCACCTGCACGAGGCAGGTGCACCAAATAATTGATCGAACCCTGGAACAATTCCAGAGCTCTAAGATGCTCGCGTCCACTGTGTAGTTCTCAACATACGGTCGGTACCGTCGCTCGCCGATCATCGATCGGTTCGCGCCGGTCCGAGGGCTGTCCGTAGTCGCCGAGGCGACTGCGTCCGGTCCCTCAGGACCCAACAGCGTGCATGCGCTCCCTCCGAGCTGCTCTTCCGTTCCTTGCCGGCAAGCCGGCCGTACTGAGAAGGAGCAGCGCTCGAGGAGCGCCAATGTCAATGTTCCACCCATGAGCGACCACCGGTCGTCGTTCGCGACCGAAGTGGCTCTCGATCGGTCTCCCGATCTCGATGCTCCTTAGAAAGGAGGTGATCCAGCCGCACCTTCCGGTACGGCTACCTTGTTACGACTTAGTCCTAATTACCGATCCCACCTTCGACGGCTCCCTCCACAAGGGTTAGGCCACCGGCTTCGGGTGTTACCGACTTTCATGACTTGACGGGCGGTGTGTACAAGGCCCGGGAACGTATTCACCGCAGCGTTGCTGATCTGCGATTACTAGCGACTCCGACTTCATGAGGTCGAGTTGCAGACCTCAATCCGAACTGAGACCGGCTTTTTGGGATTCGCTCCACCTTGCGGTATCGCAGCCCATTGTACCGGCCATTGTAGCATGCGTGAAGCCCAAGACATAAGGGGCATGATGATTTGACCTCATCCCCACCTTCCTCCGAGTTGACCCCGGCAGTATCCCATGAGTTCCCACCATGACGTGCTGGCAACATAGGACGAGGGTTGCGCTCGTTGCGGGACTTAACCCAACATCTCACGACACGAGCTGACGACAACCATGCACCACCTGTATACGAGTGTCCAAAGAGTTCACTGTCTCCAGTGCGTTCTCGTACATGTCAAGCCTTGGTAAGGTTCTTCGCGTTGCATCGAATTAATCCGCATGCTCCGCCGCTTGTGCGGGCCCCCGTCAATTCCTTTGAGTTTTAGCCTTGCGGCCGTACTCCCCAGGCGGGGAACTTAATGCGTTAGCTACGACACGGAGACCGTGGAATGGTCCCCACATCTAGTTCCCAACGTTTACGGCGTGGACTACCAGGGTATCTAAGCCTGTTTGCTCCCCACGCTTTCGCTCCTCAGCGTCAGTAACGGCCCAGAGATCTGCCTTCGCCATCGGTGTTCCTCCTGATATCTGCGCATTCCACCGCTACACCAGGAATTCCAATCTCCCCTACCGCACTCTAGTCTGCCCGTACCCACTGCAGGCCCGAGGTTGAGCCTCGGGTTTTCACAGCAGACGCGACAGACCGCCTACGAGCTCTTTACGCCCAATAATTCCGGACAACGCTCGCACCCTACGTATTACCGCGGCTGCTGGCACGTAGTTAGCCGGTGCTTTTTCTGCAGGTACCGTCACTTTCGCTTCTTCCCTGCTAAAAGAGGTTTACAACCCGAAGGCCGTCGTCCCTCACGCGGCGTTGCTGCATCAGGCTTGCGCCCATTGTGCAATATTCCCCACTGCTGCCTCCCGTAGGAGTCTGGGCCGTGTCTCAGTCCCAGTGTGGCCGGTCACCCTCTCAGGCCGGCTACCCGTCGTCGCCTTGGTGAGCCGTTACCTCACCAACTAGCTGATAGGCCGCGAGCTCATCCCTGACCGAAGTTCTTTCCAGCCGATGCAGATGCCTGCTCGGCTCGTATCCGGTATTAGACGCCGTTTCCAGCGCTTATCCCAGAGTCAGGGGCAGATTGCTCACGTGTTACTCACCCGTTCGCCACTAATCCCGAGGAGCAAGCTCCTCGTTCATCGTTCGACTTGCATGTGTTAAGCACGCCGCCAGCGTTCGTCCTGAGCCAGGATCAAACTCTCCGTAAAGAAACTTTGCGTACCACCGGCGAGCCGGCGGCAGCGAGTTTGATGCTGACAAAAGACTGTCTACTGACAATCTTGTATTTGTCCAAAAGGAATCTCTCGTGCCCGAAGGCACGTCGAGGTTATTTGGCATTTGACATTGTGCACGCTGTTGAGTTCTCAAGGATCGGGCGCTCTCGACCGCACCCTTCCGGGTTTGCATCGAGGCCCTGCAGTTGCCACGCGACTCTCCGCGAGATGGCAACCTGTGAAGGTTAGCACCTCGGCTCGGCCGGTTCAAATCCGGCGTGTCGCGGTCTCCGTGGAGACTGCGAACTGCTGTGGCCGAGGTGGCAACTTCTCGAAGCTACCATCTCGACTCCGTCGGACCAAATCCGGCGTGTCGCGCTCGGCGGGATGATTCCCTGTGAGCGCGCCTCGCTTCCGAGTCGGGCTAGCAGCTTGCAAGAAGCTATCAGCGCGTCTCGATCGGATCAAGTCCGGCGTGTCGCGCCCTGTCCCGGTGTGAACCGTGCCAGGAGCGACCAGCGTCGAGTGGCTCTCCACCATACGAGCGGCAGCAGCGAAGTGCAAGACCAGCCGGCCGGCTCTGAGTGGAGGTGGTCCCTCTTGAGGCCCTGGCCCCTTCCGGGCCCGGCACCTTTGGGGTGACGAGTTAGAACAATACGTTGCTCGAGCGCCCCTCCCCCAAATCGTCGTCATCCCGGGCGTGTCGCGGCGCCCTCCCAGGTTCGTCCTGCTGCGCGGTCGATGGGCAGCGCGGGTCTCGGCGGCGCCCTGGGGGGATCGGCGCCGCGGAGGCACGCACCCGATCGGCGATGGGACGACGACGGGGCCCCGCATCTCGCGGGGCCCCGTCGGGTGGTGGTGCGGTCAGCCGGCGTCGACGCCGGCGAGGGTCTTCTTGCCGCGGCGCAGCACGGCGAACCTGCCGTGCAGCAGGCGACCGCGCAGGGTCGCGGCCTCGTCGTCGATCCGCTCGTTGTTCACCGAGACGCCGCCCTGCGCGATCGCTCGCCTGCCCTCGGAGAGCGAGTCGACGAGGCCCGCCTCCTGCAGGAGCAGGAGGATCGGGGCGTCCTCGGTGGCGGCGACGGTCTCGAGCGACGCGATCGCCGCCTCGAGCGTGTCGACCTCGAGCGCCGTGAGGTCTCCGGATCCGAAGAGCGCCGCGGATGCCTCGATCGCCTGGCGCATCGCGTCCTCCCCGTGGACGTACGCCGTCACCTCGGTCGCGAGCGCGCGCTGCGCCTCGCGCCGGAACGGCGCATCCGCGACCGCCTGCTCGAGCTCGTCGATGCGCTCCCGCGTGAGGAACGTGAACGACTTGAGCAGCTGCACGACGATGGCGTCGTCCTGGTTGAGCCAGAACTGGTACATCGCGTACGGCGTCGTCAGGTTGGCGTCGAGCCAGACCGCGTTGCCCTCGCTCTTGCCGAACTTCCGCCCGTCGGGCTCGGTGATGAGCGGCGTGCCGATGGCGTGCACGTGCGCGCCCTCGGCCTTGCGGATGAGCTCGGTGCCCGCGGTCAGGTTGCCCCACTGGTCGGAGCCGCCGGTCTGCAGCGTGCATCCGTACGTGCGGTAGAGCTCGAGGAAGTCCATGCCCTGCAGGACCTGGTAGCTGAACTCCGCGTACGAGATGCCGTCCTCGGACTCGAGCCTCGCGGCGACGGCGTCCTTCTTGAGCATCGTGCCCACGCGGAAGTGCTTGCCGACCTCCCGGAGGAAGTCCACGGTCGACATGGGCGCCGTCCAGTCGAGGTTGTTCACGAGCCGCGCCGGGTTCTCGCCGTCGGTCGCGAGGAAGCGCGACACCTGCGCCTGGAGGTAGGAGACCCACTCGGCCACGGTCTCGCGCGCGTTGAGCTGCCGCTCGCTCGTGGGCTTGGGGTCGCCGATCAGCCCGGTGGAGCCACCCACGAGCCCGAGGGGGTGGTGGCCGGCGAGCTGCAGGCGCCGCATGACGACGAGCTGGGCGAGGTTGCCCAGGTGCAGGCTCGGCGCAGTCGGGTCGAAGCCGCAGTAGAACGTGATCGGCTCGCCGCCGAGCGCGGCGCGCAGGGCCTCCGGATCCGTCGAGACGTGCACCGAGCCGCGATAGACCAGCTCGTCCCACACGGTCTCGAAGGACGGGTCGAGCTGGATGGGCGCGGTCTGCACGTGCTCCAGCGTAGTCGCCGGCGCGCATCCGGAGAGGACAGGAATCAAGCCTGGAGGCTTGTCGTGATCGAATCAAGCCTGTAGCCTTGAGTCTCGACGCGCAAGCCTGAGGGCTGGAGGTGGCCATGCACACGATCGTGCTCACGATCGATCGACGCGGATCGCGCACGCACGCCGATGACGTCGACGAGATCCGCACGGCCCTCGCCTCGCGGTGGGGCCGCACGCTGCGCTCCCCCATCGCGCGCTTCGCGGGCGACGAGCTCCAGCTCGTCACGGACGACTCCTCCGCCGCCGTGGGGATCACGCTCGACCTCGCGCGCTCGCGCGCCTGGAGCATCGGCATCGGCATCGGCGGCGCCGCGATCGCCGACGACCCCGCCGCATCCACGGGCGACGCGTTCTTCGCCGCCCGGCGTGCCGTGGAGCGCGCCAAGTCCGCTCCGGCGCGCCTCGCGGTCGAGGTCGAGGACGATGCGCTCGCCTCGGCAGCCGAGGACATCGAGGCCGTGCTGTGGCTCACAGTCGCGCTGCGCGATCGGCGTTCGAAGGAGGGTTGGGAGGTCGCCGACCTGCTGGAGCGGCACGCGACGCAGCGGGAGGTGGCGGACGAGCTGGGCATCTCGGCCAGCGCCGTCTCGGCACGCGCGATCGCCGCCGGCCTGCGGATCGAGTCGGCGGGTGTCGCTACCGTCGAGGGCATGCTGGCGAGGCTCGTGGGAGGACGCGATGCGTGACAGGACGCGGCTCGCGCTGCTCACCGCCGCGTCGGTGCTCGGCCTGCTGGTCGTGGGCGCGCTCACGGTCCTCGGCCTCTCGACGACGGTGGGCGTCCCGTGGATGCAGGTCGTCGCCGTCGCGCTCCTGACCGCCGCCGGCACCGCGCACGGCGCCGCCGTTGTGCCGATGGTCTTCCGGATCGCGGATCCGCCCCGGTCGCGGCTCGACGCACCCGGCTCCGAGCCGCGCCCGACCTCGGACCTCGTGCCGCCGCGGAACTCGATGCGCGGGGGCACGATGATCGGCGTGCTCGAGCGCGCCGCCACGATCCTGGCGATCGCGGCGGGCGAGCCGACCATCATCGCCGCCGTCGTCGCCATCAAGGCCGTCGGCCGATTCGCGGAGCTCGCCGGCGACGACGCGCAGGCGGCGGCGCGCATGCGCGAGCGGTTCCTCGTCGGCTCGCTCGCGAGCCTCGCGATCGCGGGCCTGTGGGGCGTCGCCGCCTGGTCGCTCGTGCGCTGAGCCCGCGCCGCCCGGGCGAGCGGACGCCTGCCGGCGCCTCGCCTCAGGCGTCGAGCGCCTCGAGCCGCGCGCGCAGCGCCGCGAGCTGCGCCGCGACGGCCGATGGCGCCGTGCCGCCGACGCCCGACCTGCTGGCGATGGCGCCGTCCACGTCGAGCACGCTGCGCACGCCGGGCGTGAGCCGCGGATCGATGGCGGCGTAGTCGGCGTCGCTCGGCTCGTGCAGCTCGATGCCGCGCTCCTCGCAGTGCTGCACGAGCGCGCCCGCGATCTCGTGCGCCTCGCGGAAGGGCACGCGCTCGCGCACGAGCCACTCGGCGACGTCGGTCGCGAGCGCGAAGCCCTCCGGCGCGAGCGAGCGCATCCGCGCCTCGTCGAACGTCAGCGTCGCGACGAGCCCTGCGAAGGCCGGCAGCACGAGGTCGAGCTGGTCGATGATGTCGAAGATCGGCTCCTTGTCCTCCTGCAGGTCGCGGTTGTACGCGAGCGGCAGCGCCTTGAGGGTCGCCAGGAGGCCCGTGAGGTCGCCGAGGATGCGCCCGGCCTTGCCGCGCGCGAGCTCGGCGACGTCGGGGTTCTTCTTCTGCGGCATGATCGACGACCCCGTCGAGAAGGCGTCGTGCAGCCGCACGAACCCGAACTCGCGCGTCGACCAGAGGATGACCTCCTCCGACAGCCGCGACACGTTCGTCGCGATGAGCGTGCCGATGAACGCGAGCTCGGCGACGACGTCGCGCGCGCTCGTGGCGTCGAGCGAGTTCTCGGTCGGTCCCAACAGGCCGAGCTCCCGCGCGACGAGCGCGGGGTCGAGCCCGAGCGACGAGCCGGCGAGCGCGCCGGCGCCGTAGGGCGAGGCGCTCGCGCGCACGCGCCACTGCGCGAGCCGCTCGAGGTCGCGCACGAGCGGCCAGGCATGCGCGAGGAGGTGGTGCGAGAGCAGCACGGGCTGCGCGTGCTGCAGGTGGGTGCGGCCGGGCATCACGGCATCCGGATGCGCCTGCGCCTGCTCGACGAGCGCCGCGATCACGGCGCGCACGCCGCGCTCGACGCGCTCGGACGCCTCGAGCATCCACATGCGCACGAGCGTCGCGATCTGGTCGTTGCGGCTGCGGCCGGCGCGGATCCGTCCGCCCAGGTCGGGGCCCGCGATGGCGATGAGACCGCGCTCGAGCGCGCCGTGCACGTCCTCGTCGCTCGGCGCCGCGGCGAAGGAGCCGTCGGCGACGCGCGCCGAGAGCTCGTCGAGCGCCGCGTGCATGCGCTCGAGCTCGTCGTCGGTCAGATGGCCGGCGGCGTGCAGCGCAGTCGCGTGGGCCTTCGAGCCGCGGATGTCGTGCTGCGCGAGCCGCCAGTCGAAGTGCGTCGAGCGCGACAGCGCCGTCAGCTCCGGGCTCGGTCCGTCGGCGAACCGCCCGCCCCACAGCGATCCCTCACGCGTTCCCATGCCCTCGAGGCTATCGGCCCGGCAGGGCGCGGACGGACACGTCGCTCGCCGCGCGCGACAGCCCCGAGAGCATCCACTCGAGCGGTCCCTTCGGCAGCATCGCGCGCCAGATCGTGCAGCCGACCACGACGCCGACGGAGAGGCGCGCCCACGCCCACGGGTCGTCCGCGAAGCCGTCGACGAGGAGGAAGACGAGCGCGTGGGCCGTGTAGGCGGTCAGGCTCATCGACCCGACGGCCGCGATCGGGAACAGCACCCACCGCAGCCATCGCTGCGTCAGCAGGCACAGCGCGATGACGACGCACGCGACGCCGGCGGAGGACACGAGGTCGAAGGTCGAGCCCGTGTGACCCTCGGGATCGACGAGCGACGTGACGTCGGTGCCGCGCACGGCGGTGCGGATCGCCACGAGGAAGCGCTCGAGCGGTCCGAGGGCGAGCGGCACGAAGTTGCCCGCCGCGATCGCGACGACGCCGGAGGCGAGGATGACGAGCTGCACGCGCCACCGCTCGAGGTGCACGCGGCCGATCGTCATGCCGACGAGCGTGTAGCCGAACCACGTCAGCGCCGGGTAGAAGCCCGTGAGCGCGAGGTCGACGATCGCGGAGTCGAACCAGTGCGCATCGCGCAGCTGGTCGACGAGCAGCACGCGCACGACAGGCGTGACGAGCATCCAGCCGACCGCGAACGCCGCGAGCCCCCACCACGGCATCCGCAGGAACGGCAGGCTCATCGCGAACAGCACGGCGTAGCACTCGACGATCACGACGAGCTCCGTGCCGAACGCGACGAGGATGCCGCCGATCACGAAGATCAGCGCGGCGCGCACGAGGATGCGGATGCGCGCCTGCAGCAGCGGCACGCCATCCGGGATGCGCGTGCGGCCGGAGACGATCGCGACCGCGACTCCTGCGAGGACCGCGAAGGTCGCGGACGCGTTGCCCCACGCGACCTCGCTCCACGTGTCCGGCTCGAGCCAGCGGAGCTCGAACGCGATGACATGGGTGTGCACGGCGAACATGCCGAGCACCGCGATGCCACGGGCGACGTCGAGCCCGATGACGCGCCCGGAGGCGCCGACGAGCTCGGCCAGACGGCGGCGGATCCACGAGCGCGCAGGCGGTCCCATCGGTTCGCGCGTCGGCGCGTGCACGGGCGCGGGGGTCGGCGTCGTCACCCGCGCCTGCCCGATCAGTCCTGCTCGAGCAGCCAGGCGAGGAGGGCCTTCTGTGCGTGCAGGCGGTTCTCCGCCTCGTCCCAGATGACCGACTGCGGTCCGTCGATGACCTCGGCCTCGACCTCGAACCCGCGGTCGGCGGGCAGGCAGTGCAGGAAGATCGCGTCGCCCTTGGCCTTCGCCATCAGTCCGCGCGTGACCTGGTAGCCGCCGAACGCCGCGATGCGCGCGGCCTTCTGCTCCTCGCGTCCCATCGACACCCACGTGTCGGTGACGACGACGTCGGCGTCGGCGACCGCCTCGGCCGGGTCCGACAGCAGCGTGATGGAGCCGCCTGTGGTCGCCGCGATGCGCATGGCGTCGTCGACGATCTCGCGACGCGGCCCGTACGCGACGGGGTGCGCGACGCGCAGATGGATGCCGGCCGTCGCGCACGCCAGCAGATACGAGTGCACCATGTTGTCGCCGCCGTCGCCGACGAATGCCACGGTCAGGCCGGCGAGCGCACCCTTGTGCTCGCGGATCGTGAGCAGGTCGGCGAGCAGCTGGCAGGGGTGGAAGTCGTCGCTGAGCGCATTGATGACGGGCACGGTCGTCCCGGCCGCCATCTCCTCGAGCCCGGACTGCGCGTACGTGCGCCAGGCGATCGCGGCGACCTGGCGCTCGAGCACGCGCGCGGTGTCGCTCGCGGTCTCCTTGCCGCCGAGCTGGCTCGACGCGGTCGAGATCACGAGCGGCACGCCACCGAGGTCGGCGATGCCGACGGCGAAGGACACCCGCGTGCGCGTCGACGACTTGTCGAAGATGACGGCGACCGTCTGCGGGCCCTCGAGCGGCCGCTCGGCGAACCGGTCGACCTTCATGCGCTCCGCGCGGTCGAGGATCGCGGCCTGCTCGGCAGGGCTCAGGTCGTCGTCGCGCAGCAGGTGGCGGGTCATGCGGGTCCTTCGGTGTCGGGGTGGACCTCCGTGCCGGAGCCGGAGTCTGTGAAGATCTCGAGCAGCACGGCGTGCGGCTCGCGCCCGTCGACGATCGCGGCCTTCGCGACGCCGCCCTCGACGGCGTCGAGGCACGCCTGCATCTTGGGGATCATCCCGCTGGCGAGGCCGGGCAGCAGCTCGCGCAGCTCGGCCACGCCGATCGACGAGACGAGGGATGCGGTGTCGGGCCAGTCTCGGTAGAGCCCTGCGACGTCGGTGAGCACGACGAGCTTCTCGGCGCCGAGCGCGATGGCGAGCGCTGCGGCCGCGGCGTCGGCGTTGACGTTGAGCGACTCGCCGGGCCGATCGCGATCGGGGGCGACGGAGGACACGACGGGGATGACGTCGTCGTCGAGCAGGCGCTGCACCGCGCGCGGGTCGACGGCGACGACGTCGCCGACGTGACCGAGGTCCACCTCGCGCCCGTCGACGACCACGCCGCGGCGCACGGCCTGGAAGAGGCCCGCGTCCTCGCCGGACAGGCTCGCGGCGTGCGGCCCGTGCTCGTTGACGAGCGACACGAGCGTGCGCGACACCTCGCCCGTGAGCACCATGCGCACGACCTTCATCGCCTCAGCGCTCGTCACGCGGTAGCCGCCGACGAACTCGCTCGCGATGCCGTGCCGCTCGAGCTCGGCGGAGATCTGCGGCCCGCCGCCGTGCACGACGACGGGCTTGATGCCCACGTGGTGCAGGTAGACGACGTCCTGCGCGAACGAGCGCTGCAGATCCTCGTTCACCATGGCGTTGCCGCCGTACTTGATGACCATCGTCGCGCCGCGGAAGCGCTGCAGCCACGGCAGCGACTCGATGAGGGTCGCCGCCTTCGCGGCCGGGGTCGCCGCGATCGCGGCGTCGTGCGTCGTCATGCTCGGCTCAGCTCGCGTAGGCGGAGTTCTCGTGCACGTAGTCGTGCGTGAGGTCGTTCGTTCGGATCGTCGCGGACGCGTCGCCGACGCGCAGGTCCACGAGGATGCGCGTCGCACGCGGAGCCAGGTCGACCTCCTCGCGCGGTCGATCCGGGCCGCCGGCGTGGCACACGCGCACGCCGTTGAAGGAGACGTCGACGTCGTAGGGATCGAAGGCGGCGTCGGTCGTGCCGATCGCCGCGAGCACGCGCCCCCAATTCGGATCGTTGCCGAAGATCGCAGCCTTGAAGAGGTTGTTGCGCGCGATGGAGCGACCCACGACGACCGCGTCGTCCTCGCTCGCCGCACCGACGACCTCGATGGCGATGTCGTGGCTCGCGCCCTCGGCATCCGCCTGCAGTCGCGCGGCGAGGTCGTCGCTCGCGGCGGTGACCGCCGCGGCGAGGTCCTCGGCCGTCGGGGCGACGCCGGATGCGCCGGACGCGAGCAGCACGACGGTGTCGTTCGTCGACATGCAGCCGTCGGAGTCGAGCCGGTCGAACGTGACGCGCGTCGCGGCGCGCAGGGCGGCGTCGAGCATCGCGGCGTCGGCGACGGCGTCGGTCGTGAGGACGACGAGCATCGTCGCGAGGCCGGGCGCGAGCATCCCGGCGCCCTTCGCCATGCCGCCGACGCTCCAGCCGTCGCGCTCGACGTGCACCTGCTTCGCGACGGAGTCGGTCGTCATGATCGCGTGCGCCGCCGCGTCGCCGCCGTCGGCCGCGAGCGCCGCCGCCGCATCCGTCATGCCCTGCAGCACGCCGGCGCGGAACGTCTCGTCGCCGACGCCGATGAGGCCCGTCGAGCAGACGACGACGTCCTGCGCGTCGATGGCGAGCAGGTCGGCGACCCGCTCGGCCGTGCGGTGCGTCGTCTGGAAGCCGAAGGATCCCGTGAAGCAGTTCGCGCCGCCCGAGTTGAGGGCGACCGCGCGAGCACGGCCGTCCGCGATCGCCTGCTCGCTCCAGAGCACGGGATTCGCCTTCGCGCGATTCGTGGTGAAGACGGCGGCGGCTGCGTCGAGCGGGCCGTCGTTGACGACGAGCGCGACGTCGAGCGCGCCGGAGGACTTCAGGCCGGCGGCGACGCCGGCCGCGCGGAAGCCCTGCGGGGCCGTGACGCTCACGGGGCGAGCCCGTCGGTCGTGAGGCCGAGGTGCTCGTCGAGGCCGAGGGCGATGTTCGCCGACTGGATGGCGGCGCCGGCCGTGCCCTTGCCGAGGTTGTCGATGGCGCAGACCACGACGACGCGGCCGGCGCGCTCGTCGACCGTCACGCCCATCACCGCGGCGTTGGACCCGACGACGTCGCTCACGCGCGGCGTCTCGCCGTGCGGCAGCACGTGGACGTAGCGCTCGTCGGCGTAGGAGGAGTGCCACGCCGAGAGCACGTCGTCGACGCTCGTGCCCTCGGTGAGCGACGCGGTGACGGTCGCGAGGATGCCGCGCGCCATCGGCACGAGGACGGGCGTGAACGAGATGCGCACCTCGTCGGCGCCCGCGGAGCGCAGGTTCTGCTCGATCTCGGGGACGTGGCG
This sequence comes from Agrococcus sp. SGAir0287, assembly GCF_005484985.1. Classification (NCBI taxonomy): domain Bacteria; kingdom Bacillati; phylum Actinomycetota; class Actinomycetes; order Micrococcales; family Microbacteriaceae; genus Agrococcus; species Agrococcus sp. SGAir0287. The sequence goes on from NZ_CP027942.1 coordinate 1,959,514, forward strand.
GTGCGTGCCGCCGACGCCGTACGCCTGGGCGTTGCCGAGCAGCTCGGAGGCGAGCAGGTGCGGCTTGAGGGCGCGGCCGGCGCCGCTCGGACCCACCGCGAGCACCGCGACGACGTCGCGCGCATCCACGAGTCCCGCCTGCACGCCGGGCGCGAGCGCGAGGGTCACGGCCGTGACGTTGCAGCCGGGCACGGCGATGCGTCGGACGCCCCGGAGGTTGCGGCGCTGCAGCCCGTCGCCGACGGGCAGCTCGGGCATGCCGTACGGCCAGGAGCCGCCCCAGCCGTCGCCGTAGAACGCCTGCCAGTCCGCCTCGCTCGCGAGTCGATGGTCCGCACCGCAGTCGACGACGAGGACGTCGTCGCCGAGCTGCGCGGCGAGCTCGGCCGACTGCCCGTGCGGCAGCGCGAGGAAGACGACGTCGTGGCCCTGCAGCTGCGCCGCCGTCGTCTCGACGAACGAGAGGCCCGCGAGGGATCGCAGGTGCGGATGGACGGCGAGGAGCGGCTGGCCGACGTTCGAGTGCGCCGTGACGGTCGCGACCTCGAGCGTCGGGTGCTGGGCGAGCAGGCGGAGCAGCTCGCCGCCGGCGTAGCCGCTCGCACCCGCCACGGCGACGGAGACAGACATGCCCTCCAGGCTACTCGCGCGGGACGTGTCCGATCGTCACGCCTGGAAGTCGACGCGGACCTCGCTCGTGACCTCGATGTCGCTGCCCTCGAGGGCGATCGCCGTGTCGGCGCCGGCACCGGCGCGCATCGTCGCGGCCATCGGCTGCGCCTTGAACATCGCCGGCTCGTCGACGCCGCCCTCGCGGATGGCCGCGACGCGGGGCGTCGACAGGCCCGCCGCGGCGGCGAAGTCGGCGGCCTTGCGCTGCGCGTCCGCGATCGCCTCCGCCCGCGCCCTCGCACCGAGCGCATGCCGCGTCTCGTCCGACAGCGACCACTCGATCCCGCCCACCTGATGCACGGGCTGCGTCGCGACGGACCCGATCCACGTGCCCAGGGCGGCGAAGTCGACGAACGTCACGTGCACGCTCGCTGCGGCGTCGAACACGAGGTCGCGGCGCTTGCCGTCGCCGACCCACTGCTCGTGATGGCTCACCCAGACGCGGTCGGCGTGCCAGCGCTCCGCCTGCCCGCCGTCGACGAAGGCCCGCGCCTGCTCGGCGATCGCGGCGTGCGCGTGCGACGCGACGCGGATCGCCTCCTCGGGATGCGACGCGCGATGCTGCGTCTGCACGACGACGGTCGCGCGCTCGGCGGGGGCGCGCTCGACGCCGAGGCCGGACACGGTGATCTGGGTCATGGCCCGGATGCTACTCGCGGGATCCGTGCGGGCACCCGGACGCGACTGGTCGCAGCTGCACCCGACTGGTCGCAGATGCCCGCGGGCTGCGACCAGTCGGACGGAAGCCGCGAGCAGTCGGAGGGCACCTCCGACCGATCGACGTGCGACTGCGACCAGCCTGGCGCGCGTGACGAGTGCGGCGCGAGCGGTCGGTGGCCGCCCGTCGAGCGGCGACCGAAGGTGGACCGGGCCGTCACTCGCGCAGCGTCGCGCCCGTCCGCTCGGTCGCGAGGGCGAGGCCCGCGAGCTTCGCCTCCGTCGCCTGGGCCGCCGTGAGCGTGCGCTCCGCGTCGCGGAATCGCAGCGCGAACGTCAGCGACTTCCGGCCGGCGAGGTCGGCGCCGCGGTAGTCGTCGACGAGCGCGACGTGCTCGAGGAGCGCTCCCGCGCCCTCGCGCACCGCCGCGAGCACCTCACCCGCGGGCACGTCGGCGTCGACGACGACCGAGAGGTCCTGCGTCGCCGCGGGCGTCGCGCCGATGACCGCGGTGTCGAGGCTCGTGCGCGCCGACGCGACGAGCGCGTCGAGGTCGAGCTCGACGATCGCGACCTGGCGCGGCAGGTCGGCCTCGGTCGCGAGGGACGGCAGCAGCTCGCCGGCGACGCCGACGACGGCGCCGTCGAGCAGCACCTCGGCGGTGCGGCCCGGGTGCAGCCAGTCGCGCTGCGCCTGACGCACGTCGACCGCGAGGCCGAGCGTGCGGGCGACGCGACGGGCGACGTCGATCGCGTCGGCGACGCCGAAGGCCTCGCGCTGCTGGCCCGGCTGCTTCGCGATGCGCGCGCCGAGCAGCAGCGCGCCGACGTGGCGCGGCTGCACGGGCAGCGCGTCGAGCGAGGCGAGCACCGCATCGTCCGGGCGCACGGCGCCGGCCGGCACCGCATCCGTGCCGTGCTCGCCCTCGACGCGGAAGACGGTGCCGAGCTCGAACAGCGCGAGGTCGGTGAGCCCGCGGCCCACGTTGCGCTGCGCCGTCTCGACGAGGCCGGGCACGAGCGACGTGCGCAGGAAGGGGCGCCGCTCGTCGAGCGGGTTCGCGAGTCGCACGGGCTCGACGCCGACCCGACGCGCGTCGGCCTCCGCCTGGAACGGTGCGACGAGCACCTCGGTGAGCCCGCTCGCCGCGAGCGCGTTCGCCACGTTGCGCCGAAGGCGCTGCGGCCGCGTGAGCCCGCGGCCCGAGGGCGGCGAGGGCAGCACCGACGGGATGCGGTCGTAGCCGACGACGCGGGCGGCCTCCTCGACGAGGTCGACGCGCTCGGTGAGGTCGGGCCGCCAGGTCGGCGGCGTCACGCGCCACACGTGGGCCGCGCCGTCGGCGTCCTGCACCGTCGCGCCGATGCGCACGAGCGCGTCGCGCGTCTCCGCATCCGTGTAGTCGGCGCCCGTGATGCGCGCGGCGTCCTGCGGCGCGAAGGCGATCGTCGGCGGCGCGGGCACGTCGCCGACGGATGCGCCGAGCGGGTCCGCGGTGCCACCGGCGAGCTCGACGAGCAGGTCGACGACGCGCTGCGCCGCGACGGCCTGCAGCGCAGGGTCGACGCCGCGCTCGAAGCGCTTCGACGCCTCGCTCCACAGGCGGTGCCTGCGCGCGGTGCGCGCGACCGAGACGCCGTGGAACCACGCGGACTCGACGAGCACGTCGGTCGTGCGCTCCGACATCTCGGTGCGGTCGCCGCCCATGACGCCCGCGAGGCCGACAGGCCCCATGTCGTCGCAGATGAGCAGGTCCTCGGGGTCGAGCGTGCGGGTCGCGCCGTCGAGCGTCACGAGCGTCTCTCCCGCCTGCGCGCGCCGCACGGTGATGCCGCCCTGCAGCAGGTCGAGGTCGTAGCCGTGGATGGGCTGGCCGAGCTCGAGCATGACGTAGTTCGTGACGTCCACGGCGATCGAGATCGGCCGCATGCCCGCGAGCGTCAGCCGCTGCTGCATCCATCGCGGCGTCGCGCGCGTGGCATCGATGCCGCGCACGGCGCGCGCGACGAAGCGGCCGCAGCCGACGATCCCGCGGATGGGCGCGTCGTCGGCGACCGTCACGGGGAAGCCGCTGCCCTCGCCCGCCTCGATCGCGGCGGGGTCGCGGTACGCCCAGCCCGTCGAGAGCGCGAGCTCGCGCGCCATGCCGCGCATCGAGAGCACGTAGCCGCGGTCGGGCGTGACGTTGACCTCGACCGCGACGTCGTCGAGGCCGAGCAGCGCGAGCGCGTCGTCGCCGGGCTCGGCATCGTAGCCCTTCGCGTTCAGCCGCAGGATGCCGTCGTGGTCGTCGCCGAGCCCGAGCTCGCGCTCGGAGGCGATCATGCCGTCGGACACGTGCCCGTAGGTCTTCCGCGCCGAGATGGCGAAGCCGCCTGGCAGCACCGCACCGGGCAGCGAGACGACGACGAGGTCGTCGGGGTGGAAGTTCGCGGCGCCGCAGACGATGCCGCGCGGCTCCTCCTCGCCCACGTCGACCTGCACCCAGCGGATCGTCTTGCCGTTCTTCTGCGGCTCCTCGTCGAACGACAGCACGCGACCGACGACGAGCGGACCCGTGACGTCGCCGCCGTGCAGCGCCTCCTCCTCGAGGCCGACGCGCACGAGCGCCGCGTGGACGTCGTCGCCCGTCGTGCCGGCGGGCACGTCGACGAGCTCGGCGAGCCAGGACATGGGGGCGCGCATCAGATGACCATCCCGAACTGCTCGGAGAAGCGGACGTCGCCCTCGATCATGTCGCGCATGTCGTCGAGCTGGTAGCGGAACTGGAGCGTGCGCTCGATGCCCATGCCGAACGCGAAGCCCGAGTAGCGGTCGGGGTCGACGCCCGCCGAGCGCAGCACGTTGGGGTGCACCATGCCGCAGCCGCCCCACTCGACCCAGCGCGGCCCGCCGCGCATGCCCGGGTGCCAGACGTCCATCTCGGCGCTCGGCTCGGTGAACGGGAAGTGGTTGGGGCGCAGGCGGATGCGCGCCTCCTCGCCGAACATCTGCCGTGCGAGGTGCTCGAGCGTGCCGCGCAGGTGCGCCATCGTGATGCCCTCGTCGACGGCGAGGCCCTCGATCTGGGTGAAGACGGGCAGGTGCGTCGCGTCGATCTCGTCGGTGCGGTACGTGCGTCCGGGCGCGACGACGTAGACGGGCAGGTCGCGCGTGAGCAGCGAGCGGACCTGCACGGGGCTCGTCTGCGTGCGCAGCACGAGGTGCCTCGACGTCGGCTCGACGTAGAAGGTGTCGGACTCGCCGCGCGCCGGGTGGTCGGGGTCGACGTTCAGCGCGTCGAAGTTGTACCACTCGTGCTCGAGCTCGGGGCCCTCCGCGACCTCCCAGCCCATGCCGGTGAAGATGTCGCCCATCTCGTCCATGAGCATGGTGAGGGGATGCCGCGAGCCGGGACGCTGGTGCGTCGGCAGCGCCGTGACGTCGACGGTCTCGGCGGCGAGCCGCGCCTGCTCCTCGGCGACGGCGAGCTCGCCCTGACGGGCCTCGATCGCCTGCGCGACGCGTCCGCGCGCCTGGCCGATGGCGGCGCCGGCATCCTTCCGCAGCTCGGGGGCGAGGTCGCGCAGCGAGCCGTTCAGGGCAGCGAGCTCGCTCCCCTGCCCGTTGTGCGCGGTCTTGGCGGCTTGCAGCTCGGCGACCGTCGTCGCGGAGGCGATGGCGTCGAGCGCGGCCGTCACGGCGGCGTCGAGCCTCGTCGTCAGATCGGGGATGGACACAGTCGTCCATCGTATCCGCGGCTATGTGGTCGGCGCGCCGCCCTGCTGCTGGCCCTGGATGGCGATGAGCTTCGTCGTCGACGTGTCGCCGCCGGCCGCGCCCTTCTGCCGGGGCGTCGCCCTCGGGCCCTTGCTCACGCGGCGCTCCACGACGATTGCGATGTACGACAGCAGGAGGCAGAGCGCGATGTAGATGGCGCCGATCACGATGGTCGCGGGGATGATCGGGCGGTCGTACGTCGCCGCGGTGCCGAGCTGCCGAGCCACGTAGAGCAGCTCCTGGTAGGTGATGATGAAGCCGAGCGCCGTGTCCTTCAGGGCGACGACGAGCTGGGCGATGATGACGGGCAGCATCGCCCGGATCGCCTGCGGCAGGAGGATGAGCTGCATGACGCCGGACTTGCGCAGGCCGATGGCATAGCCGGCCTCCTTCTGGCCGTTCGGCAGCGACTCGACGCCCGCGCGGATGACCTCGGCGAGCACCGACCCGTTGTACGCGACGAGGGCGATGACGACCGCCTGGAACGGCGTGAAGCGGATGTCGATGACGGGCAGCGCGTAGTAGAGCAGCAGCATGAACACGAGCACGGGCACCGCGCGCAGCACCTCGGTGATCACGGCCGCGGGCACCCGGATCGCTCGGTGGTCGGACATGCGCGCGATCGCCAGCACGAAGCCGAGCGCGAGCGCTCCGATCGCGGCGAGCGCGAAGGCGGCGAGCGTGCTCACGAGGCCGGAGAGGATGCGCTGCCAGATGCCCTGGTAGCCGAAGATCTCCCACTTGGAGGCGTCGAACTGGCCGGTCGCGAAGAGGCGGTAGACGAGGAAGCCGACGAGGCCGAGCACGACGACGATCGTCGCGACGCCGAGCGCGGCGTTGCGCGCACGGGCGCGCGGGCCGGGGACGTCGAAGAGGACGGAGGTCTGGGTCATCGTGCGACCTTCCAGCGACGCTCGAGCGCCTGCTGCAGCCACGACAGCAGCAGCACGAGCGCGACGAAGAAGAGGGCGACCCACAGCAGCACGTCGAGGGCGTTCTCGCCGCGCTCGGAGAGGTAGCTGCGGATGGAGCCGAGGTTGAGCACGGAGAAGCCGGCGGCGACCGTGGTGTTCTTGAGCAGCGCGATGAGCACGCTCATCATCGGCGGCACGACCGCGCGCGCCGCCTGCGGCAGGATCACGAGCGTCATGACCTGGCCGAACGGCAGGCCGATGGCGCGTGCCGCCTCCGCCTGGCCCACGGGCACCGTGTTGATGCCCGACCGCAGCGTCTCGGCGACGTACGTCGCGGTGTAGAGGCCGAGCGCGAGCACGGCGAGCACGAGGTAGTCGGCGCCGCGGATGCCGAAGAGCGGCGGCACCGCGAAGGCGAAGACGAAGAAGACGAGCGTCAGCGGGGTGTTGCGCACCGTGTTGACGTACACGGTGCCGACGGCCCGCGCGATCGGCACGGGCGAGACGCGCATCGCGCCGACGACGAAGCCGAGCACGAGGGCGATCGCACCGCCGCCGAAGAAGAGGATGAGGGTGCCCAGCAGCGCCTCGCCCCAGAGGTCGAGGTTGCCGGTGAGGGCGTCGAGCATGCCGAGCTCCCTTCGTTCGCGAGATGGACGTGCGGCGGCGGGTCACCCCGCCGCCGCACGAGGGTGATCAGTAGCGGTCGACCTCGGGCTGCGTGCCCTCGACGCCCGAGTCACCGAGGTTGGCGTCGTAGATCGCCTGCCAGGTGTCGGGGTTGTCCTCCAGGAGGTCGTTGATGAAGGTGCGCAGCGCGTCGTCGCCGAGCGGCAGGCCGATGCCGTAGCGCTCCTCGCTGAACGGCTCGCCGACGACCTGGAGGTTGTCGGGGTCCTGCGCCGCGTAGCCGATGAGGATGGCCTCGTCGGTGGTCACGGCGTCGACCTGGCCGTTGATGAGCGCCTCGACGCACTGCGAGTACGTGTCGAACTCGGTCGTCTCGAACTGCGGGTAGTTGTCGCGGATGTTCTGGATCGGCGTCGACCCCGTGGCCGAGCAGATCGTCGAGCCGTCGGGCAGGTCGTCGATGCTCGTCACGTCGGAGTCCGCGGCGACGAGCAGGCCCTGGCCGGTCACGAAGTACGGGCCGGCGAAGTCGATCTGCTCCTTGCGGGCGTCGGTGATCGAGTACGTGCCGACGTAGTAGTCGATGTCGCCGTTCACGATCGCCTGCTCGCGGTTCGCCGAGGCGATCGACTCGAAGGTGATCTGGTCCTCGGAGAAGCCGAGCGACGCGGCGATCCAGCGCGCGATGTCGACGTCGAAGCCCGTGCGCTCGCCGGTGGCGGGGTCGAGGTAGCCGAGACCGGGCTGGTCCTCCTTGACGCCGATCGTGACGCCGCCGGCCTCGACCATGGCGTCGTAGGTGGGCGAGCCCTCGAGGTCGACGTTCTCAGCGACCTCGAACAGGGGCGCGTCGCCCTCCTCGCCCGAGCCTCCGGGGTTGTCGGGCGTGCCCGAGGCACAGCCGACGAGCATGGCCGCGGCCGCCGCGAGGGCGAGCACGGACGTGGTGCGAGTCATGCGCATGACGTCTCCTTAGCGTTTCGTGGTGCAGGTCAGTGGGTGATGAGCTTCGAAAGGAAGTCCTTCGCACGATCCGTCTGCGGGTTCGTGAAGAACTCCTCCGGCGTGCGGTCCTCGAGCACCTCGCCGTCGGCCATGAAGACGACGCGGTCGGCGGCCTTGCGGGCGAAGCCCATCTCGTGCGTGACGACGATCATCGTCATGCCGTCCTTCGCGAGGCCGATCATGACGTCGAGGACCTCGTTGATCATCTCGGGGTCGAGCGCCGAGGTCGGCTCGTCGAAGAGCATGACCTTGGGCTTCATGGCCAGGGCGCGCGCGATCGCGACGCGCTGCTGCTGGCCGCCGGAGAGCTGGGCGGGGTACTTCGACGCCTGGTGGGCGACGCCGACGCGGTCGAGCAGCGCCATCGCCTCCTCCTCGGCCTGCTTGCGCGCGACCTTGCGCACCTTGATGGGGCCGAGAGTGACGTTCTCGAGGATCGTCATGTGCGCGAAGAGGTTGAAGGACTGGAAGACCATGCCGACGTCGGCGCGGAGCGTCGCGAGGCCCTTGCCCTCCTTGGGCAGCGTCTTGCCGTCGATGCGGATGTCGCCGGACGTGATCGTCTCGAGGCGGTTGATCGTGCGGCACAGCGTCGACTTGCCGGAGCCGGACGGGCCGATGACGACGACGACCTGGCCCTTGTCGACCGTGAGGTTGATGTCCTTGAGCGCGTGGAACTCGCCGTAGTGCTTCTCGACGCGCTCGATCTCGACCAGAGGCTGCATGGGATCAGTCAAGCAAACCCCGTGTGTCGCCGATGTTTCGCACGAGCGATCGTCACCGAATGGTTATGGCGACGGCCCAGGTACCTCGATCGTCCGCATGGCCCCTCGTGCGGGATCAGCCGTCGGCGTGGGCGATCGCCGACTGGTAGAGGCACACGGAGGCCGCGGTGGCGAGGTTCAGCGACTCGGCGCGCCCGTAGATCGGCACGCGGACGGGCAGGTCGGCGAGGGCGAGGGATGCGACGTCGAGCCCGCGCGCCTCGTTGCCGAACAGCCACGCGGTCGGGCGTGCGAGCCGCTCGCGCACATGGGGCGCGGTGAGCTCGTCGCCGGAGACGTCGGCCGCGAGCACCTGCAGGCCGCGCTGGTGCGCCGCGAGCACGGCGTCCTCAGTCGAGACGCCCACCGCGTGCGGGATGTGGAGGATCGAGCCCGTCGTCGCGCGCACGACCTTCGGGTTGTACGGGTCGACGCTCGAGCGCGTCACGACGACGGCGTCGGCACCCGCCGCGTCCGCCACGCGGAGGATGGTGCCGAGGTTCCCCGGATCCTGCACCTCGTGGAGGATCGCGACGAGCGTCGCGCGCTCGAGCGCCCGCTCGAGCGTCGTGGGCTGCTGCCTGCACACTGCGACGACCCCCTGCGGGCGCACGGTGTCGCTCATCGCGGCGAGGGCGCGCTCCCCTACGAGCTCGAGGGCGTCGCCGAGGGATGCGGCGAGGTCGCCGTGGCGGTCGACGAAGGCCGTCGTCGCGAACGCCTCGACGATCGCGTCGGCGGCGATCGCCTCGCGCAGGGCGTTCGGGCCCTCCAACAGGAACAGCCCGGTCTCCGACCGGGCTGCTCGCTGCTGGAGTCTCGACGCCGCACGCACGCGCTCGTGGCGTGGGCTCTCGATCATGGGGTGCGCTACGCGGCGCTCTTCGGGGCCGACGTGTCGGCGGGCAGCGCCGCCTTCGCCGTCTCGACGAGCGAGGCGAACGTCGCGGGCTCGTTGACCGCGAGGTCCGCGAGGATGCGGCGGTCGACCTCGACGCCCGCCAGGTTCAGACCCTGGATGAGGCGGTTGTAGGTCAGGCCGTTCTGGCGCGACGCGGCGTTGATGCGCTGGATCCACAGGCGACGGAACTCGCCCTTCTTCGCGCGACGGTCGCGGTACGCGTAGACGAGGGAGTGGGTGACCTGCTCCTTCGCCTTGCGGTAGAGGCGCGACCGCTGACCGCGGTAGCCCTCTGCGCGCTCGAGGATGACTCGACGCTTCTTGTGGGCGTTGACTGCCCGCTTGACACGTGCCATTGCTGTTCTCCTACGTTCCTACGCGCTCAGCGACCGAGCAGCTTCTTGACGACCTTGGCGTCGGCGGGCGCCAGGACCTTGTCCTTGTTGAGGCGGCGCGTCTGGACCGACGACTTCACCTCGAGGTTGTGGCGCATGCCGGCCTGCTGCTTGCGGATCTTGCCGCTGCCGGTGACCTTGAAGCGCTTCTTCGCACCGGAGTGCGTCTTCTGCTTGGGCATGGATGCTCCTACTTCGATGCGGGCTTGGCGGCAGGGGCTGCCGGCTTGGCCGCGGGCTTGGCGGCAGCGGGTGCTGCCGGCTTCGCCGCGGAGGCTGCGGGCTTCGCAGCGGACGCGGCTGGCTTCTTGGGGCTCGCCTTCTCGGGCGCGGGGGCGTCGGCAGCGGGCTTGGCAGCTGCTGCGGACGGGGCGGAGGCGGGCTTGGCACCGAGCATGCGCGCGGCGGCCGAGGCCGCGGCTCCCGGACGCGCCGCCGGCGCCTGCGGCGCGCCGGAGCCGGAGCCCTGACGCGGCGTGCGCGGCTCGCGGGGCTCCCGCGACTCGCTGCGCTCGGCGCGGTCCTCGCGATCGCGACGCGGCGGACGGTCGTCACGGTCGCGGTCGCGCCCACCGCGCGACGGACGCGAGGAGGCCTGCTGGTTGGCCAGGCGCGCCGCCCGCGTCTCGCGCACCGGCTCGACGGCGCGAGCGGGACGCTGCGCCTCGATGGCGGCCTGCCGTGCGGCCTGCTCCTCGGCGGCGAGGCGGCGCTTCTCCTGCTCAGCCTCGCGCTGCGCCTGACGCGCGGCGTTCTGCTCAGCCTTCGCGTCGCTCTTGGAGCGCACCGGACCCACGATCATCGTCATGTTGCGGCCGTCCTGCGTCGGACGGTTCTCGACGACGCCCCACTCGGCGATGTCCTCCGCGAAGCGCTGCAGGAGCCGCACGCCCATCTCGGGACGCGACTGCTCGCGACCGCGGAACAGGATCATCGCCTTGACCTTGTCGCCATCCTGCAGGAAGCCCTCGGCACGCTTGCGCTTGGTCTCGTAGTCGTGCTCGTCGATCTTCAGGCGGAAGCGGACCTCCTTGAGGACCGTGTTCGCCTGGTTGCGACGAGCCTCCTTGGCCTTCTGCGCCTGCTCGTACTTGAACTTGCCGAAGTCCATGATCTTGGCGACGGGCGGACGAGAGCCGGGCGCGACCTCGACGAGATCGAGATCCGCCTCGCGTGCGAGACGCAGCGCAGCCTCGACGCTCACGATGCCGACCTGCTCGCCACTGGGGCCGACGAGGCGGACTTCGGGGACGCGGATGCGCTCGTTGATGCGGGGATCGCTGATGTGATGCTCCTGGTGCTTCGAATCGATGGCACGGACGAGGAGCCTTCGGGTCGCGAACGCGACCCGGCTCGGCACCCGCTGCCGTCACCGGCGGGGCGCCTGGACCCGGTAGCCTGGATGAGCGGCTGCGGGTGGGAGAGACTCCACTTCCATGAGCCTGGGCGAGCCCAGACCAACGGCCAGCATAGCAGAGGCCCGCGACGACGGGCCAGCGTCACGAGGGGACCCATCGGTGCAGGACGACGACCTGACGCGCGACATCGCAGAGGTGCCCGCGGTCGAGCTCATCAACACGGTGGCGATCCACCTGCTGAGCGCCGCCGCGGTGAAGCTGGGCCTCGGCGACGGGCCCGACGCGCAGACCGAGGTCGACCTCGACGAGGCGCGGAAGCTCATCAACGCGCTCGCCGGCCTCGTCACGGCCGCAGCGCCCGAGGTCGGCAGCATCCACGCCGCTCCCCTGCGCGACGGCCTGCGCTCGGTGCAGCTCGCCTTCCGCGAGGCCTCCGCGATCCCCGACGCGCCCGGCAAGGGTCCGGGCGAGCGGTTCACCGGCTCCGTCGTCTGAGGCTCGACCGCGCTCAGCGCGTGCGGTAGACCGCGACGTGCGGGCCGGACGCGATGCGCGTCGGCTGCGCGAGCCACACCACCTCGATCGCGACGTCCGTCACGGCGTCCTGCCACGCGGCGCGCCGCGCGCCGATGCCGGCGACGGCGTGCTCGAAGGCCGCTTGGACCGCGCCGCGGTCGACGCCGGGCGACGCGACGGCCCGCACCTCGAGCTCCCGTCCGCGCAGCCGAGAGGTGGGATCCGCGTCGGCGAGCGCCACCGCCTCGATGCCGTCGAGGGCCGCGAGCGGCGCGACGATCTCGGCCTGCACGACGGGATGCTCGTGCGGCGGCAGCCACGGCTCGCCCGTGAGCAGGGCGACGAGCGCGCTGCGGCGCAGCACGACCTCGGTGGACGATCCCGGGTCGACGACGATGCGTCCGGCGTCCTCGAGCGCCGCCGCCGCGCAGCGCTCGATCGACGCGGGCACGGGCCTCGCGTCCGGGCGCCACGCGCGCATCGCCTCAGCGCTCGACGTCATCGGCAGGATCGGGGCGCCGTCGGGACCCGCGACCGCCACGATCGACAGCTCCTGGCTCTTGTCGATCGTGCGCCCCTCGACCGTCGCCGTGTCGCCGGCCTCCGCGACGAGCGGCACGAGCAGCCGCGAGCCGCGCAGCGCCTCGACGACGGCGTCCACGGTCGCCTCGCCCGCAGCCAGGGCCGTCGCGGCGGACACGAACGCCGGCGGCGCGCTGCCGTCGTCGTCGGCGTAGGCCGTGTCGTGGTGCTGGAACGAGCGGCCGGCCCACGGCCTGCCGGCGGAGTCGCCCCGGCCGCTCACTTCCCCGCGACGTCGAGCGCCGCCTTGAGGGTGAAGTTGCCGGCGTAGAGCGCCTTGCCGACGATCGCGCCCTCGATGCCGATCGGCACGAGCTGGCGCAGCGCCGCGATGTCGTCGAGGCTCGACACGCCACCCGAGGCGACGATCGGCCGGTCGGTGCGCTCGGCGATCTGCCGCAGCAGGTCGACGTTCGGGCCGTTCAGCATGCCGTCCTTCGTCACGTCGGTCACGACGTAGCGGCTGCACTCGGCCTCCTCGAGGCGCTCCAGCACCTCCCAGAGGTCGCCGGAGTCCTGCGTCCAGCCGCGGGCGGCGAGCGTCGTGCCGCGCACGTCGAGGCCGACGGCGATCTGGTCGCCGTACTCGGCGATGACGTGCGCCGTCCACTCCGGGTTCTCGAGCGCGGCGGTACCGAGGTTGATGCGCTTCGCGCCCGTCTCGAGCGCCGCCTCGAGCGAGCGGTCGTCGCGGATGCCGCCCGAGAGCTCGATCTGCGCGTCGCCGCGCACGGCCTTGATGACCTTCTTGATGGCGCCGCGGTTCTCGCCGCGCCCGAAGGCGGCGTCGAGGTCGACGAGGTGGATCCACTCCGCGCCCTGGCGCACCCAATCGAGCGCCGCGTCGACGGGGCTGCCGAACGACTGCTCCGTGCCGGCCTTGCCCTGCGTCAGGCGCACGGCCTTGCCGCCGGCGACGTCGACGGCGGGCAGCAGCGTCAGGTGAGGAGCCTGCGAGAAGTCGGTCATGGTTCGCTTTCTTCGATCGTGCGACGAGGGGATGCTACGCGTCGCGCAGGGAGTCGACCCAGTTGGTCAGCAGGCGCACGCCCGCCTCCCCCGACTTCTCGGGGTGGAACTGCGTCGCGCTCAGCGGGCCGTTCTCCACGGCCGCGAGGAAGCGCTCGCCGTGCTCGGCCCACGTCGTGATGGGCCTGGCGATGCGCGGATGCGGGTCGATGAGCCACTCGGTCGCCGCGTACGAGTGGACGAAGTAGAACCGCTCGTCCTCGATGCCCGCGAAGAGCCTCGATCCCTCGCCCGTCGCGACCGTGTTCCAGCCCATGTGGGGCAGCACGTCGGCCTCGAGCCTGCGCACGGTGCCCGGCCACTCGCCCAGCGCCTCCGTCTCGTCGCGCCCCTCGAGCCCGCGCTCGAAGAGCACCTGCATGCCGACGCAGATGCCCAGCACGGGGCGACCCCCCGAGAGCCTCCTGCCGATGAGCTCGCCGCCGCGCACGGCGTCGATGCCCGCCATGCACGACGCGATCGAGCCGACGCCGGGCACGACGAGGCCGTCGGCCTCCATGATCGTGGCGCGATCGGCGGTGAGCGTCACCGACGCCCCGGCGGCCTCGAGGGCCTTCGCGGCCGAGTGCACGTTGCCCATGCCGTAGTCGAGCAACGCGACGGTGGCGCTCAGAGCGCGCCCTTCGTCGACGGGATGCCGGTCACGCGCGGGTCGGGCTCGACGGCGACGCGCAGGGCGCGCGCGAAGGCCTTCATCTCCGCCTCGGCGACGTGATGCGGATCGCGGCCGCCGAGCACGTCGACGTGCAGCGTCATGCGGGCGTTGTACGCGATCGCCTCGAAGACGTGGCGCACGAGCGATCCCGTGAAGTGCCCGCCGATCCGGTGCAGCTCGAAGCCCGCGGGCTCGCCCGCGTGCACGAGGAAGGGGCGGCCGGAGAGGTCGACGACGGCGCGCGCGAGCGCCTCGTCGAGAGGCACGGTCGCGTCGCCGTAGCGGCGGATGCCCGACTTGTCGCCGAGCGCCTCGCCCAGCGCGAGCCCCAGGCAGATGGCCGTGTCCTCGACCGTGTGGTGCGCGTCGATGTCCGTGTCGCCGGAGGCCGTCACGCGCAGGTCGATGAGCGAGTGCTTCGACAGCGCCGTCAGGAGGTGGTCGTAGAACGGCACGGTCGTCGAGATCTCGCTCGAGCCGGTGCCGTCGAGGTCGAGCTCGAGCTCGATGGTGGACTCGCTCGTCGTGCGGGCGATGCGTGCGGTGCGCATGGATTCGATCCTACGGTCGTGCGGCGGGCGCCAGACGCGCCACGGATGCGAGGAACGCGTCGGTCTCCTCCGGCGTCCCCGCGGTCACGCGCAGCGTGCGCGGGATGCCGACGTCGCGCACGAGCACGCCGTCGGCGAGCAGCGCCTCGAACGCCGCGCGCGGATCCGAGACGCCGCCGAAGAGCACGAAGTTCGCATCCGACGGGTACGGCTCGAAGCCGAGGCCCGCGAGCTCGCCGACGATGCGGTCGCGCTGCTCGCGCAGCTCGTCGACGCGGGCGAGCATCGTCGGCGCGTGCCGCAGCGCCGCGAGGGCGGCCGCCTGGGTGAGCGCCGACAGGTGATACGGGAGCCGCACGAGCCGCAGCGCGTCGACGACCGCGGGATCGGCGGCGAGGTAGCCGACGCGGACGCCCGCGAACGCGAAGGCCTTGCTCATGGTGCGCGAGACGACGAGGCGCTCGAAGCGCGGCAGCAGTGCGAGGGCCGTCCGCGACCGATCGTGCGCGAACTCGGCGTACGCCTCGTCGACGAGCACGATGCCGCGTGCAGCCGCGCATGCCGCCTCGACGACGTCGAGGCCGAGCGGCGTGCCCGTGGGGTTGTTCGGCGCGCACAGGAACACGAGGTCGGGATCGTGCCGCTCGATGGCCTCGACGACGGTGGCGGCGTCGAGGGTGAAGTCGGCGGCGCGCGGCTCCGCGACGTACGCCGCACCCACGCCCTGCGCGAGCAGCGGGTACATCGAGTAGGTCGGCGCGAACGACAGCAGGGTGCGCCCGGGCCCGCCGAAGGCCTGCAGCACGTGCTGCAGCACCTCGTTGGATCCGTTCGCCGCCCAGATCGACGCGGCCCCGAGCCCGTGGCCGAGGTAGTCGGCGAAGGCCTCGCGCAGCTCGGTGAACTCGCGATCCGGGTATCTATGCACGCCGGCGATCGCGTCGCGCACCGACGCGACGACGTCGTCGACGACGACATCCGCGATCGGGAAGGCGTTCTCGTTCACGTTGAGCCGCACGGGCACGTCGAGCTGCGGCGCCCCGTAGGGCACGCGGCCGACGAGGTCCGCGCGGAGCGGCAGATCGTCGAGCGAGGTCACCGCTCCAGCCTAGGCGCGCCAGGATGCGCCACCGCGCGGCCCTGACGCGACCGCGCCCCGTCCCGGATCGGGACGGGGCGCGTGCGATGGCCTGCTCAGCGGGTGTACTCGGCGGGGATCGCGAGCTCCTGACCGGGCTGGATCGCGCCGCCGATGCCGTTGATGCGCTGGATGTCGGCGATGACCTCGCGCGGGTCGACGTCGGGGGCGACGACCTCGGCGATCGACCAGAGCGTCTCACCCGGCTGCACGACGACCGTCTCGTGCGACACCTCGACGGCCGTCTGGCCGGCGATGGCGGTCGTCGCCTGCAGGACGCCGAGCCCGCCGAGGGCGAGCACGGGCGCGGCGACGACGATGGCGAGCGCACGTCGTCCGCGCGCCGTGATGCGCAGTGCCGGGGCCTGGGTGGCGATCGCGGTCATGGTCTGCTCCTCGTCTGCGTCGGATCGCGGGTGCGGCGCTCGGCCGGGAGCGTCGCACCCGCGTTCCATGATTCGAACGTACATTCGGATCATCCGTTCGTCAAGAGCCCGATTGCCCTGGATTCCCGGACGACACGCTCGAACACCCGTACCCTTCGGACCATGCCGTCGGATACGCTTTCGAACGAGACAGAGTCAATCGGCGACCACCGACACGGTCGTCGGCGAGAGGACGACGGGCCATGGCACAGCGGCAGCTGACCGAGAAGCAGACGGCGATCCTGCGCTGCATCCAGGAATCCGTGCGACAGCGGGGCTACCCGCCGAGCTATCGCGAGATCGGCGACGCCGTGGGCCTCTCCTCGCTCTCGAGCGTCACGCACCAGCTCGGGCAGCTCGAGCTCGCCGGCGCCATCCGCCGCGACCCGGCGCGGCCGCGCGCCATCGAGGTGCTCGTCGAGGCCGACGACCCGGCGGACGCGGCGGGCACGGATCCGACGGCCTACGTGCCGCTCGTCGGCCGCATCGCCGCCGGCGTGCCGATCACCGCCGAGCAGCAGGTCGAGGAGATCTTCCCCCTGCCGCGCTCCCTCGTCGGCTCGAGCCAGGACCTCTTCATGCTCAAGGTCGTCGGCGACTCGATGATCGACGCCGCGATCTGCGACGGCGACTGGGTCGTCGTTGCGCAGCAGTCGACCGCCGAGAACGGCGACATCGTCGCGGCGATGCTCGACGAGGAGGCGACGGTCAAGGTGTTCCGTCAGCGCGACGGCCACACGTGGCTGCTGCCGCGCAACTCGGCGTTCGAGCCCATCCTCGGCGACGAGGCCGTCGTGCTCGGTCGCGTCGTCGCGGTGCTGCGCTCCGTCTGACGCCCACGTGCGAGGAGGCCGGTCGGGATCGATCCCGACCGGCCTCCTCGCGTCTCGTCAGCGCGCCGGCAGGACGCGGAACTCCTCGAGGCCGTCGACGGCGTCCTCGGTCACGAGGACGTCGAGCCGCGTGCCCGTCTCCTCGTAGGTCTCGCGCTCGATCGTGGCGCGCTCGTGAAGGCGCGAGACGACCTCGCCGCGGTCGAACGGCACGAGGAGCGACATCGCGATCGTGGGCCGCGGCAGCAGCTCGGCGATCCGCTCGCGCAGCTCGTCGATGCCCCTGCCCGTGCGAGCGGACACGAAGATCGCCGACGGCACGAGCCCGCGCAGCACCAGGAGCTCGTCGTCGCCCACGAGGTCGGCCTTGTTGAAGGCGACGACCTCCGGGATGTCGCGCGCGCCCGTCTCGCCGATGACGTCGCGCACCGTGGCGAGCTGCGCGGCAGGGTCCGGATGGCTCGCGTCCACGACGTGCACGATGACGTCGGCGTCGGCGACCTCCTCGAGCGTCGAGCGGAACGCCTCGACCAGCTGGTGCGGCAGGTTGCGCACGAAGCCGACGGTGTCGGCGAGCGTGTAGAGGCGTCCGTCGGGCGTCTCGGTGCGGCGCACCGTCGCGTCGAGCGTCGCGAACAGCGCGTTCTCGACGAGGACGCCCGCGTTCGTGAGCCGGTTGAGGAGGCTCGACTTGCCCGCGTTCGTGTAGCCGGCGATCGCGACCGACGGCACCTCGAAGCGGTCGCGGTTCGCGCGCTTCGCCTGACGAGCGGGAGCGAAGCCCTTGATCTGGGTGCGCAGCCGCGCCATGCGGTTGCGGATGCGACGGCGATCGAGCTCGATCTTCGTCTCGCCGGGTCCGCGCGAGCCCATGCCGGCGCCCTGCCCGCCGACCTGACCACCGGCCTGGCGCGACATCGACTCGCCCCAGCCGCGCAGGCGCGGCAGGAGGTACTCGAGCTGCGCGAGCTCGACCTGCGCCTTGCCCTCGCGGCTCTTCGCGTGTTGGCTGAAGATGTCGAGGATGACGGCGGTGCGGTCGATGACCTTCACCTTCACGACGTCCTCGAGCGCGCGGCGCTGGCTCGGCGCGAGCTCCGTGTCGGCGATGACGGTGTCGGCGCCGGTCTCGCGGACGAGCTCGGCGAGCTCCTGCGCCTTGCCGCGCCCCACGTAGGTCGCGGGGTCCGGCGTCGGACGACGCTGCAGCACGCCGTCGAGCACGACCGCGCCGGCGGTCTCGGCGAGCGCTGCGAGCTCCCGCATCGAGTTCTCGGCATCGTCGACGCCGCCGGCGTGCACGCCCACGAGCACCACGTTCTCGAGGCGCAGCTGCCGGTACTCGACCTCGGTGACGTCCTCGAGCTCCGTGCGCAGGCCCGAGACGCGGCGCAGCGCGGCGCGGTCCGCGCGCTCGAGCTGGTCGCCGTCGAAGTCGCCGTCGGCCGCGTCCGCGCCGAGCGCCTGCGCAGCGCGGTCGAGCAGGCGCTCATCGCCGGGATCCGCCCACTCGAGGATCCGGTCGACGCGCGATGTGCCCTCCGCCATGCTCTTCCTCCACTACGGTCGGCTGGGTGACCGACCACTACTTCTCCGCCGCCTCCGGCGACGCCCCCACGCGCGAGGTGCGCGCGACCCTCGCGGGGCGCGAGCACTCCCTGCTCACGGCGCCCGGGGTGTTCTCGGGCGACGGCCTCGACGTCGGCACGGCCGTGCTGCTCGACGAGACCCCGCAGCCGCCGCAGTCGGGCGACCTGCTCGACCTCGGCGCCGGCTGGGGGCCGATCGCCCTCTCGCTCGCGCTTCGCGCCCCTGAGGCGCGGGTGTGGGCGGTGGATGTGAATCCGAGGGCGGTCGACCTCGTCCGGCGCAATGCCGAGCGTGTCAGCGTAGCAAACGTCGCTCCCGCGCTGCCTGCCGACGTGCCCGATGTTCGCTTCCAGGGGATCTGGTCGAATCCCCCGATCCGCATTGGCAAGCAGCAGCTCCACGAGCTGCTGCTGACGTGGCTGCCCCGGCTCGAGGTCGGCGCCGAGGCGTGGCTCGTGGTGCAGAAGCACCTGGGATCCGACTCGTTGCTGCGCTGGCTCGACGAGCAGGAGGGCCTCGCCGCCGAGCGCTGGACGTCGAAGAAGACCTTCCGCATCCTGCGCATCGAGCGCACCGAGGGCTGATCGGCGCGCTGCGTCAGACCAGGTCGGTCGCGCCGCGGAAGACGATCGCCGCAGGGCCGGTGAGCCAGGCGTGCTCGCCGTCGGGCCGCTGCTCGACGTCGACGCGCACGACGCCGCCGGGCACCTCGACGCGCCAGCGATCCGGCGCGCCGCCCGCCCAATGCCGCGTCGCGAACGCCGCCGCCACGGCGCCGGTGCCGCACGAGAGCGTCTCGCCGGAGCCGCGCTCGTGGACCCGCATGCGGATGCGCCCCTCGTCGTCGGCGATGCCCTGCGGCACGACGAGCTCGACGTTGACGCCGCCGGGCGTCGCCGGCTCGACCTCGGGAGCGGCGTGGAGGTCGAGCGCTGCGAGCTCCGCGTCGTCGGCGATGGCGACGACGACGTGCGGGTTGCCGACGTCGACGCGCTGCCCCGGCCGCGCGACCGGGAGGCCGTCCACGCGCACGAGCGGCTCGCCGTCCTCCAGGCGCACGACGCCGAGGTCGGCGGAGAAGCCGTCGTCGACGGCGCGCACGTGCTTGATGCCCGCGCGCGTGCCCACGACGAGCTCGCGCACGTCGGCGAGACCCTCCTGCTCGAGCAGCCGAGCGAAGACGCGGATGCCGTTGCCGCACATCTCCGCGACGCTGCCATCGGCGTTGCGGTAGTCCATGAACCACTCGGCGCCGCCGCCGAGGGCGCGCTCGGCCTCGGGCATCGCCGCCGTGCGCGTCGCGAGGATGAGCCCGTCGGCGCCGACGCCGAAGCGGCGATCGCACAGCGCGGCCACCTGCTCGGCGGTGGGCGCGAGCTCGCCGTCGGGGTCGACGATCAGCACGAAGTCGTTGCCCGTGCCCTGACCCTTCGCGAATGCGACCATCGCTCGAGCCTACCTACGTCGTCGCCAGCGACTCGGCGATGCGGTCGGCTCCGACGGGGCCCTCGACGTCGAGCGCGGGATACCGCTGGAACCACGACACCTGCCTGCGCGCGTAGCGCCGGGTGAGGTGCTGCGTCCGTGCGATCGCCTCGGCCTCGTCGATGCGGCCGTGCAGCTGGTCGAGAGCCTGCCGGTAGCCGATGGCCGCCTGCGCCGTCGTGCCGCGCTCGAGACCCTCGTCGACGAGCGCGCGCACCTCGTCGAGCATGCCCTGCGCCCACATCCGCTCGACGCGCGCGTCGAGGGCGGCGACGAGCGCCGCGCGCTCGCGTCGCACGTGCACGATGGTCGTGCCGGGCGTCACGTCGGGCAGGCCGACGGGGAACGGCTCCCCCGTCGACGTCACGACCTCGAGCGCACGCACGAGCCGACGCCCGTTGTGCGGCCCGATCGCCGCGGCCGCCCGAGCGTCCACCGCGGCGAGGCGCGCATGCATCGCGGCCGTGCCGTCGCGCTCGAGGTCCGCCTCGAGCGCCTGCCGCAGCACCTCGTCCGTCCCGGGGAAGTCGAGCGGACCGAGCACGCTCGAGGCGTAGAGCCCGCTGCCGCCGACGAGGATCGGGACGGCGCCGCGCGCCTCGATCGCGGAGACCGCCGCTCGAGCGCGCGGCTGGTACCACGCGACGCTCGCCTCGTCGGTGACGCGGAGCTCGTCCATGAGGTGATGCGGCACTCCGCGGCGCTCGCCGAAGGGGAGCTTCGCCGTCCCGACGTCCATGCCCCGGTAGAGCTGCATGGCGTCGGCGTTCACGACCTCCGCCGTACGGCCGCGCTGCGCGAGCGCGTCGGCGACGTCGAGGGCGAGCTGCGACTTGCCGGTGCCCGTCGCGCCGACGATCGCGAGCATCAGACGCGCAGCGACGGCATGCCGAGGCGCACCGGCACCGCCTCGCGCGGCGTGCCGGGGCGCACGGGGACGCCGCACGAGTCGGCCTGCGCGAGATCCCAGGCGTCGCCGGCGCGCGTCCGGCGCACGGCGATCGGGCCGGCGTCGGCCTCGAGGTGGAAGGGTGCGGCGCGCGTGATCTCGACGGTGGCGACGTCACCGGGCCGCAGGTCGTGCGCCCCGGGCGCGAGGTGCACGAGCCGGTGGTCGGGGGCGCGACCGGAGATGCGATGGGTCTCGGCGTCCTTCTTGCCCTCGCCCGCCGACACGAGCACGTCGACCGTGCGCCCGACCTGCCGCTGGTTCTCCTCGTAGGAGATGCGGTCCTGCAGCGCGACGAGGCGCTCGAAGCGCTCCTGCACGACGGCCTTCGGCACCTGGTCCGGCATCGTCGCGGCAGGCGTGCCCGGCCGGATCGAGTACTGGAACGTGAAGGCGGAGGCGAAGCGCGACTGCTCGACGACGCGCAGCGTGTCCTCGAAGTCCTCGTCGGTCTCGCCCGGGAAGCCGACGATGATGTCGGTCGTGATCGCCGCGTCCGGGATGCGCGCCCGCACGCGGTCGAGGATGCCGAGGAAGCGCGCGGAGCGGTACGACCGGCGCATGGCCTTGAGGATGCGGTCGGAGCCGGACTGCAGCGGCATGTGCAGCTGGGGCATGACTGCCTCGGTCTCGGCCATCGCGTCGATGACGTCGTCGGTGAACGCGGCCGGGTGCGGGCTCGTGAAGCGGATGCGCTCGATGCCGTCGATCTCGCCCGCCGCGCGCAGGAGCCTGCCGAATGCGAGCCGGTCGCCGAACTCGACGCCGTAGGAGTTCACGTTCTGCCCCAGCAGCGTCACCTCGACGACGCCCTCGGCGGCGAGCGCCTCGAGCTCGGCGAGGATCTCGCCGGGCCTGCGGTCGCGCTCCTTGCCGCGCAGCGCCGGCACGATGCAGAACGTGCAGGTGTTGTTGCAGCCGACCGAGATCGACACCCAGCCCGAGTAGGTCGACTCGCGCTTCGTCGGCAGCGTCGAGGGGAACGTCTCGAGCGACTCGAGGATCTCGACCTGCGCGGCGTCGTTGTGCCGCGCGCGCTCGAGGAGCGTCGGCAGCGCGCCGAGGTTGTGGGTGCCGAACACGACGTCCACCCACGGGGCGCGCTCGACGATGACGCCGCGGTCCTTCTGCGCGAGGCAGCCGCCGACGGCGATCTGGAAGCCGTCGCGCTCGCGCTTCGTCCTCGCGAGCTGCCCCAGCGTGCCGTAGAGCCGTGAGTCGGCGTTCTCGCGCACCGCGCACGTGTTGATGACGATGAGGTCGGGCTCGTCGTCCGTCGCCTCGGCGTAGCCGGCCTCGAGCAGCGAGCCGCGCAGGCGCTCCGAGTCGTGCACGTTCATCTGGCAGCCGAAGGTGCGAACCTCGAACGTCCTGGTCATGTCCTCCAGGGTACGTGCGAGGGGGACGGCATCGCTGCCGTCCCCCTCGTCGTCCGCGTGCGCTCGCGTCAGCCCTGCGTGAGCGTCATCGTGTAGCCCGTGCCGCCGACGCCGTCCGTACCCGTCATCTGGATGGGCGAGGAGCCGGTGTACGTGCCCGTGAGATCGATGCGCTGGATCTCCTGGATGTTCGACAGCGTGAGCTCGAGCGTGTCGCCGTCCAGCGACCACGTGTCGGTCGGGTCGTCGTAGGGGGTGTCGTCCTGGCCGCTCCACGCGGTGATGTAGAGCGTGCCGTCCTCCTGGAAGGTGAACGTGACGTCGATGGAGCTCTCGGGACCCGTTGCCGTGCCGGACCACTGCGTGTCGACCAGCGCGTTCGACGGCGTCTCGACCGGCTCGGAGGTCGTCGGCGTCGTCGTGCCGGGCTCCGTCGTCGTCGGGGTCGTGGTGGTGGGAGCCTGGGGCGACGGGAGCTGGATGCAGCCGGCGAGCGTGAGGATCGCGGCCGCGCCGAGTGCTGCGGCACCTGCGATGCGGGAGAGGTTCATGCCTCGAGCGTACGCCCGACCCCACCCGCTCTCCTGAATGCCTTGTGAACGTCGCCTGGACCGTGGCAGCATGCGTCCCCCGAACGCCACGACGCCGCCGACCCTGAGGATCGGCGGCGTCGTGGCGTTCGTCGGCGTCAGCTCTGCGTCGCCGTGAGGGTGTACGAGTTGCCGTCGGTGCCCTCGCCCTGGAGGTTCATCGACCCGTTCTCGGCGGGACCCGAGTAGGTGATGTCGATGGACTCGCCGCTCGACTGGTCGACGATCTGCGTGACCGTGATCGTGACGGAGGCCGCGTCGCCGGACCAGACGTCGGCGGGCGAGTCGAAGGAGTCGCCGCCCCACGACGAGAAGTCGACCGTGCCGTCGGCGTTCAGCGTGAACGCGACGTCGGGCTGCACCTCGGTGCTGCCGGTCCAGCTCGTGCCGGCGAGGTCGCCCGCCGACTCCGTGCCGCCGCCGCCACCGCTCGTGCCGCCGGTCTCGGCGGGCGTCGTGGGGTTGGGGGTGGTGGGTGCACCGGGCAGCTGGAAGCAGCCGGTCATCGTGAGCACTGCTGCCGCGGCGATCGCAGGCAGCGCAAGGATGCGCGTGGTCTTCATGCCGCCACCATAGACCTCGTGACGGGCGACGATCATGAACGTTCGCTGGACGTCGCCTCAGCGCTCATCGTCAGCGAGATGCACACGGGCAGCCTCGATCGCACGACGGCTGACGCCGGACGAGAAGCCGCGTCTCACGAGCATGCCGGCGACGCGCCGTTCGGCCTGCTCGTCGACAGGACCGCGACGCAGGCGCTGCTGCGCGAGGGCGACGGCGCGCTCGAGCTCGTCGTCGTCGGATGGGGGTGCGACGCGATGCTCCTGGGCGATGCCGCGCCGCGCCAGCTCCTGCTCGACGACGCGTGCACCGGCCTTGCGGCGGCTCCGCACGCGCTCGGCGATCGACTCCGCGAGCCCCGCGTCGTCGATGGCCCCCTCGTGCTCGAGCCGGTCGAGCGCGGCGTCACGATCCTCCGGCTCGACGCCGTGCTCGTCGAGGCGAGCCGCCACCTCGGCACGGCTCAGGGCTCGACGACCGAGGGCGCGCCGGGCGACGTCGAGCGCCTCCGCCGAGGCGCGCGCCTTCTCGGCGCGCACCTCGGCGAGGTCGACGACCCTCATGCCGGGGCCCCTACGCGCCCAGGCGCTCCGCGCGGCGCTCGTCGAGCGACTCGACGGGTGCCGCGGCGGCCTTGCCGACGCCCAGCTTCGTCAGGATCTTCGACTCGATCTCGGCGGCGACGTCGGCGTTCGTGCGCAGGAACTCGCGCGCCTTCTCCTTGCCCTGGCCGAGCTGGTCGCCGTCGTAGGTGTACCAGGCGCCCGACTTCTTGACGATGCCGTGCTCGACGCCGAAGTCGATGAGGCTGCCCTCGCGCGAGATGCCGACGCCGTAGAGGATGTCGAACTCCGCCTGCTTGAAGGGCGGCGCCATCTTGTTCTTCACGACCTTGACGCGCGTGCGGTTGCCGACGGCGTCCGTGCCGTCCTTCAGGGTCTCGATGCGACGGATGTCGAGGCGCACCGAGGCGTAGAACTTCAGCGCCTTGCCACCGGCCGTCGTCTCGGGGCTGCCGAAGAAGACGCCGATCTTCTCGCGCAGCTGGTTGATGAAGATCATCGTCGTCTGCGTCTGGTTGAGCCCACCGGTGAGCTTGCGCAGCGCCTGCGACATGAGGCGCGCCTGGAGGCCGACGTGGCTGTCGCCCATCTCGCCCTCGATCTCGGCGCGCGGCACGAGCGCCGCGACGGAGTCGACGACCACGAGGTCGATCGATCCCGAGCGCACGAGCATGTCGGCGATCTCGAGCGCCTGCTCGCCCGTGTCGGGCTGCGACACGAGCAGCGCGTCGATGTCGACGCCGAGCTTCTTGGCGTACTCGGGGTCGAGCGCGTGCTCGGCGTCGATGAAGGCCGCGATGCCACCGTTGCGCTGCGCGTTGGCGATCGCGTGGAGCGTGAGCGTGGTCTTGCCCGACGACTCCGGGCCGTAGATCTCGATGATGCGGCCGCGCGGGAGGCCGCCGATGCCGAGCGCGACGTCGAGCGCGATGGATCCCGTCTGGATGACCTCGACGGGTGCGCGCTCGTCGCTGCCGAGGCGCATGACCGTGCCCTTGCCGAACTGCTTGTCGATCTGCGCGAGCGCCGCCTCCAGCGACTTCTCGCGATCTGCTTGCGTAGGCATCCTTCGCCCTCTCTGTCGTGTCCGCTCGCCCACAGGCAGCCGATGCTCGGCCGGGCGCAGCCACCGTGTGACCGGCGGCGTTCCTTGACCCGGCTCACGCTAGGCGGGACCGCCGACACGCGTCGGCGGCGGACCCCTCCTGTGCAGTGCGCCGGGCTGTGGAGCGCTGCGGGATCAGCGTACGCCGCGTTCGAACGAATCTTCGAACGTCGCCGCGGCGTGTCGCGCGCGACGCAGGATGCGTCGTCGACGCGGCGGCGAGGGCGCGCTCAGCGCTGCGGCGCGCGGCGACCGGCGCCGTGCCGACGTGCCTCGGGCACGTCCTGCGCCTCGCAGAGCGCGAGCCACACCGTGCGCGGCGCGACGCCGTCGGCGAGCGCCTGCTCGCCCGTGCGGCCGTCGAGGCCGGGCAGCACCTGGTCCGCGAGCAGCACGGCGCCGAGCCGGCCGAACTCCTCGTCGACGGCCCGCTGGAGCTCGCTTCCGCGCATGGTCCTCCACGATATGCGAGGAGGGGCCGCATCCGCGGCCCCTCCTCGATGGTCTGATCCTGATCGTCCCCGTCAGCCGGCGTACGACGACAGCTCGCGCACGAGCTCGTCGGGCACCGCGTCCGGGATGCGCTGCAGCGCGGGGTCGAGCGCGGGCACGTCGATGCCCTCGAGCACGGCGAGACGGTCCCCCACCTCTCGCAGGATGCTCGACAGCGGTACCTCGAGCGCGTCGGCGACGGCGGCGAGGATCTCGCTCGACGCCTCCTTCTGGCCGCGCTCCACCTCCGAGAGGTAGCCGAGCGCGACGGACGCGCGCGACGCGACCTGGCGCAGCGTGCGCCCCTGCTGCAGACGGACGTCGCGCAGGACGTCGCCCAGCTCCTGTCTCAGCAACACCATGGGATCCCCCTTCACCCTCGGCGGGCCCCCAGCCTAGCGCTGCGCCCACCGAGACTTGACAACGTCAGCCTGGCAGGTGCTATTCCGCCGCGGACCCCCGCGCGCCTATGGATGCGCTGTGGGTGGCGCCCCGATCGTGCCGAGCGCCTCGAGCAGCGCGTCGAGGGCCGCGGCCACGGCGGCCGCTCGGATCGCGGCCCTGTCCCCTGCGAGCCGGAGCCGGATCGAGCGGGCGCCCGCGGCCGTCGCGAGGCCGACGTGCACCTCGCCCACGGGATGCCCGTCCTGCGGCTCGGGCCCTGCGACGCCCGTCGTCGCGACGCCGATCGTGGCCGGGCCGTCGACGTCGGCAAGCAGCCGCGCGCCGCTGGCCATCTGGGCCGCGACGTCGCCGTCGACCGCGCCGCGCTCGGCGAGCAGCGCGGCGTCGACGCCGAGCACCGAGGCCTTCATCGCCGTGTCGTAGGCGACGACGCCCAGGCGCAGCACGGCGGAGGCGCCGGGCACGTCGACGATGGCGCTCGCCACCGCGCCGCCCGTCAGCGACTCCGCGACGGCGACCGTCGCGCCGGCGGCGCGCGCCGCACGCACGACGTCCGCTGCGGTCATCGGCGCGCGCGCCGCACGTGCCAGACGTACTCGAGGCCCGAGACGATCGTGAGGAGCACCGCGACCGTCATCGTCACGACGTGCACGACGACGGCCGCGCCGTCGCCGATCCAGGCCGACAGCGGCAGCAGCGCCGCGGCGAGCGCGACGGCCTGCGCCCACGTCTTCGCCTTCCCCGGCCACGTCGCGGGGATCACGACGTCCTTCGCGATCGCGAGCCGGTGCACCGTGATGCCGATCTCGCGCACGAGCACGAGGATCGTGATCCACCACGGCAGCTCGCCCAGGATCGAGATTACGACGAACGCCGCGCCCGTGATCGCCTTGTCGGCGATGGGGTCGAAGAGCTTGCCGAGGTCGGTGACGAGGTTGCGGCTGCGCGCGATCCAGCCGTCGACGAAGTCGGTGGCGATGAGGACGACGAAGAGCACGGCGGCGCCCAGGCGCTCGGCACCCATCGCGCCGGCGTCGTGGAGCGCGAGCCACACGAAGACGGGCGTGAGCACGACGCGCACGACCGAGATGAGGTTCGGCACGCTCGCGACCGACGCCGGGCTCTCGCCGCGAGCCCAGACGCGGCCGCGCCACGGGCTCAGGATGCTCATGCCCTCAGGCTACTCGCGCGCTCGCGTCGTCCGCGCCGGAGCGCGGCGCGTCAGTCGCGCCCCGTGAGCCCCCAGGCGTCCTCGGAGCCCGCGTCGCCGTCCACGACCTCGAGGCCGCGGTTCGCCTCCTCCTCCGCCTCCGCGACGAGGTCGCGCTGCGGCGCGGGCGCAGCGGCTCCCGCGGGCGGCGCGTCGCCGCGCAGGGATGCGAGCACGGCAGCGAGGCCGTCCGGCGGCACGAGCACGTCGCGCGCCTTCGACCCCTCCGAGGGCCCCACGATGTCGCGGCTCTCCATGAGGTCCATGAGGCGGCCCGCCTTCGCGAAGCCGACGCGCAGCTTGCGCTGCAGCATCGACGTCGACCCGAACTGGGTCGTGATGACGAGCTCCGCGGCGGCGCACAGGTCCTCGAGGTCGTCGCCGATGTCGGCGTCGATCTCCTTCTTCGCCGCCACCTCCTCGACGTCCTTGCGGTACTCCGGCTGCGCCTGGCCCGTGACGTGCTGCACGACGCGCGCGATCTCGGCCTCGTCGACCCACGCGCCCTGCACGCGCATCGCCTTCGAGGCGCCCATGGGAAGGAAGAGGCCGTCGCCCTGGCCGATGAGCTTGTCGGCGCCCGGCTGGTCGAGGATGACGCGGGAGTCGGTGACGCTCGACACCGCGAACGCGAACCGCGAGGGCACGTTGGCCTTGATGAGGCCCGTGACGACGTCGACCGAGGGCCGCTGCGTCGCGAGCACGAGGTGGATGCCCGCGGCGCGGGCGAGCTGCGTGATGCGCACGATCGAGTCCTCGACGTCGCGCGGCGCGACCATCATGAGGTCGGCGAGCTCGTCGACGACGACGAGGAGGTACGGGTACGGCTTCAGCACGCGCTCGCTGCCCGGCGGCAGCGCGAGCGATCCCTCGCGCACGGCGGAGTTGAAGTCGTCGATGTGGCGGAACCCGAACGACGCGAGGTCGTCGTACCGCATGTCCATCTCCTTCACGACCCACTGCAGCGCCTCGGCCGCCTTCTTCGGGTTCGTGATGATGGGCGTGATGAGGTGCGGCACGCCCTGGTACGCGGTGAGCTCGACGCGCTTCGGGTCGACGAGCACCATGCGCACCTCGGAGGGCTTCGCGCGCATGAGGATCGACGTGATCATCGAGTTCACGAAGGACGACTTGCCCGAGCCCGTGGAGCCCGCGACGAGCAGGTGGGGCATCTTCGCCAGGTTCGCGACGACGAAGCCGCCCTCGACGTCCTTGCCGATGCCGATCGTCATCGGATGCGTCGACGCCAGCGCGCGCTTGGAGCGCAGGACGTCGCCGAGCTTCACGGTCTCGCGGTCGGGGTTCGGGATCTCGACGCCGATCGCCGACTTGCCCGGGATGGGCGCCAGGATGCGCACCTCGTTCGACGCGACGGCGTACGCGAGGTTGTTCGACAGCGCCGTGACCCGCTCGACCTTGACGCCCTGGCCGACCTCGATCTCGTAGCGCGTGACGGTCGGGCCGCGCGAGAAGCCCGTCACCCGAGCGTCGACCTTGAAGTTGTCGAGCACGCCCGTGATGGCGGCCACCATGTCGTCGTTCGCCTGCGAGCGCGCCTTCCCAGGCTCGCCCTGCGAGAGCGACTGGATGCTCGGCAGGCGGTACGGGCGGTCGGCCGGCGGGCCCGCGAGCGGCTGCAGCCCCTCGGGCTCGACCGGCTCGGGGTCGAGCGCGGGCGCCTCCCCCGTGATGCGGCGCACGATCTCCTCGGCGTGCTCGAGGTGGCCGAGCACCTCCGTCTCGTACGCGTCCTGGTCGGCCCACTGCTCGAGCACGCTCGTCGCGTCGTCGGACGCGGCGATCGGCGCGGGGCCCGTGCCGTCGTCGATGCCGAGCTCGCTCGTGCCGTGGTCGATCATGACCGGCGAGTCGTAGGCGGGATCGACCTCGCGGCCCGTGGCGTTGCGGCGCCAGAACGGCAGCGACTCGTCGCCGCCGTCCTCCTGGTCGCCGTCGCGCTCGGCGCGTGCGGCCTGCCGCTCGACGCGGCGACGCTCGCGCTCCTCCTCCGTCTCCGGATCCATGCCGAAGAGGTAGCGGTAGAGGTCGCCGACGCGGCGGCCGATGCGGTTCGGCGGCGTCGCGGTGAGGACGAGGATGCCGACGACGACGAGCAGCGCCGCCACGATGCCGGCGCCGACGGGCGTGATGAGGGCTGACAGCGGCGCGCCGAGCACCCAGCCGAGGATGCCGCCCGCCTGCGCGACCGCCGGCAGGCCGTCGGAGGCGGCCGGTCGGCCGAGCATCACGTGGCACAGCGCGGCGACGGAGACGACGAGCATCGCGAGCCCGACGCCGACGCGGCCGTTGTCGGCGACCGACGCCGGGTGGCGGAACATCCACAGCGCGAGCAGCGCCAGCACGACGGGCAGCGCGAGCGCGACCTGCCCCATGAGGCCGCCGAACGTCACGTCGCTCAGCACGCGGCTCACGGGGCTCGACGGCAGGATCCACTCGACCACCGCGCCCGCGATCGCGAGCAGCGTGAGCAGGAAGGGCACGCCGTCACGGCGCTCGTCCTTCGCGAGCGACTCGCGACCGAAGACTCGCGCCGCGCCACCCGCGAGGTGCGCGAGGCCCATCCACGCGCGCACGAGCGGATGCTGGCGCTCCTCGCTCGCGGGCAGGACCTTCGTCTGCGCGCGCGTCGACGACCGCGACCGCGTCGAGGTCGCGCGCTTGGAGGCAGGCGTGCGCGTCGGCTTCGTGGTGGCCATGCCGTCACGGTAGCCGCCACCGGCGCGCGCACCCGGGAGGCGCACCGCGCCGCGCCACGACGCGCCGGTCACGGACGCGCACCGGTCGCGCCGCGGTCAGAACCGGATGGCGTCGATCACCTTCGACCGCACGGCGACGAGCGCGGGGATGATGCCGGCGAGCGCACCCACCGCGGTCGCGACCACGAGCCCCACGATGGCCGCCCAGACCGGGAACGCGGGCAGGTCGCCGGGCAGCCCGAGCGGGAGCACCTGCTCGACGAGCAGGAGCCGGTACGCGAGGACGACGACCATGATGCCGACGACGCCGGCGACGACGGTGCCGACGACGGACTCGAGCATGACGCCGACGAACACGCGCGACAGGCTCGCGCCGAACGCGCGCCGGATGCCGAGCTCGCGGACGCGATGCCGCACGGTGATGACGGCGATGTTCACGAGGCTCAGCGCACCGAGCAGCAGCACGACGCCCGAGATGCCCAGCAGCACCTGCTGCACGAGCGCGGTCGGATCCGTCGACGCGTCGAAGTACGCGGCGTAGTCCTGCCGGTACGCGTCGATCTGCGCGTCGGGGAACGCGCCGCGCAGATCGCGCGTCACCATCGCCTGCACGGCATCCGCCGACTCCTCCGGCACCCACATCTCGATCGTCGGCTGGATGAAGGCGGGGTCGGCGCCCGAGAGCATCGCCGCCGTCCCCGGCAGCGCGAACACGTACGGGTAGCCGGCGTACATGCCCCCGTCGACGACGCCGACGACGACGGCCGTCGACCCGTCGGGCATCGGGAGCGTGGGATGCTGCGCGACGGAGGCGGCGCCGAGCATGTCCATGACATACCGGTTCACGACGACCGGCGGTGCGAGCCGCTCGGCGTCCTCGTCGACGAACCACCGACCGTCGACGACGTCGACGCGGTGCATCGCCCGGTAGTCGACGCCGACGCCCATGACCTGCGCGTCGGTGCGCACGTCGCCGAGCTGCACGGAGCCGCCGAGCCACATGACGGGGCTCATGTAGCGGATGTCGTAGCGCTCGGCGATCGCCTCGGCCTCGGCGACGAGCGCCTCGCCGTCGATCGCGTCGCCCTCCATCGAGTACGCGGAGAAGCCGAAGGTCGCGGGCCGGCCGGAGGACTGCTCCATCGACTCGATCGACGTCTGCCGCACGATGTCGCCCATGGCGACGGAGGCCGTGAGGGCCGCGACCGCGACGGCGACGCCGACGAGGCTGAGCATGACGCGGACGCGATGGATGCGGAGCTGCGCGACCGCCTCGACGAACGTCGCCGCGACGACCCTCATGCGGGCACCTGCGCGGGGCGCGCGACCCCCTCGGGGTGCACGAGCCGCTCGGCCGGCGCGAGCACGCCCGCCTCGAGCCGGTGCATGCGCTCGGCGCGCGCGGCCACGTTCACGTCGTGCGTGATCGTCACGAGCGCCGCCCGCGAGTCGCGCGCGACGTCCTCGAGCAGGCCCATGATCTGCGCACCCGTCTCGAGGTCGAGCGCGCCGGTGGGCTCGTCGGCGAGGATGAGCCGCGGCGAACGCACGAGGGCGCGCGCGATGGCGACGCGCTGCTGCTCGCCGCCCGAGAGCGTCGTCACCTGCGAGTCCGCGCGATGGCCCAGCGACACCCGCTCGAGCATCTCGCGCGCGAGGCGGTCCCTGCGCCAGAAGTGCGCGCCCGAGCCGTACAGCAGGGGCATCTGCACGTTCTCGAGCGCCGTGAGGCCCTCGATGAGGTGGAACTGCTGGAACACGAATCCGACGGCGAGCGCCCGCAGCCGATCCCGTCGCCTCGCGGACATGAGCAGCACGGGCTCGTCGTCGAAGCGCATCCTGCCGGTCGTGGGCTGGTCGAGCAGGCCGAGGATGTTGAGGAGCGTCGACTTGCCAGAGCCGGAGCGGCCGACGATCGAGACGCGATCGCCGACGTCGACGACGAGGTCGATGCCGCGGAGGATCTGCAGCGGCGGCGCGTCCGGCAGCGCGACGTGGCGCGTCACCGCCTCGAGCGACAGCAGGGTCACGGGCCGACCTCGCCGCACAGCAACGGGTCGTACGACGCGGACGTCGGGTCGGCGCAGGGGTCGTCGAGCGGCTCGCCGCCCGGCACGAACTGCAGCACCTGGTCGCCCTCCGCGAGGCCGCCGCGGATCTCGATCGTCTGACCGTCGGTGAGGCCGAGCTCGACCTGCACCTCCTCCTGGGTGCCGTCGGCGCCCATGCGGACGACGCGACCCGTGTCGGCGCTGCCGAGCACCGCCGTCGTCGGGAGCGTCAGCACGCCCTCCGCGACGCCGCCGCCGATCGTCACGTCGGCCGCGAGGCCCGAGAACACGCGCACCTCGGCGGGCACCTGGCAGCGCGCGGTCGCCGTCGAGACGCCCGTCGCCCCGTCGCCGCCTGGAGCACCGCTCGACGCGCCCGTCGACGGCTGCAGCACCTGCAGGCCCGTGCACGTGAACGGCGCGGGCCCGCCGGGGATCTGCACCTGCGCCTCGGTCGGCTGCGTCGTGAGCCGGTACTGCTCCTGCGCCGTGAGCGGTGCGTCGACGTGGAAGGTCGCGGGCTGCACGGAGCCGGTCTCCGTGCCGACCTGCACCTCCTGGTTCAGCAGCACCTCGAAGCCGGTGAGCACGCCCGCAGCGGGCGACGCGATCGTGAAGAGCCGGACGGTCGGCGCGGGCAGCGACCCGTCCTCGTTCGGCTGCGTCGCCGGCGTCTCGACGCGCACGACGTAGAGCTCGCTGCCCGCGGAGACGCCCTGCCCGTTCGTGGCGAGGATGCGGGAGATCGTGCCCGTCTGCGTCGATCGCACCGCGACGGCGTCGTCGGGCAGCACCTGGCCGGTCAGGGCGAGGTCGTTGCGCACGGTGCCGACGGTGGCCGCGACGAGCGGCTCCTCCATCGACGCCGTCGGCGGCAGGTCGCCGCTCGCCTGCGTCGCTGCGGCGTCGGGGAAGAAGGCGACCTTCACGAGCGCGACGGCGATGACGGCGAAGACCGCGAGCCGCAGGACGGGCCACACGACCGAGCGCCACACGCCCGGCCCGCGCGACTGCCGCTCGGCGCGGCGCGCCGCCTTCCGCTCCGCCGCCTCGAGCCGGCGCTGGGCGGCGGCCGCGCGGCGGTCGTCGACGGCGTGCCGCGGCACCTCTCCGGGGCTCGTCGGCGCATCCGCCTCGTCGATCCGACCGTCGTCCGCGCTCATGCCCGCCTCGTCCCGGGCTCGCTCGTGCGGCGGCCCGCAGCGAGGCTATGGGCGGACGACGCGACCCCGCCTCATCCGCGCGGATGAGACGGGGTCACGCTTCGGTCACGATGTCGCGAGGGGTCAGGCCTCGATGACGACGGGCACGATCATCGGGCGGCGGCGGATGCGCGTGCCCACCCAGCGACCGACCGTGCGGCGCACGGTCTGCGAGAACTGGTGCGTGTCGCGCACGCCCTGGGCTGCCGCCTCCTCGAGCGCCTTGAGGATCTTCGGGCGGATCTCGTCGAAGATCGAGTCGTCCTCCGCGAAGCCTCGCGCGTGGATCTCGGGCCCGACGACGCACTTGCCGGTCTGCGCCTCGATCGCGAGGAAGATCGAGATGAAGCCCTCCTCGGCGAGGATGCGGCGATCCTTGAGGTCGGCGTCGTCGATGCGCCCGACCGACGAGCCGTCGACGTAGACGAAGCCGATCTCGATCTGGCCGGCGACGCGCACGTCGCCGTCCGTGAGGTCCCACACGGTGCCGTTCTCGCCCACGAACGCACGGTCGTGCTCGACGCCCGTCTGGCGCGCGAGCGACGCGGCGGCGTGCAGGTGGCGGAACTCGCCGTGCACGGGGATGACGTTGCGCGGGCCGAGGATGTTGTAGCAGTACAGGAGCTCGCCGGCGGAGGCGTGCCCCGAGACGTGCACCTTGGCGTTGCCCTTGTGCACGACGTTGGCGCCGAGCTTCATGAGGCCGTTGATGACGCGGTAGACGGCGTTCTCGTTGCCGGGGATGAGGCTCGAGGCGAGGATGACGGTGTCGCGCTCCCCGACCGAGATCTGGTGCTCGCCGTTCGCGATGCGCGAGAGCACCGCCATCGGCTCGCCCTGCGAGCCGGTCGACATGAACACGATCTTCGACTCGGGCAGGTCGTGCGCCTTCTTCGCGTCGATGAGCACGCCCTCCGGCACCGTGAGGTACCCGAGGTCGGCGGCGATGCCCATGTTCCGCACCATCGAGCGGCCCATGAAGGCGACGCGGCGACCGTGCGCGTGGGCGGCGTCGAGCACCTGCTGCACGCGGTGCACGTGGCTCGAGAACGACGCGACGACGACCTTGCCCTGCGTGGCGGCGATGACCTGCTCGAGCACGGGGCCGATGCCGCGCTCGGGTGCCGTGAAGCCGGGGACGTCGGCGTTCGTCGAGTCCACGAGGAACGCGTCGACGCCCTCCTCGCCGAGCCGCGCGAAGGCGCGCAGGTCGGTGATGCGGTCGTCGAGCGGCAGCTGGTCCATCTTGAAGTCGCCGGTCACGAGCGCCATGCCGGCCTTCGTGCGGATCGCGACGGCCAGCGCATCCGGGATCGAGTGGTTCACCGCGACGAACTCGAGGCCGAAGGGACCGAGCTGCTCGGTGCCGCCCTCGCGCACCGTGTGCGTGTAGGGCTTGATGCGGTGCTCCTTGAGCTTCGCCTCGACGAGCGCGAGCGTGAGCTGCGAGCCGATGAGCGGGATGTCCTGACGGAGCTTCAGCAGGTACGGCACGGCACCGATGTGGTCCTCGTGGCCGTGCGTGAGCACGACGGCCTCGACGTCGTCGAGCCGATCGCGGATGGGACCGAAGTCGGGCAGGATCAGGTCGACGCCCGGCTGGTGCTCCTCGGGGAAGAGCACGCCGCAGTCGACGATGAGCAGTCGGCCGTCGATCTCGAAGACCGTCATGTTGCGGCCGACCTCGCCGAGGCCGCCGAGCGGGATGATGCGAAGGGTGCCGGGCTCGAGCGGAGCCGGCTGTGCGATGGCCGTCATGGGCCTCCTCGTGAGTCAGCGCGTCGTGCCGTGGACCTTCGGGAGCGCTCCACCGGCCGCTGCGTTCCGGTCGGGCCGGAAGCGGGAGAGGTCAAGGCCGTCGATGTCGCGCACGAGCGCGATCTCGTCCTCGATGAGCGCTGCCTCGGAGTCCTCGGGACCGACGAGCGGCAGGCGCACGCGCGGGCTGGAGATGCGGCCCAGCGCGTGCAGGATGTACTTGGTCGCGACCGTGCCCGGCACGTGCGTCATGGTCGCTCGCACGAGCGGCTCGAGCGCCTTGTGCTGGGCCTGCGCTGCGTGCAGGTCCCCGGCGTTCACGGCGTCGACGATCGTGCGGTAGGGGCGCGGGGCGATGTTCGCCGTCACGCCGATGAGTCCCACGGCACCCACCGCCAGGTGCGGCAGCACCATGGCGTCGTCGCCGGAGAAGTAGAGCAGGTCGGTCTGGTTCAGCACGCGGCTCACCTCGGCGAGGTCGCCCTTGGCGTCCTTCACCGCGAGGATGTTCGGGTGCTTCGCGGCGCGCACGATCGTCTCGTACCGGATGGGCACGCCCGTGCGGCCGGGGATGTCGTACAGGATGACGGGCAGGTCGGTCGCATCGGCGATCATGCGGAAGTGCGTGAGCAGCCCCGCCTGCGTCGGCTTGTTGTAGTACGGCGTCACGATCATGACGCCGTCGGCTCCGGCCTTCTCGGCCTGCCGGTACAGGTCGATGGCATGCGCGGTCTCGTTCGAGCCGCCGCCCTGGATGACCTTCGCCCGGCTGCCCGCGACGTCCTTCGCGACCTCGACGAGCCGGATCTTCTCCGGGTCGGTGAGCGTCGAGGTCTCGCCCGTCGTGCCGGAGACGACGATGCCATCGGCACCGTGCGTCACGACGTCGTCGATGAGCCGCTCGACGCCGGGCCAGTCGACCTCTCCGTCCGCCTGCAGCGGCGTCACGAGGGCGACCAGGACCTGGCCGAAGGGGTTGTGGGTCACGTCCCCCAGGCTATCGCGGGTCGGAGGGCGCCGGATGCGGCTGGATGCCCACGCGCGTGAGCGTGCGGAAGCGGTAGCGCAGGCCGCCCTTCGACTCGTGCCACCCCTCGGCGGGGTCGAGCACGAGCGTCGCCCACTCCGGGCTGAGCTCCGGCGCCGTCGTGTCGCCGTCGAGCTCGGCGTCGATCTCGGTGACCTCGATCGTGTCGGCGATCGCGAGCGCCTGCCGGTAGACCTGGCCGCCACCGATGACCCAGATGGTCTCGGCCTCGTCCTCCTCCGCCACGATGCGCGCGACGTCGAGGGCGGTCTCGAGGGTCGACACGACCGTCGCGCCCGGCGCCTCGTACGAGGGGTCACGCGAGATCACGACGTTCGTGCGGCCCGGCAGCGGCCTCGGCGGCGTGCCGAACGACTCCCACGTGCGACGCCCCATGACGACGGGCGAGCCGAGCGTGATGCGTCGGAAGCGCCGCATGTCCTCAGGCAGCCGCCACGGCATGTCGCCACCCGCGCCGATGACGTGGCCGTGGGCCTCGGCCCAGATGAGCCCGATCCGCTGCGTCATGCGTGCATCGCTCAGACGGCGACGGGCGCCTTGATGCCCGGGTGGTGCTCGTAGCCGACGACCTCGAAGTCGTCGTACTCGTAGTCGAGGATGCTCGCCGGCTTCCTCGTGAGCCGCAGGGTCGGCAGCGCGAACGGCTCGCGCGACAGCTGCCGCTCGACCTGCTCGACGTGGTTGTCGTAGATGTGGCAGTCGCCGCCCGTCCACACGAGGTCGCCGACCTCGAGGTCCGTCTGCTGCGCGAGCATGTGCGTCAGCAGGGCGTAGGAGGCGATGTTGAACGGCACGCCGAGGAACATGTCGGCCGAGCGCTGGTAGATCTGCAGCGAGAGCCGGCCGTCCGCGACGAACACCTGGAAGAACGCGTGGCATGGCGCGAGCGCCATGTCGGGGATGTCGGCGGGGTTCCACGCCGACACGATGAGCCTGCGCGAGTCCGGGTTCGAGCGGATCTGCTCGACGAGCTGCGAGAGCTGGTCGATCGACTCCCCCGACGGCGTCGGCCACGAGCGCCACTGCACGCCGTAGACGGGTCCGAGGTCGCCCTCGGCGTCGGCCCACTCGTCCCAGATCGTCACGCCGCGCTCCTGCAGCCAGCGCACGTTCGAGTCGCCGCGCAGGAACCACAGCAGCTCGAGCGCCACCGACTTGAAGTGCACGCGCTTGGTCGTCACGAGCGGGAAGCCCTCGGACAGGTCGTAGCGGAGCTGCCTGCCGAACACGCTGCGCGTGCCGGTGCCGGTGCGGTCGCCCTTCGCGACGCCGTGGGCGAGGACATCGGCGAGGAGGGTCTCGTAGGGCTGGCTCATGGTGGCTCCCAGTCTGGCACCGCGGTGGCGTCGCGGCGCGGATCGACGCGGCGGACGGATGGCGTCAGGCGCGACTGAGACGGATGGCCTCGCGCGCGGCGCGCCGTGCCCGCCTCCGGTCGCGCGCGGCGTCGTAGGCCATCGACAGCCGCAGCCACGCCTCCCACGACTCGGGGTGCGCCTCGACGTCGGCCTTCGCGACCGGGAAGGCGCGGTCGGCGGCCGCCTTGTCGGCGCGGCCGCTCGGCGCCTTCGGCAGCGGCGTCGGCATGCCGCCCGCGGCGTCGAGTCGGCGCACGAGCCGGTCGAGCCGCACGCCGAAGACGAGCTCGGCGACGAGCGCCCAGGCGCCGACCCCGGCGAAGAGCACGAGCGCGGCGCCGAGCACGATGCCCGCGACCTCGCCGCTCGCCATCAGCCGGACCGCCCACGACCCCGCGAGCACGACGTACAGCGCGAGCACGGCCGCCATGAGCCACGCGCCCGCCTTGCTCATGCGAGCCCGAGCAGGTCGTCGAGCCCCACGACGACGCCGGCCGGCGGCGTCGCGCGCAGCGCGAGCAGGATGCCGGCGGCGTAGGCGTCGTGCCCGAGCGTGTCGTGACGGATCGTGAGCGTCTCCCCCGTGCCGCCCAGCACGACCTCCTGCCGCGCGCTCACGCCCGGCAGCCGCAGCGCATGCACGGGGATGCCCGCGACGAGCGTGCCGCGGCCGGGCTCGTGCGGCGTCGGCGCCTCGACGGCGCGGACGGCGGCGATGGCCTCGGCGGTGCGCACGGCGGTGCCGCTGGGCGCATCGACCTTGCGCGCGTGATGCGTCTCGACGATCTCGACGGCGCCGAGGTGCCTCGCTGCGATCGTCGCGAGATGCGTGCCGACGACGGAGCCGATCGAGAAGTTCGGCACGATGCGGACGCCGGTGGCACCCCGCTCGCGGAGCGCGTCGACGCGCGCGGCGCCCCAGCCGCTCGTCCCCACGACGATCGCCACGCCCTGCGCGACGGCCGCGTCGACGATCCGCTGGGAGGCGGCGAGGATCGTGGCGTCGAACGCGACGTCGACGCCTGCGAGGTCGAGCTCGCCGCGCGGGTCGAGCACGACGGCCTCGAGGTCGTCGGCCGAGTCGATCGCGGCGACGGCGGCGGCGCCGAGCCGTCCGCTCGCACCGAGGACGCCCACGCGCAGCATGGTCCCGAGCCTACCGGCGCACGGTGGCCCGTCGGCGCGGCGCTAGCGTGGCCACGTGCTCACGCTCCACGACGCCTCCCCCGACGACCCCGACGCCCGCACGCTGCTCGACGCCTACGTCGCCGACCGGGTCGCGACCTGGGCCGACGACACGCGGCCGTACCAGCCGAAGACGGCGCCGGCCGAGCAGCTGACGCCCCCGAACGGCGCCCTGCTCGTCGCGCGGCTCGACGGCACGCCCGTCGGCGTCGGCGGCGTGCGCCGCATCCCCTCCGACGAGGGCGTCTGGTTCGAGGTCAAGCACCTCTTCGCCTCGCCCGCGGCACGGGGCCACGGCGTCGGCAAGGCGCTGCTCGCCGCCCTCGAGGAGCGGGCGACCGCGCTCGGCGCGACCGACGTCGTGCTCGACACGAACGACTCGCTCGCCGCGGCTGGCGGCCTCTACCTCGCAGCGGGCTTCGAGCGGGTCGACCCGTTCAACGACAACCCCAACGCGAACGCCTGGTTCCGCAAGCGCGTCGCGCGCTGACGCGAACGGGGGCTCAGACCGGCAGCGCCGTCGGCATGCCCGTGCGCAGCTCGACGGGCAGGTGGCCGAGGTCGTTGTGGCACAGCAGCTGCGGCGGGCGACCCGGGCGCATGTGGATGACCGTGAGGCCGCCGTTGGCCTGGTTGAGCGTCATCCACTTCCAGTCCGGCGCGTCGAGCACGTGCCGCACGAACCAGCCGATGACGAAGTTGTGCGTCACGAGCAGCACGTCGCTGCGCTCGCCGCGGGGCATGAGCCACTGCTCGACCGCGTCCGCCATCTGCGCGCGACCCGCGTCGACCTCCGCATCCGTGACGCCGGTGAAGAAGGCCTGGTACGCGTGCGGCATCTCGGGCTCGGGGCCGGACGGGATGCAGTCCATGAGCAGCGCATGCGGCTGGAACTCGGTCGCCGGCAGTCGCTCGTGCATCACGCGCGCCGTGTGCTCCGCCCGGACGAGCGGCGAGTGGTAGGCCTCGGTGAAGGCGACGCCGCTCAGCCGATCGGCGATGAGGTGCGACTGGCGCACGCCGCGCGCCGACAGCGGGCCGTCCTCGACGCCGTGCTCGGCATCCTGCTGCTCGCCGTGACGGACGAGGTACAGGTGATGCGCCACGGCGTGCAGTCCTTCCGTCGAGGTCGCGCGGCGTCGCGCGATGGGCCCGACACACCCTACCCGCGCCGCCCGAGCGACTCGCCCACGGTGACGTCGGATGCGGTCAGGCGAGCCCTGCGAAGACGTCGGCGCGCACGGGGCCGACGGCGGCGATCGAGCGACGACCGCCCGCGACCTCGGCGGCGATCGCGCGCACGTCGTCGCCCGTGACCCGGTCGACGGCGGCGAGCACGGCGTCGAGGTCCGAGAACTCCCCCATCGTGAGCTCGGCGCGGCCGAGGCGCGACATGCGCGAGTCGGAGTCCTCGAGCGCCAGGGCGCTCGCGCCCGCGATCTGCCCCTTCGCACGCACGAGCTCCTCCTCGCTCACGCCGTCGCTCGCGAGGCGGTCGAGCTCGCCGAGCATGATGCGCGCGACCTCGCCCGCCTTCGCGGGCGTGCAGCCGGCGTACATGCCGAACGAGCCGGCGTCGGAGTAGAGCGACGAGTACGAGTAGACCGAGTATGCGAGGCCGCGACGCTCGCGCACCTCCTGGAAGAGGCGCGACGACATGCCGGCGCCGAGCAGGGTGTTCATGACCGACAGGTGGGCGCGGCGACGGTCGGCGGCGAGCAGGCCCGGCATGCCGATCATGAGGTTCACCTGCTCGAGGGGTCGCTCGATCGCCTCGATCGCGCCGCCTGCGATCGCGGCGGGATCCGTCGCGCGGCGCGCGTGCGGCGCCGAGGGCGCGTCGTCCCAGCCGCTGTCGGCCAGGGCGCGCTCCACGAGCCCGACGAGCGCGTCGTGGTCGACGGCGCCGGCGACGGTCACGACGAGGTCGCGAGCACGGTAGTGCTCGCGGTAGTGCGCGGCGACGTCGTCGCGGGAGACGGCGCGGATGGTCTCCTTCGTGCCGCCGATGGGACGGCCCAGCGGATGCTCGCCGTAGACGAGGCGCGCGAGCAGCTCGCCGGCGACGTCGCCCGGGTCGTCGTCCGCCATCGCGAGCTCCTCGAGGATGACGCCGCGCTCGCTCTCGAACTCGTCCGCGTCGAGCAGCGAGGACGTGACCATGTCGGTGAGCACCTCGACGGCCATCGGCAGGTCGCGGTCGCGCACCTTGGCGTAGTAGCAGGTGTGCTCCTTCGCCGTGAGCGCGTTGTGCTCGCCGCCGACGGCGTCGAACGCGACGGCGATGTCGAACGCGGATCGGCGCTGCGTGCCCTTGAACAGCAGGTGCTCGAGGAAGTGCGTCGAGCCGTACGTGATGGGCTGCTCGTCGCGGGAGCCGACCGGCACCCAGAAGCCGACCGTGACGCTCGAGGCGCCGGGGACGTGCTCGCTGAGCACCCGCAGGCCCGTGGGCAGCACCGTGCGCCGGACGAGCGCGCCGCCCGACGCGGCGATCGTGGTGTCCGGGGACTCGAGCGGCAGCGGCACGGGGGCAGACATGCCTGCCAGCCTACGTCGGCGACGGGCGCCCACCGGACGTCGTCCGCCCTCCGCGGATCAGGCGCCGGCCAGGAACGCGTCGACCTCCGCGCCGGACGGGATGGACGCCGTGGCGCCGACGCGCGTGACCGAGATCGCCGCCGCCGCCATCGCACGGCGCGCGGCGTCGTCGAGGCTCGCGCCGTCCGCGAGCGCGGCCGCCAGGAAGCCCGAGAACGTGTCGCCCGCGGCGGTCGAGTCGACGGCGTCGACGACGTGCCCTGCGAGGGTGCGCGCGCCCGCGCCGTCCACGAGCACGGCGCCCGCCTTGCCGAGGGTGACGATCGCGGCCTCGACGCCGCGCTCGAGGAACCACTGCGCCGCGCGCTCGGCGCTCGCCGCATCCGTCACCTCGACGCCCGTGAGCAGCGCCGCCTCGTGCTCGTTGGGCTTCACGAGGCTCACGTGCCGCCAGATCGACTCGGGCAGCGGCGCAGCCGGCGCGGGATCGAGGACGACGCGGATGCCGCGGGCGTGCGCCGCCTCGGCGGCGGCGACGACGACCTCCTGCTCGACCTCGAGCTGCAGCAGCAGCACGGACGCCTCGGTCGCGGCGAGCGCCTCGCGAGCCTGCGCGACCGCGAGGCGGGCGTTGGCGAGCGGCACGACCACGATGGAGTTGTCGCCGCCGGCGACGCGGATGTGGGCGATGCCCGTGCCGCCGTCCACGACCCGCACGGCGTCCGTGTCGACGTCCGAGTCCCGCAGGCCGCCGAGGGCGACGTCCGCGAACGCATCCGATCCCACGCATCCGACCATCGCGGTCGGCGCGCCGGCGCGGGCTGCGGCGACGGCCTGGTTCGCACCCTTGCCGCCGAGGCCGGTCTCCAGCGCCGTGCCGGTGATCGTCTCCCCCGCCTGCGCCATGCGATCCGCGACGACCGTCACGTCCACGTTGATGCTGCCGACCACGATGACGCTCATGCGCTCGAGCCTACGGCGCACGTCGCGAGGAGCGGCACGCGCACGGCGGGGCACGAAGCGATGCTCGGAGCACCTTCGAGTGCATGTCGCACGCTTGCCCGCTCTCAGCGTCACGTCGTGCACGGTCGCGAGGTCGCCGGGCCGCAGCATCATCCCTGCGTCTCTTCGCATGCTCGCGCGCGCGGGGACCGCATCCCACCGCCCCACAGGGACCGAGGGTCTCGTGACGGCTCCTCGCTGCGCTCGGGGCCTCCTCGACCAGCTGGTGGTGGACGCCTCCCGCGTCGATGACGGACCCGCCGCCCGGGCACGACGATGGGGACGCACCCGCAGGTGCGCCCCCATCGTGGTCAGGCTCGGGCTACTCCGCGGCGGGAGCGGCCTCGGCCGGCGCCTCGGCGGCGTCCGAGTCGTCGCCGACGAGCTCGAGCGAGAGCTTGCCCCGGTCGTCGACCTTCGTGATCGTGACCTGCAGCTTCTGGCCGACCGAGAGGACGTCCTCCACGGCCTCGATGCGCTTGCCGTCGTTCAGCGGGCGCATCGCGGTGACGTGCAGCAGGCCGTCGCGTCCCGGCAGCAGCGAGACGAACGCGCCGAACGACGCGATCTTCACGACCGTGCCGAGGTAGCGCTCGCCGACCTCGGGGTTCGTCGGGTTCGCGATCGCGTTGATCGCGGCCCGAGCAGCCTCGGCCGAGGGTCCATCGACGGCGCCGATGTAGACGGTGCCGTTGTCCTCGATCGAGATCTGGGCGCCCGTGTCGTCCTGGATCTGGTTGATGACCTTGCCCTTGGGGCCGATGACCTCGCCGATCTTGTCGACCGGGATGTTCACGCTGATGACGCGCGGCGCCGTCGGCGCCATCTCGTCGGGCTCGTCGATCGCCTGGTTCAGGACGTCGAGGATCTTCGTGCGCGCCTCCTTCGCCTGCGTCAGCGCGCCGGCGAGGACCGAGGCGGGGATGCCGTCGAGCTTCGTGTCGAGCTGGATCGCCGTGACGAACTCGGGCGTGCCCGCGACCTTGAAGTCCATGTCGCCCAGGGCGTCCTCGGCGCCGAGGATGTCGGTGAGCGCCGCGTAGCGGGTCTCGCCGTCGACGACGTCGGAGATGAGGCCCATCGCGATGCCCGCGACGGGTGCGCGCAGCGGCACGCCCGCGTTGAGCAGCGAGAGCGTCGAGGCGCACACCGAGCCCATCGAGGTCGAGCCGTTCGACCCGAGGGCCTCGGAGACCTGGCGGATGGCGTACGGGAACTCCTCGCGGCTCGGCAGCACGGGCACGAGCGCCCGCTCGGCGAGCGCTCCGTGACCGATCTCGCGACGCTTCGGGCTGCCGACGCGGCCCGTCTCGCCCGTCGAGTACGGCGGGAAGTTGTAGTTGTGCATGTAGCGCTTCGACGTCACCGGGCTCAGCGAGTCGATCTGCTGCTCGAGCTTCAGCATGTTCAGCGTCGTGACGCCCATGATCTGGGTCTCGCCGCGCTGGAAGATGGCGGAGCCGTGCACGCGCGGGATGACCGCGACCTCGGCGTCGAGCGCGCGGATGTCCGCGAGCCCACGGCCGTCGATGCGGACGCCCTCGGTGAGGACGCGACCGCGCATGGCCTTCTTCGACACGGCCTTGTAGGCGGCCGAGACCTGCGGGGCGATCGACGGGTCGAGCTCGCCCGCCTCGATCTTCGCGTTGACCTGCTCCTTGACGCGCTCCTTGAGGGCGTCGTCGGCGTCCTGCCGCTCGATCTTGTCGGCGATCTGGTAGACCGCGGCGACGTCCGCCTCGGCGATCGCGGCGACGGCCTCGAGCGCCTCGGGCGAGTAGGGCGGGAACAGCGGGTACTCGCGCGTCGGCTTGGCGGCGGTCTTCGCGACCTCCTGCTGCGCCTCGACGAGCTGCTTGATGAAGGGCTTCGACGCCTCGAGACCCTCGGCCACGACCTCCTCGGTGGGCGCCTGCTGGCCGCCCTGGATGAGGTGCCACGACTCGTCGGTCGCCTCGGCCTCGACCATCATGATCGCGACGTCGCCGTCGTCGGTCACGCGGCCGGCGACGACCATGTTGAACACGGCCTGCTCGAGCTGCGAGTGCTTCGGGAACGCGACCCACTGGCCGTCGATGAGCGCGACGCGCACGCCGCCGATCGGGCCGGAGAACGGCAGGCCCGAGAGCTGCGTCGACATGGAGGCCGCGTTGATCGCCAGCACGTCGTAGAGCTCGTCGGGCTCGATCGCGAGCACCGTGATGACGACCTGCACCTCGTTGCGGAGGCCCTCGACGAAGGTCGGGCGCAGCGGGCGGTCGATGAGACGGCACGTGAGGATCGCGTCGGTCGAGGGGCGGCCCTCGCGACGGAAGAACGAGCCGGGGATGCGGCCCGCGGCGTACATCCGCTCCTCGACGTCGATCGTGAGCGGGAAGAAGTCGAAGTTGTCCTTCGGGTGCTTGCTGACGCTCGTCGCGCTCAGCAGCATCGTCTCGCCGTCGATGTACGCGGCGGCCGAGCCCTGCGCCTGCTGGGCGAGGCGGCCGGTCTCGAAGCGGATGGTGCGGGTGCCGAAGCGGCCATTGTCGATGAC
This sequence comes from Agrococcus sp. SGAir0287, assembly GCF_005484985.1. NCBI lineage: Bacteria > Bacillati > Actinomycetota > Actinomycetes > Micrococcales > Microbacteriaceae > Agrococcus > Agrococcus sp. SGAir0287. The sequence continues at coordinate 2,004,026 of NZ_CP027942.1, forward strand.
CGTCTCGGCGAACGTGATCTCAGGACCTTCCAAGGTCTCTCTCCTCCTGTGCCCGATCCGCGGGCACGACAGACAGTCCGTGCGCGACGGCGTCCGTCGGAGTGGTCATCAGTGGTGGAGGTCGAGACGATGCGGCCTCGGCATCCGCCACCAACGACCAGCCTTCGGGTCGCGACGACGCACGGCGGCCGCAGTCCTGCGGCCATCCCGAGCCTAGCAGCCAGGCCTCTCCCCACGCCGTGATCCCAGGCGTCGTGGCCGAGGATCGTCGCATGGCTGCGCCACGACCGCTCGACCTCTCCCCGCTCGCCCGGCGCCCCACGCGCGCGCACGCGACGGAGCACCGACGACTGCTGCGGCAGGCGGCGCGGCGCACGCGGACGCCGATGCGGCTCGTCGCCCTCGTCGTCGTCGGCGCGATCGCGCTCGCCGTCACGGCCGTGCCCGTCGTCGCCGTGGCGCTGGCCCTCACGACCGACGATGCCGAGCGCCGCACGAGCGCGACGACGGTCGCCGTCGTCGTCGGCGTCGTCCTGCTCGCGATCGTCGTGGTCGCGGCGGCGCGTCTCCGCGCGCCTGCCGGGCCTGCGCTCGTGGCCCTCGCCGAGGCGAACGACCTGACGCTCGAGCCCGTCCGGCTGCGCGACGTCGCCGACTCGGGCACCTGGGTCGCGCCGGTGCGGCAGCACGACGACGACGTGCTGCGCGACGCCGACGGCGTGCGGTGGGGACGGACGACGATCGTCGCCGGCGACGGCTCCGCCCTGCGTTCGCGGACCACGGTCGCCGTCGCCTTCGTCGCGGTGCCGCTCGGCGGCGACGTGCCGCACATGCTCCTCGCCGATCGCCGAGCCGGCGCCGCACCGTCCATCGCGCCGGACGCGATCGGCGCGCTCGAGCTCGTCCCCGCGACGCTGCAGCCGTGGCGCGTGTGGACGACCGAGCCGGACGCCGCCTCGGCCGCCACGATCGTCGACGCCGAGCTGCTCGCGGCGCTCGAGCGATGGGCACCCGGCCTCGACGTCGAGCTCGTCGACGGCACCGCGTTCCTCACGCGAGTGGTCGACGTGCGCTGGCGGCCCGACGGTGCCGCCTGGCACGCGCTCGTCGATGGGATCCGCATCGGACTCGCGCCCGTGCTGCGGGCAGCCGCCGCGCGAGCGCGTCGGCGTGAGGGATGGGCGCCGCAGGCGCACGATCCGCTCGCGCGGTCCCTCGTCGTGCGGCTGGCGGCTCGTGCACGGACCGCGGCCTGGCGCGACGCGGTCGTCGAGGTCGTCGGGACCGCGGGCTCGTGACCCCGCCCCGGACGCGACGAGGCCCCGCATCCTCGACGGATGCGGGGCCTCGCGCAGATACGTCCTGCTCTGGTCGCTAGCGACGCAGGCCGAGACGCTCGATCAGCGAGCGGTAGCGCGCGATGTCGATGTCCTGGAGGTATCCCAGGAGACGACGGCGCTGGCCGACGAGGAGCAGCAGGCCACGACGCGAGTGGTGGTCGTGCTTGTGCTCCTTGAGGTGCTCGGTCAGGTCCTTGATGCGGCGCGAGAGGATCGCGACCTGCACCTCGGGGCTGCCCGTGTCACCCTCGTGGGTGGCGTACTCGGCGATGATCGCCTGCTTGACCTCAGAGTTCAGGCTCATGCGGTCTCCTCTCTCCTGTCGCAGCGCGGCGCCCTGCGCGGGATGCGCGAGCTCTCTGGTTCCGCGGCCGATCGACGGCAACCTGTCGAGTGTAGCAGCGATGCGGATGCGCAGGCGGCGCGAGGCGAGCCGGGCGATCACCAGCCCTGCTGGCCGCCCGGCTGCTGCGGCGGCTGGGCTGGCGGACGCTGCGCCCCCGGCGCAGCAGCGCCCGGCTGCGCGGGCGACGACCCCCCGACCGCCATGGCGTACTGCCAGCCCTGCTGCCACGGCTGCGCCTGCGCGCCCGGCGCCGGCGCGAAGCGCTGCGTCTGCGGCGTCGAGCCCTGCATGGGCTCCGGCAGCCGCTGTCCGGCCCCGACCTGCACGGCGGCGCCGCTGCCGACGGTCGCCATGTACGAGCGCAGCGCCGAGACGTCGCCGAGCAGGCGCGCCTCGTCGGCGACGGGCCGCAGCTTCTCGCGGCCGATGATCGCGCGCTGCCGGTTCGCCGCGAGCCGCGTCGCGATGCGGATGTACGCCTGCATGGCCTTGCCGATGCCCTTCCGCCTCGCCCACTGGGTGAGGCTCAGTCGGCCGTCCGAGGACGAGAGCAGTCGCGCCTCCTCGTGGCTGAACCATCCCGCCTGGGCGTACTCGTCGAGGCGCAGGCGCGTGAGTCGCGCCTCGAAGCGGCGCAGCATGACGACGAGCAGCAGCGCGCCGATGCAGATCGGCACCTGCACGAGGCCGTAGTAGATGAAGAAGCCGAGCATGCCGGCGGGCACCCAGAAGGAGGCGCTGTTCCACAGCGCGTGCAGGAACATCGACACGCCGAGGCCCACGGGCAGCGCCACGAGGATCCACAGGCGCGAGGATCGTCGCGCCGCGAACCCGAGTGCGAGCCCGACGCCCACCGCCGTGAAGATCACGTGCGCGAGCGGGCTCATGATGCCGCGGAGGAAGAAGATGAACGACGCGTCGCCCGCCTCGGACAGCTCGCGGCCGAAGTAGAGGATGTTCTCGGTGAAGGCGAAGCCCGCCGCCGAGAAGCCGGCGATGACGAAGCCGTCGATGGGGCCGTCGAAGTGGCGGCGCACGAAGAGGAACATGACGACGACCGGGATCGCCTTCCACAGCTCCTCGGTGAAGGGCGCCTGGATGACGGGGCCGTAGAACTGGTAGACCGCGTCGGCCGTGGAGTAGCCGCCGAGCTCGACGAGGTCGCGGAGCGCGGGGAACGCCGGCGCCAGGATGCCGTAGATCGCGTCCGCGAGCACGGGGGTCGAGAGGATGGGGAAGGCGAACAGCGGCTGCAGCACGAGCTCGTTGAGCGCGAGCGTGAGCAGCACCGCCATCGTGCCGCCCCACAGGACCGACAGCCACAGCGCGATGCGCGGCTCGGGTTCCCAGCGGTCGAGGCCGAGGAGCGCCCAGACGACGAAGCCGAGCGGGAAGAGGCCGAGGAAGCCCGCGATCGGCACGGCGGCGCCGAGCCCGAAGACGACGGCGAGCATGAGCAGCGTGACGACGCTCATGATCGCGAGCGCCGCGACGCCGACGATGCCGAGCACGAGCCCCGTCGCCGGCGGCTTCGACAGCGCCGGCATCGGCGGGATCTGCTGCTGGGGCGCACCCTGCTGCACGGGGGGCTGGTACCCCGGCTGCTGCGGGGTCTGCGGCGGCTGCGCGAGCGTCATGCGGCCATGCTAGGGCGAACTCCCCGCTGGTTGGCCGGGAGTCCGGCGCGCGTCGCGCTCGTGCGTCGACGCGTGCCGGACGGCGTCACGAGCGGTCGTGCTCGGCGAGCATCTCCGGCGTGATGATCGGCATCGCCTGCGTGGCCGGATGCAGTCCCGACAGCCGCGCAGGCTCGAGGAGCTTCGTGACGCGCTCGCGCTCCATGAGGCCCGCCTCCACGACGAGGTCCGCGATCGACTTGTGCGACGTGAGCGCCTCGTGCGCGAGCGACGCCGACGCCGTGTAGCCGATGTACGGCGTGAGCGCGGTGACGACGCCGACCGACGAGCCGACCATGGCGTCGAGCCGCTCGCGGTTCGGCTGGATGCCGTCGATGCAGTTGACGCGCAGCGTGAGGCACGCCTGCGTCATCCAGTGGAGGCTCTGCAGGATCGAGTGGGCGATGACGGGCTCGAAGGCGTTGAGCTGCAGCTGCCCGCCCTCGGAGGCGGCCGTGACGGTGGCGTCGGATCCGATGACGGCGAAGGCGACCTGGTTCACGACCTCGGGGATGACGGGGTTCACCTTGCCGGGCATGATCGACGATCCCGCCTGCTTGGGCGGCAGCAGGATCTCGCCGAAGCCGGCCTGCGGCCCCGACGAGAGCAGGCGCAGGTCGTTGCAGATCTTCGAGAGCTTCACGGCGCAGCGCTTGAGGGCGCCCGAGACGCTCATGAAGACGCCCGTGTCGCTCGTGGCCTCGATGAGGTCGGCGGCCGTCACGATCGGCAGGCCCGTGAGCTCCGCGAGGTGGCGGCCGGCTGCCTCCGCGTACCGCGGGTCGGCCGTGATGCCCGTGCCGATAGCCGTCGCGCCGAGGTTGACCTCGGAGAGGAGGCGGATGGTCTCCTCGAGGCGGTCGTGATCCTCCTGCAGCGTGACGGCGAAGCCCCGGAACTCCTGGCCGAGCGTCATGGGCACCGCATCCTGCAGCTGCGTGCGACCGACCTTCAGGACGTCCTGGAACTCGACGCCCTTCGCGTCGAAGGCCGCGATGAGCAGCCGCAGCTCGGCGAGCATGCGGCGCAGCGTGAATGCCATCGCGACCTTGATCGACGTCGGGTACGTGTCGTTCGTCGACTGCGAGCGGTTGACGTCGTCGATGGGGTGCAGGTGCTGGTAGTCGCCCTTCGCGTGGCCCATCTCGACGAGGCACGCGTTGGCGATGACCTCGTTCGTGTTCATGTTCGTCGACGTGCCCGCGCCGCCCTGGATGACGCCGACCTTGAACTGGTCGTGCAGCTCGCCCGCGCGGATGCGGCGGCAGACGTGCTCGATGAGGTCGGCCTTCTCGGGGTCGAGCGCGCCGATCTCGCGGTTCGCGCGCGCGGCGGCCTGCTTCACGACGGCGAGCGCGTCGACGAGGTCGGAGTAGACCGAGATCGAGCGACCGGTGATCGGGAAGTTCTCGAGCGCCCGCTCGGTGTGGATGCCCCAGTAGGCGTCGATCGGCACGGCCTTCTCGCCCAGCGAGTCGCGCTCCATGCGCACGGGTCCGTCGACGACGTGCTCCCCCATCGGAGCGGGGTCGAGCTTGTATGCGGGCGTGTCGGTCATCGGCTCCAGCGTTCCTCGAGGTCGGCTCCGCGAGCGCTCCGTCGCGCCCGCTGGACGCAGCCGAGCCTACCGTCGCGCCGTGCCCCGCCTCGTATGCTCGCTGCATGCCGCGCCCTCCCGCACCGCGCTCGCAGCGCGCTCGACGCGCGACCGACGGCGGTGCGGCGCGCGAGGTGCTCGGCGGCCTCGGCCGGTTCGCCGGCGACCTCGGAGCGTCCATGCGCCGCGTCGCCGCACGCGGCCTCCCCGAGGTGCTCGCGATCGAGCTCGCCGCGCGCATCGTCGGCACGCTGCTCGTCGCCGTCGCGGGCGCCGTCGGTGCGACGAGCGCCGTCGGCGGCCTCGCGCTCACGGCCGTGACGGCGCTCGTGCGCATGGTGGCGATGCTGCTGCAGGTGCTCGTCCTCGTGCGGGCCATGCGGTCGACGCCGCCACCGCCCGAGGGGTCGGCGCGCGTGCGCTCGGCGCTGTCGGGCCTGTCCGCATCCGTCCTCCCCGCGTTCGTGCTGCTGACCGCGTGGGGCCTCTTCGCCGACGATCTGCGCGAGTACTCGCTCACGGCGCTCGGCGCCATCGACTGGTTCGAGGAGGGCGCGGGCGTCGGCGCCGTGCTCGACGTGCCGGTGGACGTGCTGACCATCTCGCTGCTCGTCGGATGCCTCGTGCTGCGCGGTGTGCTGCGCCGGTTCGAGCGGCGCGGCCTCGGCCGCGGCGTCTCGGCCGCCGCCGTCGTGCTCGAGGGCCTGTGGACCTTCCTCGCGGTGTCGATCCTCGGACGCCTGCTCGGCATGGCCGGCGAGTGGTTCGCGACGACGCGGCTCGCGAGCGCCGTCGACGCGGCGCGGGCCGCGATCGACGGCGTCGTCGGCGGGTGGCTGCTCGCCGCGTGGGAGGCCGCCGGCGAGCTGTGGCACGTCGTCTCGCTGCCGCTCGTCTGGCTCACGCTCGTCGGCATCGTCCTGCTGGGCGCTCGCCCGGAGCTCGCGCCCGAGCCCGCGGACCCGCCGCGGCCCGCCCGCTGGTGGACGCGGCTCGTGGACGCGCTGCCGTCGCCGCTCGACGACGCGCTCGAGGAGCTCACCGACGACCTCCACGACCGATGGGTGCCCGTCGTCGCCACGCTGCGCCAGGTCTGGGGCGCCGGCCTCGTGCCGCTCGCGGCAGCGGCGCTCGCCTGGTACGTCGTGCAGGCGGCGTCCGGATGGCTGACCGTCGCGCTCGCGCACGCGCTCGGCACGCAGGCCGTACCGCTCGCCGAGGCGGTCGCGAACGTCGGCATCGCGCTGGGCGACGCGATCACGACGATCCTCGGCCTGCTCGTCGCCGTCGCTGCGCTCGACGCCCTGCGGCTCGGCGCGCAGCGACGGCCCCGCGAGCGCGCATCCGTCCCGCCGCGGCCTCCTGCTGCTCAGAGGGACAGCGGCACGCCGAGCCAGACCATCTCGCCGCCGACGAGCAGCCGCGCGTCCTCGACCGCGCCCGCAGGCACCACGAAGCCGACGGGCCCGGCGAGCGAGCCCTCCTCGGCGTAGCACGTCGTCACCTCGCTGGCACCGGCGTCCTGCGCCCACGTCGCCCGCTGCCCGTCGACCGTCGCCTCGAGGCGGAACGTGCACCATCGCGCCACGTCGTCCGCGTCGTCGAGCGTCACGTCGACGACCACGACCTGCCCTCCCTCGGGCGCGTCGGCGTAGCCCGCCGCGTCGGAGTCGGGAGCGACGAGGCGCGCCTCGCCGACCGAGACGACGAGCCCGCCGACGTCGTGCGGCGCACCCTGCTGCCCCGTCTGCACCAGGACCGGCTCGGTCTCCATCCACGTCTCGACCCGCTCGTGCGCGACGAGCCAGGCGAGCGCGATGGCGAGCGGGCCGATGGCGACGGCCGCGACGAGCCTCGAGCGCCTCATCGTGCCAGCGCCTCCACCGCGACGACGTCGACGATCGCGCCGTCGACGTCCCAGCGCACCACGACCTGGGGCTGGAGGTCGCCCGCAGCGTCGAAGCCGGGCGCGACGAGCAGGTCGACCGGCGCACCCCCGACGACGAGGTCGCGGTCCACCTCGAAGACGAGATCGCCCCGCACGGGGATGCCGGGCGCCGGATGGCTCTCCTGCCAGGCCGTCGGCCCCTTGGTCGACGCGTCGTACACGCGCCCGTCGAGCACGAGGTCGCGATCGAGCAGGTCGACGTCCTCCCTGGACGCGATCGTCACGTCGAGCACGACGAACGCGCCCGTCGTCTCGCGGCGCTCGCCGTCGACCTCGATCGAGGAGGCGAGCTCGGCGCCGTGGACCTCGACGGTCAGGGGTCCTGAGCTCGCGCTGCCGCTCCCGAGCCCGGGGAACGGCGAGGAGCGCAGCGTGGCGCCGGGCGTGATCGCGTCGACGCCGACCGCGAGCGCGGCCAGCGCGACGACCACGATCGCGGTCCATGCGCGTCGCGCGACCACGCGGCTCACGGCATCGCCACGGTCGCGACGACGCGCTCGTCGTACATGTTGGAGCCGAGCCCGAACGCCGTCTCGTCGCGCGGCGTCCACGTGGCGTCGACGAGCTCCACGCGCACCCGGCCGTCGGCGGCGCGCTCGGGCTCGTACAGGATCGTGAAGACGTCCTCGACGCCGGGCTGCGCGGCCGACGCCGCGACGTCCCCGACCGTCGTGTGCCCGAAGCGCGCGAGCTCGCCCTGGTCGTCGACGAGCGTCAGGAGGTCGTCGATCTGCAGCGAGACGGGCAGATGGCTCTCGACGGCCAGCGTCACCGCGATGCCGCCCTCCTCGCCGGGCTCGATGCCCAGCACGACGACGTCCGCCCGGGACGTCGAGAGCGGCTCGCCGAGCCCGATCTCGGGCACCGGCGCGTCGTCGCGCGCGCCCAGCGCCCCCGTCGCGACGAGCGCGATCGCGACGACGCCGGCTGCCGCCACCGCGACGAGCGCGCGGACGAGGCGAGGATGCTGCACGCCCAGCAGGGTATCCCGCGCGCTCGCGCGATGGCTGCGGTCGACTCGCGTCGCGCTCGGGTCCCATCGCTAGCATCGCGAGCGATGGCCACCGAATCCCCCGCCGACCGCCTCGCGCGCGTGCTGCGCGTGCCGACCGCCGCGACGGACGGCGTGCCCGACGCCGCCGGCCTGCGCACGCTGCGCGACCTGCTCGTCGAGCTCTACCCCGGCGCGTTCGCGGCGCTCGAGGTCGAGCTCGTGGCCGAGCACACGATCCTCGCGCGCTGGCCGGGCGCCTCGCGCGACGAGCCGGCGCTGCTCATGGCGCACCAGGACGTCGTGCCGCCCGGCGACGGCTGGACGCACGGCCCGTTCGACGGCGCGATCGTCGACGGCGTCGTGTGGGGACGCGGCGCCATCGACGACAAGGGATCGCTCGTCGGCATCCTCGAGGCGATCGAGGCGCTCGTCGGCGAGGGCTTCGCGCCCGCGCGTGACGTGTGGCTCGTGCTCGGCCACGACGAGGAGACGCTCGGAGGCGGTGCGCGCGCCGCGGTCGAGGCGCTCGCGACCCGCGGCGTGGCGTTCGCCTTCGCGCTCGACGAGGGCGGAGCGGTCGTCGACCCGCCGGTGCCCGGCGTCGCCGTGCCCGCGGCGATGGTCGGCACGAGCGAGCGCGGCGTCGCGATGCTGCGCCTCGCCGTCGACGAGCACGGCGGGCACGCGTCGACGCCGCCGCGCATGCCGGCGACGGCGATCCTCGCACGCGCCGTCGTGCGCGCATCCCGTGCCCGATTCCCCGAGCGCCTCACCCCCACGACGGTGCGGATGCTGCGCACGCTCGGCGCCCACGCGCGCGAGCCGTACCGTGCGCTGCTGACGCGCGCGGACGTCCTCTCCCCCGTGCTGCGACGCATCATGGCGGCGAACCCCGAGACGCGCGCGACGATCACGACGACCGCCAGCGTCACCCGGCTGCGGGCCGGCACCGCGGCGAACGCGATCGCGGAGCGCGCGGAGGCGACCGTCAACGTGCGGCTCGCGCAGGGCACGAGCATCGCCGACGTCGTGCGCATCCTGCGCCGCGCCATCCGCGACGAGCGCGTCGCCATCGACGTCGTGCACGGCCACGAGGCGTCGCCGACGTCGCCCACCGACGGACGCGGCTGGGATGCGATCGTCGCCGCCACCGCCCGCGAGCACCCTGGTGCGGTGCTCTCGCCCTACGTCATGCTCGGCGCGTCGGACGGGCGCCATGCGCATCGCGTCACCGACCGGGTGTACCGGTTCACGCCGTTCGTGCTCACGAGCGAGCTGCGCGCGTGCCTGCACGCGCGCGACGAGCGCATCCCGGTCGAGGCGTTCGAGCGGGGCGTCCGGTGGTACCGGCGGCTGCTCGAGGCGTGCTGACGACCGACGTCAGTAGCCGGAGGTCGTCGGCGCGCCCTCGACGATCGCGCGCGTCGACGAGAGCCCGAGGCGCGAGGCGCCGGCGCGGACCATGGCCTCGGCGGCCTCGCGCGTGCGGATGCCGCCGGACGCCTTCACGCCCAGTCGGTCGCCGACGGTCCTGCGCATGAGCGCGACGGCGTGCTCGCTCGCGCCGCCGGCGGGGTGGAAGCCCGTCGACGTCTTCACGAAGTCGGCCCCCGCAGCCTCGGCCGCCCGGCAGACGGCGACGATCTGGTCGTCGTCGAGCGCCGCCGACTCGATGATCACCTTGAGCACGACGCCCTCAGCAGCCTCGCGCACGGCGCGCACGTCGGCCTCCACGGCGTCGAAGCGGCCGTCGATCGCGGCGCCGACGTCGATGACCATGTCCAGCTCGTCGGCGCCCTGCGAGGCGGCGAGGCGCGCCTCGGCGGCCTTGACGTCCGAGTGGTGCCGTCCGCTGGGGAAGCCGACGACGACCGCGGTCCTCAGGCCCTCGGGCACCTCGACGGGCAGCACGTTCGGCGACAGGCAGACGCTGTAGGCGCCGAGCTCCGCCGCCTCGGCGATCGTGGCGGCGACGTCGGCGGCGGTGGCCTCGGGCTTCAGCAGCGTGTGGTCGACGATGCTCGCGAGCGAGTCGGTCATGGCGTGTCCTCCTCGGGCGCATCCGCGCGCCCCTCGGGTGTGCCCAGGATCTCGCGCACGCGCTCGACGTCGGCGTGCATCTGGGCGATGAGCGGCTCGATCCCGTCGAAGCGCCACATGTCGCGCACGTGGTCGACGAGCTCGAGCTCGATGGGTCGGTGGTACAGGTCGAGGTCGACGTCGAGCAGGTACGCCTCGACCGTCGTGCGCACGCCGTCGAACGTGGGGTTGTCGCCGATCGACACCGCCGCGGGGAAGCGCCCGGCGTCGACGGTCGCCCACGCGGCGTACACGCCGTGCGCCGGCACGAACCCCTCCAAGTCGGGGCCGAGGTTGGCGGTCGGGAAGCCGAGCTCGCGACCGCGCTGGAAGCCGCGCACGACCGTGCCGCGCAGCCGCGGGTTCCGTCCGAGCAGCGACGCGGCGTGCGGGATGTCGCCCGCCTCGAGGGCACGACGGATCTCCGTCGACGACACGCGCGTGCCGCCGTCGTCGACGACGTCGTCGACGACGAGCACCTCGACGCCGCGCGCCGCCGCGAGCCGCGTCAGCAGCGCCGGATCGCCGGCGCCGCCGCGGCCGTAGCGGAAGTCGCTGCCGACGACGACGAAGCGGGCGCCGAGCCCGTCGAGCAGCACGCGCTCGACGAACTCCGACGGATCCATCGCCGCGGTCTCGGCGTCGAAGGGGATCGTGACGACCTCGCAGCCGAGCGCCTCGAGCGCCTCGCGCTGCTGCGCGGGCGACAAGATGAGGCGCGGCGCGCGCTCGGGCCGCAGCGTGGCGAGCGGATGGCGGTCGAAGGTGACGACGACGGGCGCGAGCCCGCGCCGCTCGGCCATGCGCAGCGCCCCCTCGAGCAGCTCGCGATGGCCGCGGTGCACGCCGTCGAACTTGCCGATCGTGACGGCCGACGGGCGCGCGACGAGATCGTCGATCCAGCTCACGCCGCGACGCTCCGAGCGGCGTCGGCCCGCGCCGTGCGACGGATCCACCACAGGCCGACGATGGGCAGGACCGCCGGGATGAAGAGGTAGCCCATGCCGTACCAGCTCCACACGCTCGCGTGGCCGAAGAGCTCCGGGTGCGTGAGCGAGAGCGTGCCGACGACGAGGACGCCGAGCAGCTCGAAGCCGATCGTGGCGACGGCGACGCGCGTCCACGCCTCGCCCCGCATCGCGAGCGCGATCGTCGCGACCACGTAGACGACGGCGGCGACGGCGCTCAACGAGTACGCGAGCGGCGCCTCGTCGAAGCGGCTGAGGATCTGGTACGCGGAGCGCCCCGTCGCGGCGAGCGCGAGCACCGCGTAGACCGCGATGAGCACGCGGCCGAAGCCGGATCGACGCGAGGAGGGCACCGGACGATCCTACGCCCGAGCCCGCGCCCTGGCGGACGGACGAGGGTCGCTCCTAGACGACCTGCACGAACCAGATCTGATGCATCCGGTAGACCATGACGGCGACGGCGAGGAGCCCTACGCCGACGACGAGCACGCCCCAGCGGCCCTTCTCGGCGAACGCCCATAGGGTCGCGGCGGGAGGGATGAGCAGGGCCGAGACGAGGTACACCCAGTACTCGAGGAGGTCACCGGTCGGGCCGGCTCCGACGATGGGCGCGACGATCGACGCGACGACCTGCACGACGAGGCTCAGCATCGTGAGCGCCGCGGCTGCCAGCACGAGGTCGTTCATGCGCACCCTGACGATGCCCGCGACCGCGACGGCCGCGCCGAGCACCGCGATGACCGCCGCCTGCACGATCATGAGCCAGTCGATCACGCCCGCTCCTCCCCCTCGCCGGGTCGCGCGGCCGGCGCCTGCTCGGCGGCGGCGACGCCCAGGTTCGCGACGGCGTGCAGCCGACCGCCCTCGCCGCGCGCGACGCCGACGAGCTCGCCGTCGTGCACGGCGGCGACGATGCCCTCGGCATCCGTGCGGGGGCGTCGGCCGTTCGCGAGCAGCCGCGCGTCGTCGTCGTCGAGCGTCACGACGGGCAGGACCCGCGAGGCGACGTCGACGGGGCGCAGCAGGCCTGCGGGCACGATCGCGTCGGCGGCGACGGCATCCTCGAGCCCGAACGGTCCGACCCTCGTGCGCCGCAGGGCCGTGAGGTGACCCCCGACGCCGAGCGCGGCGCCGAGGTCTCGGGCGAGGGCGCGGACGTACGTGCCCGACGAGCAGTCGACGACGGCGTCGACCGCGGCGAGCGCGCCGGGTCGCAGCGCACCGAGGTCGAAGCGCGAGACCGTGACGGGACGAGCCTTGAGGGCCACGTCCTCCCCTGCTCGCACGCGGGCGTACGAGCGCTTGCCGTCGACCTTGATGGCCGAGACGGCGCTCGGCACCTGCTCGATGTCGCCCGTGAGCGGCCCGACGGCGGCCGCGACCGCCTCCTGCGTCAGGCCAGACGCATCCGTCGTCTCGACCACGTCGCCCTCGGCGTCGTCGGTGATCGTCGTCGCGCCGAGCGCGATCGTCGCCTCGTACGTCTTGTCGAGGCCCACGAGGAACGTCAGCAGCCGTGTCGCGGGGCCGACGCCCAGCACCAGCAGGCCCGTCGCCATGGGGTCGAGCGTGCCGGCGTGGCCGACCTTGCGCGTGCCGAGCTGACGCCTGGCCATGGCGACGATGGTGTGGCTCGTGACGCCAGCGGGCTTGTCGACGAGCAGCACGCCGTTCGGAGCAGTCATCGTCCATCGAGCGTAGCCGTAGCCTGAGGGGGTGCGGATCGCGGTGCTCGGGGCTGGGGCGATCGGCGGATGCCTCGCCGCGCGGCTCGACTCGGTCGGCCACGAGGTGACGGTCGTCGCCCGCTCGTCGGCGCCCGTGCTGCGGGAGCGCGGCGTCCGGTTGGAGGGCGCCTTCGGCGACCATCTGGCGCATCCGCAGGTCGTGGATGCGCTCTCGACGGCGCCCGATGCCGCGATCCTCGCGACGAAGACGATCGACGCCGCGGCCGCGCTCTCGCCCTCGACGGCGGCGCTGAGAGACGTGCCGACGATCGCCGTGCAGAACGGGCTCGACGCGCACGGGCGCGTCGCGCGCATCCTCGGGCACGCGCGCGTCGCCGCGGGACTCGGGACCTGGGCGGCGAACGCGCTCGAGCCCGGCGTCGTGCGCGTGACGGCGAGCGGCGAGACGGTCGTGGGCGGCCCGGAGGCCGAGCGGTTCGCGGCGCTGCTCGACGGAGCGCTGCCGCACGTGCGTCGCGCGGCGAGCATCGAGGGCGCGCAGTGGGCGAAGCTCTGCGTCAACGCCGCGAACGCCGTGCCGGCCGCGGCGGGGCTGTCGATGCAGGAGGTCGGCGCATCGCCGGCGTTGCTGCGCGTCACCGCGGCGGCGATGCACGAGGCGGCCGCGGTCGCGCTCGCGACGGGCGTCGAGATCGAGCGCGTCGGCGCCGTCGGGCCTGAGACGATCGGCACGCTCGCAGCGTCGATCGACGACGCCGGCGCGGTGGCGGCTGCGATGATCGCGGGCTTCGGCGACGTGCCGAACCTCGGCTCGACGCAGCAGAGCATCCGCAAGGGGCAGCCGACGGAGGTCGACGACCTCGCCGGGGCCATCGCGCGCGAGGCGACGCGCCTCGGCCTCGCGGCGCCGGTCAACGCGGCCCTCGTGACGCTCGTGCACGAGGTCGAGCGCACGGGCGCCTTCGTCGCGCCCGAGCGGATCGCCGCCCTCGCGCCGCTGCCCTGACGGCGCGCGTCAGCCAGCGAGCGCGTCGACGATCGCGGCGGCGATCTCGGCGTGGGCCTCGCCTGCGGGCACGGTGGCCTCGTCGTCGCCCGGCTGCGCGCCGTAGTCGCCGAACTCCGCGTGGTTCACGCCGGGCAGCTCGACGAGCAGGGCGTCGTCCGGCAGCAGGTCGCGCGCCTCGAGCCACGCATCCCGGTTCAGCACGCCGTCGCGGGAGCCGGTGACCGACAGCGCCACGAGGTCGTCGCGAACCGACAGGTCCGTGCCCGAGCAGTACGACGCGAGCAGCACGAGCCCGACGACCTCCTCATCCTCGGCGTACGAGCACGCGCGCACGCCGCCCATGCTGTGCCCCGCGACCGACCACGACTCGACCTGGGGTGCGACGCTCGTGAGCTCGGACAGCGGTCGCTGCTCGAGGATCGCGAGGTTGAGCGGCGACCGCACGAGCACGACCGTCGCACCGGCTGCCGCGACGTCGGCGAACGTCGCCACGTAGGCGTGCGGGTCCACGCGGGCGCCCGCGAGCACGACGATGCCCTGCCCCGCGAGGCTCGTCGCCGCCTCGTCGGTGGGCCGCAGCACCACGAGGTCGTCGACGTCGGCCACCGTCAGCCGCGGATCGTCCGCGACGGCCGCGAGCCCGTCGGGGTCTGCCTGGTAGGGCGTGAGCGCCCACCAGAGCCCGCCGCCGACGCCCAGCACGACCACGCCGACGAGCACGAGCGCCGCGATGCGGAGGATGCGGACGGCTCGGCGCCGCCTGCGCCGGGGCCGCCCATCGGCGGACGGCGAGGCGTCGGCGCGGTCGTCGGCCGGCATCGGTCAGCAGCGATCCTGGAAGACCTGCCGCGGCGCGCGCCAGTCGGTGGTGTCGATCACCATGTCGGCGGCGCGCACGGGATCCGCGAGCCGCTCGTAGTGCTCGTGGGCGAGTCGGTAGCGGTCGTGCGAGGGATCGGTGACGAGCGGATGCGCCCCGTCGCGGCGCTGCAGGCGCGCGCCGCGCTCGGCATCCGACGCCTCGAGGCGCACGACGACGTGCCACCGCCCCTTGAACGCGGGACGGAGCAGGAAGACGCCGTCGACGACCAGCACGGCGTCGGGCCCAGCGGTCTTCCAGTCCATCTCGACGCTCTGATCCGTCTCGAGGTCGAAGGCGCGCGTCATGAATCCGGTCGAGCCGCCCATCCGGAAGGGCTGCAGCAGCACCCGGTCGACGAGCTCGAGGTCGAAGGCGTCCTCGTAGTAGCCCTTCCACGAGTCGCGGCCCTGCCGGTATCGGCGCTCGCGCGGCTGGTGGAAGTCGTCGAGGCTCGCTCGGAACGACTGCACGCCCGCGCGGGCGAACGCCACGTGCAGTGCGTCGGCGAAGTGCGTCTTGCCGACGCCGTCGCGGCCGTCGACCGCGACGATGCGGCGACCGCGCGGGCTGCGGGCCACGACGACGCGTGCGACCTCCGTGTACAGCGCCTTCTGCTCGGGCGTCCACGACGCCGCCTGCATGAGGAGCTGCTGGTCTGCCATGCAGCCAGGCTAGCCGCGCGCGTCCGCGGCGGCACCGGCGCTCGCCGCGGGCGCAGCGCCCGCCGCCACCGGGGTGGGCCGCGCTCTCGCGTCCGCGGGATAGGCGAGG
This sequence comes from Agrococcus sp. SGAir0287, assembly GCF_005484985.1. Taxonomy (NCBI): domain Bacteria; kingdom Bacillati; phylum Actinomycetota; class Actinomycetes; order Micrococcales; family Microbacteriaceae; genus Agrococcus; species Agrococcus sp. SGAir0287. The sequence continues at coordinate 2,019,304 of NZ_CP027942.1, forward strand.
CGCCGCAGCAGCGTCTCGGCGGGCCCCGGCCGACCCGCCCGCTCGAGGGCGACGGCGACCGCGACCGTCACGAGCCACACGCCGACGGCGTACAGCGCCCCCTGCCACTCGGTGAGCACGCCGCCGATGCCGAGGCCCCACGCGGACAGCACGGGGGCGAAGAGCACCGACTGCACGAGGTAGCTCGTCATCGAGCGCTTGCCGACCGCGGTGAGCGAGCGACCGACGACGCCGAGCGGCCGCCGAGCCATGCGCGCCGCGACGAGCGCGAAGACCGCGGCGTAGCCGACGCCGGCGGGCAGGCCCGTCGCGACGTGCATGAGCGAGAACGTCCACGACGGCAGCGCGTCGAAGGATCCGAGGTGCTCTGCGAGCGCGAGCAGTCCGCCGGCCCAGCCGATCGCGACGCCGGCGACGGCGACGCGCGTCAGGAGCGTGCGGTGCCGCTCGGGCTCCTCGAGGATGCCGTGGCGGGCGGCGAGGATCGCGAGCAGGATCGCGATCGGCACGACGAGGCCGAGGACGCCCTGCGTCGGCGCGACGATCGCCCACATCCCCAGCCGCGCGAGGATCGAGGCGGTGTAGGAGTCGATGCCCGCGATCGACGGGATCGCCGCGTCGTCGCCCTCGACGTCGATGCCGAGCGCCCCCGCGAGGACGCCCATGACGGCGGTCGCGGCCGCGCCGAGGACGAGGAGCGCACCGAGGATCCACGCCCAGACCACGATCGTGCGGTCGCGGCGCTCGAGGAAGATCCAGCCGACGAGCAGGCCGACGAGGCCGTACGCGCCGATGATGTCGCCCACCCACAGCAGCGCGGCGTGCACGGCGCCGAACGCGAGCATCCACCAGTGCCGGCGCCGCAGCAGGCGGCGTGCCTCGCGCGACGTCGCGCCGGCGGCGAGCTGCCGGCGGTACAGCTGCCAGATGCCGTAGCCGAAGAGGAACGCGAAGAGCGGGTACGAGCGGCCGTCGACCGCGACGATCGCGATCGCCTGCCACGCATGGTCCCCGAGCGAGCCGTCGACGTGGTGCATCGACGTGAGCGCCGTCTCGCGCCCGAAGAGGTGCCACGGCATGTTCGCGAGGGCGATGAGCAGCAGCATGAGGCCGCGTGCGAGGTCGGGCGCGATGGCGCGCACCCGCGCCCGTCCCTGCGCGGTGGCGGTCGGGCGGTCGTCGGGGCCGGTGGCGGCTGGTGAGGTCGTCACGGCATCGACGCTAGGGATGCTCGTCCGCGCCCGCATCCACCCTTCGTCGGAGATCCGAGTGCGCATCCGTCGCCGTAGCCTGATCGGATGGACGCGGACCTCCTGCACGCGCGCCTCGCGCCTTGGTACGCCCGCCACCGCCGCGACCTGCCGTGGCGCGAGCCCGGCTTCAGCGCGTGGGGCACGCTCGTCAGCGAGATCATGCTGCAGCAGACGCAGGTCGCGCGCGTGCGCACCGCGATCGTCGAGTGGCTCGCGCGCTGGCCGACGCCGGCGGATCTCGCCGACGCGCCGACGCACGAGGTGCTGCGCGCGTGGGGATCGCTCGGCTACCCGCGCCGCGCGCTGCGCCTGCAGGACGCCGCGCGCGCGATCGTCGAGCGCCACGGCGGCGTCGTGCCGGACGACGTGGCCGCGCTGCTCGCGCTGCCCGGCATCGGCGACTACACGGCGCGCGCCGTCGCTGTCTTCCACTTCGGGCAGCGGCATCCCGTCGTCGACACGAACGTGCGCCGCGTCGTCGCGCGCGCCGTGCTCGGGCAGGGCGACGCGGGTCCCGCCGCGCGCGCCGATCTCGCTCGCGTCGAGGCGCTGCTGCCCGCCGACGACGCCGAGGCGGGCGTCGTGTCGATCGCGCTCATGGAGCTCGGTGCGCTCGTGTGCACGGCGCGCGCCCCGCGCTGCGACGACTGTCCGCTCGTGGCGGACTGCGCATGGGTCGCCGCGGGGCGGCCGCCCTACGAGGGGCGTCGTGCGCCGCGGCAGGCATCGTTCGCGGGCAGCGACCGTCAGGCGCGCGGCACGGTGCTGCGCGCGCTGCGCGGCGTCGACGTGCCGCTCTCCCGCGCCGAGCTCGAGCCGCTGTGGACGGATGCCGCGCAGCTCGATCGGGCGATCATGTCCCTCGCCGATGACGGCCTCGTGGTCGTCGAGGGCGACGCGGTGCGCCTGCCGCACTGACCCGGGGTCGAGGTGGGCGCGCCATGCGGGCGCGCGAGTGGTCCCGTCGGCGGGCACGTCGCGAGGTCTCGCGACGGCTGCAGCCTGCGGCCGCGGCCTCCTCGACCAGCTGATGGGTGCACGACGATGCGCGTGACCCTTTCGAGGCTCGCTTCGCTCGCACCTCAAGGGCCGGATCTTGGAGCCACCCCGATCAGCCGGTCGAGGAGCGCGCGAGCCGCCAGGCGAGCACGCGTCACGAGACCGCGCGACGGCACCTCCCGCCCAGCCATGCGTGCGGTCGCGCCGAGCAGGCACGTCGCGAGGTCTCGCGACGGCTGCAGCCTTCGGCTGCGGCCTCCTCGACCAGCTGGTGGGTGCAGGACGATGCGCGTGACCCTTTCGAGGCTCGCTTCGCTCGCACCTCAAGGGCCGGATCTTGGAGCCACCCCGATCAGCCGGTCGAGGAGCGCGCGAGCCGCCAGGCGAGCACGCGTCACGAGACCACGCGACCGCCGCTCCCACCCAGCCACGCGCACGGTCGCGTCGGGCAGGCACGTCACGTGGTCTCGCGACGGCTGCAGCCTGCGGCTGCGGCCTCCTCGACCAGCTGCGGGCGGCGCATCGATGGGCGGCGCCCGTTCGAGGCCCGCTGCGCTCGCACCCCGAGGGCCGGGTGTTGGCGCGACCGCCGCTCCCGCACCTGGCTAGGGTCGAGCCGTGCCCCTGCGACAGCAACGGCTCCGCGCCGACGCTCCCGAGCTCACCGCGGCGCTCGCCGCCATCCGCGCCGACCTCGGCGCCGAGGAGGCCTTCCCGGCCCCGGTCGAGGCGGAGGCGGCACGCGCCGCGCACCGCGCGCTCGAGGGCGCCGACCGCACCGACGTGCCGTTCGTCACGATCGACCCGGAGGGGTCGACCGATCTCGATCAGGCGCTCGCGATCGAGGCGGACGGCGCAGGGCACGTCGTGCGCTACGCCATCGCCGACGTGCCGGCGTTCGTGGAGCCCGGCGGCGCGGTCGACGCCGAGGCGCGCCGACGCGGGCAGACGCTCTACGCGCCCGACGCGCGCGTGCCGCTGCATCCGACGGTCCTCAGCGAGGACGCGGCGAGCCTGCTGCCCGATCGCGAGCGGCAGGCCCTCGTGTGGACGTTCGTGCTCGACGCCGACGGCGCCGTGCGCGACACGAGCCTCGAGCGCGCGCGCGTCCGCAGCCGCGAGCAGCTCTCCTACCCCGAGGCGCAGGCGCGCATCGAGGCGGGCGACACGACGCTCGGGATGCTGCGCGTCGTCGGCGAGCGACGCATCGCCCTCGAGGCCGCCCGCGACGGCGCGAGCCTCGACACGCCGGACGAGGAGGTCGTGCACGACGAGCGCGGCTGGCGCATCGAGCGTCGCGCTCCCCTGCCGGTCGAGCAGTGGAACGCGCAGATCAGCCTCATGACCGGCATGGAGGCGGCTCGGCTGCAGCTCGCGGCCGGCGAGGGGGTCCTGCGTACCATGCCGCGCCCGCCGAAGGCGGCGATCGCCGACTTCCGACGCGCGACCGAGGCCCTCGGCGTGCCCTGGCGTCCCAGCGAGCACTACGGCGCGTTCCTGCGTCGCCTCGACCGCGCCCTGCCGACCACCGTCGTGATCCTCGCCGCCGCGCGTCGCCTGTTCCGCGGCGCCGACTACCTCGTGCTCGACGGTCGCACGCCCGGCGCCGACGCCGTCGTGCAGGCCGCGATCGGTGCGCCCTACGCGCACGCGACCGCCCCGCTGCGACGCCTCGTCGACCGTGTCGTGCTGGCCCATTGCGAGGCGATCGCGAACGGTCGCGACGTGCCTGCGTGGGCGACGGCGGCGGCGCGCGACGTGCCGGAGGCCATGCGGTCGTCCGGATCGCGCGCCGCGCAGCTCGAGCGCGAGTCGCTGCAGGCCGTCGCCGCCTGGATCCTCGCCGACCGCGTGGGCGAGACCATCGACGCGCTCGTCGTCGAGCGTCGCGACGACGAGGCCGTCGTGCTGCTCGTCGACCCGCCCGTCGAGGTGCGGGTCGCGACCGCGGCCGAGCCCGCGACCCGCATCCGCGTGCGCGTGCGCGCCGCGTCGGTCGCCGACCGCTCCATCGTGCTCGACGAGGCCTGAGCGCCGACGCCGATCGACACGACGACGGGCCCGGCACGCGTCGTGCGTGCCGGGCCCGTCGGGGTGGCGGGGCTCAGTCCTCCTCGTCGGCCTCGCGCGGCTTGCGATAGGGGTCGGCCTCGCCCGCGTACGTCGCGGTCGACTGCTGCTGCGCCGTCGCGGCGTCGCGCGAGCGCGCCTCGTCGAGCAGGTGGTCGATCGACGCCGCGCTCTCGGGCAGCGCGTCGAGGATGAACTCGATCGACGGCGTGAGGCGCAGCGAGAGCCCCTTGCCGATCTCGCGGCGCACGACGCCCTTCGCCGACTGCAGCGCCGCCGCCGAGTCGTCGCGCTCCTCGTCGGTGCCGTACACCGTGTAGAAGATCGACGCGTGCTGCAGGTCGCCCGTGACGCGCACGTCCGTGATCGTCACGAAGCCGAGTCGCGGGTCGCGGACCTCGCGCTCGAGCGTCTTCGCCGTGATCTCCTGGATGCGGTCCGCGATCTTGCGGGCCCTGGGGTTCTCGGCCACGGCTCCTCCTCTCGTCCTGGCGCCTGCGGCGCCCTCCCTCGCGTCCGGATCGATCCGGATGCACGGATGGGGTGGCCGCAGCCACCCCATCCTCGCGCCGTGCGACTCAGTCGCGCGGCTTCTCGACCATCTCGATGGTCTCGATCTCGTCGCCGATCTGGATGTCGTTGAACTTGCCCAGGCCGATGCCGCACTCGAAGTCGGTCTTGACCTCGGTGACGTCGTCCTTGAAGCGGCGCAGCGACTCGATGGCGAGGCCATCGGCCAGCACGACGCCGTCGCGGATGACGCGAGCCTTCGCGTTGCGGGTGATCGTGCCGGAGCGCACGATGACGCCGGCGATGTTGCCCCACTTCGACGAGCGGAACACCTCCCGGATCTCCGCGACGCCCGACTGGACCTCCTCGTACTCCGGCTTCAGCATGCCCTTCAGCGAGCTCTCGATGTCGTCGATCGCCGCGTAGATGACGTTGTAGAAGCGCACGTCGACGCCCTCGCGGGCAGCCCGCTCGCGCGCCTTCGTGTCGGGTCGCACGTTGAAGCCGATGATCACGGCGTCGTCGACCGTCGCGAGGTTCACGTCGGACTCCGTGATCGCACCGACGCCGCGGTGGATGATGCGGAGGTCGACCGAGTCGTCGATGTCGATCTTGAGCAGCGACTCCTCGAGCGCCTCGACCGCACCGGACACGTCACCCTTGATGATGAGGTTGAGGGTCTCGACCTTGCCCTGCTCGAGCGCGAGCTTGAAGTCCTCGAGCGACAGGCGCTTGCGGGCCTTGGCGAGCAGCGCGTTGCGCTCGACGGCCTCGCGCTTCTCGGCGATCTGCCGCGCGGTGCGGTCCTCCTCGGTGACGAGGAAGGTGTCGCCTGCGCGCGGGACCGACGAGAGGCCCTGCACCTGGACGGGCATCGACGGCCACGCCTCGTCGACGGGGGTGCCGTCGTCGAGCGTCATGGCGCGCACGCGGCCGTAGGCCGTGCCCGCGACGATCGCATCGCCGACGCGGAGCGTGCCCGACTGGATGAGGACGGTCGTGACCGCACCGCGACCCTTGTCGAGGCGAGCCTCGATCGCGACGCCGCGCGCCTCCTTGTTCGGGTTCGCACGCAGGTCGAGGCCGGCGTCGGCGGTGAGCAGGACGGCCTCGATGAGGTCGTCGACGCCCTTGCCGGTGAGCGCGGACACGTCGACGAACATGACGTCGCCGCCGTACTCCTCGGCCACGAGGCCGTACTCGGTGAGCTGCTGACGCACCTTGGCGGGGTTCGCCCCCTCCTTGTCGACCTTGTTGACCGCGACGACGATCGGCACGCCGGCGGCCTGCGCGTGGTTCAGCGCCTCGACCGTCTGGGGCATGATGCCGTCGTCGGCCGCGACCACGAGGATCGCGAGGTCGGTGACGCGGGCACCACGGGCACGCATGGCCGTGAAGGCCTCGTGACCGGGGGTGTCGATGAACGTCACCGCACGGTCGATGCCCTCGTGCTCGCGGTACACCTGGTACGCGCCGATGTGCTGCGTGATGCCGCCGGCCTCGCCCTCGATGACGTTCGACTTGCGGATCGCGTCGAGCAGGCGCGTCTTGCCGTGGTCGACGTGACCCATGACGGTGACGACGGGGGCGCGGAACTCGAGGTCGTCCTCGTCCTCGTCCTCGAGCTCCTGCTCGAGGTCGAGGCCGAAGCCTTCGAGGAGCTCCTTGTCCTCGTCCTCGGGGCTGACGATCTGGATCTTGTAGCCCAGCTCCTCGCCGAGGATCTCGAACGTCGACTCGTCGAGCGACTCGGTGGCCGTGGCCATCTCGCCGAGGTGGAAGAGCACGGTGACGAGGTCGCCGGGGCTCACGTCGATCTTCTCGGCGAAGTCCGAGATGGATGCGCCGCGGCGCATGCGGACGACCTGGCCCTCGCCGCGACGGACGCGCACGCCGCCGAGCGACGGCGCCTCGCGCATCTCGAACTCGAGCCGCTTCGTGCGCTTCGACTTGCGCGACTTCGCCTTGCCGCCGCCCTTGCCGAACGCGCCTGCGGTGCCGCCGGGACCGCGCCCGCGACGACCCGCGAATGCGGGACCGCCACGACCGGGGGCGCCACGACCGGGCTGGCCGGCGCCGGGGCGCTGGAAGCCGAGGCCGCCGCCGGGGCCGCCCTGGCCGCCGCGGGGCGCGCCGGGACGCGGCGAGCCGGGACGCGGGGCACCCGGACGGGGTGCGCCGGGCCGCGGGGCGCCGGGACGAGGCGAGTCGCGCGTCGGACGCGCGGTGAACGGGTTGTTGCCGCCGCGCGGACGACCCATGCCCTGCGACGAGGCGAAGGGGTTGTTGCCGGGGCGCGGTGCGCCGGGACGCGCCATGGGGCGCGGGATGGCGTTCGGGGTCGGCGCGCCGGGCGTCGGCGTCGCCGGCTTCTCGGCCGCGGGGGCCGGCTGCGCCTCGGCTGCGGGCGCGGCAGGCTCGGCTGCGGGCTTCGCCGCCTCCGGCGCCGCCGCGGCGGGCTTCGCAGCTGGCTTGGCTGCGGGCTTCGACGCGGGCTTCGCCTGCGCCGGCGCAGCCTCGGGCTGCTTCGCGAGACCGGCCTCCTCGAGGGCGGCCTTGAGCTTGCGCGCGACCGGCGGAGCGACGGCGGATGCGGGGCCCTTGACGAACTCCCCCATCTCCTTCAGCTTCGCGAGCGCGACCTTGCTCTCGACGCCGAGCTCGGCGGCGATCTCATGCACACGTGGGTTTGCCACTGGTTCTCCTGTCCGGGTCCGACCCCGGATCAGGGGACGGACGTTCTAGCTGACGGGTCTCATCTCGAGCCGCTCATCAGTTGTCCATGGTGGTTTCTGTCTTCCTGTCGTGGCCGTCTCCGGCCAGTCGTGCCGCCCACGCTGCGATGGGCGTCGCGTCGAGTCCACGCGATCGCAGCGCGTGCCCCAGCGAGCGGATCGCTCGCTGGACGCACGCTGCGTCCTCGTGCACCCACGCGCCCCTGCCCGGTGCGCGTCGACCCTCGTCGACGATCACCTGGCCGCTCGCCGCGACGAGACGCACCAGGGCGTCCTGCTCGCAGCGCATGCGGCAGCCGAGGCACATGCGGATGGGCATCAGTCTATCCCAACGCCCGAACGCCCTCCACGCTTCCCTAGTCCTCGTCCATGACGGAGTCGGGCTGGATGTCGATCTTCGTGCCCGTGAGCTTCGCGGCGAGGCGGGCGTTCTGGCCCTCCTTGCCGATGGCGAGCGAGAGCTGGAAGTCGGGCACGAGCGCACGGACGGCCTTGAGCTTCGCGTCGAGCACGAACGCGTCCGTCACCTTCGCGGGGCTCAGGGCGTTCGCGACGAACGTCGCGAGGTCGTCGGAGTAGTCGACGATGTCGATCTTCTCCTCGCCGAGCTCGGCCTGGACCGCGCGCACGCGCGCGCCGAGCTCGCCGATCGCGGCGCCCTTCGCGTTGATGCCCGGCGCCTTCGCGACGACGGCGATCTTCGAGCGGTGGCCGGCCTCGCGCGCGATCGCGACGATCTCGACCTGGCCGTTCGCGATCTCCGGCACCTCGTGCGCGAAGAGCTTGCGGACGAGCGCGGGGTGCGTGCGCGACACGGTCACCTGGGGGCCCGTGCGGCCGCGCTCGACCTTCGTGACGAGCACGCGCAGGCGCTGGCCGTGCCGGTACTCCGCGCCCGGCACGCGCTCCTCCGGCGGCAGGATCGCCTCGACCTCGCCGATCTGCACGTAGACCATGCGCGGGTTCGGCCCCTGCTGCACGACGCCGGCGACGATCTCGCCCTCGCGGCTCTTGAACTCGCCGAGGATCGACTCGTCGGAGTGCGCGCGCAGCCGCTCGAAGATGACGGACTTCGCCGCGGAGGCGGCGATGCGGCCGAAGTCCTCCTGGCCGACGGGCGACTCGCCGATGACGTTGCCGTCCTCGTCCGTCTCCGTCTCGAACACCTGCACGAGGCCGCTCTTGCGGTCGATCGTGACGCGCACGCGAGGGGCGTCGGCGCCGCGGTGCTCCTGCGATCGCAGGTACGCCTGCAGGATCGCCTGCTCCGTGATGCGGACGAGCTCGTCGAACGGGACCTCGCGCTCGCGCTCGAGGTGCTTCAGCACGCTCAGGTCGATCTCCATGGCGCCTCCAGGTATGCAGTTGTGGTCGGGCAGACCTTCGAGGATACCGGATGCGGCGAGGGCCGGGCGCGCTGCGCCCGGCCCTCGTCGTCCCTCCCGCGTCAGTCGCGCAGGCGCGCCACGACCTCGTCGAGACGCACCTCGGCGCGCTCGCCCGTCTCGCGGTCCCAGAGCTCGCCGAGGCCCTCCGCGGCGTTCCTGCCGACGACGACGACCCGTGGCACGCCGATGAGCTCCGCGTCGCCGAACTTCACGCCCGGGCTCACCTTGGGGCGGTCGTCGTAGAGCACCTCGAGGCCCGTCGCCTCGATCTCGCCGACGAGGCGCTCGGCGATCTCGAAGACCGCGGCGTCGCGGCCCGTGGCGACGACGTGGACGTCGAACGGCGCGATCTCGCGCGGCCACACGATGCCCCTGTCGTCGTGGTGCGCCTCCACGATCGCCGCGAGGTTGCGCGTGACGCCGATGCCGTACGAGCCCATCGTCACGGTCTGGAGGCGGCCTGCCTCGTCGAGCACCTGCAGGCCGAGCGCCTCGGCGTACTTGCGGCCGAGCTGGAAGACATGGCCGATCTCCATGCCGCGCTCGATCGTGACGGGCCCGGAGCCGTCCGGCGCGGGGTCGCCCTCGCGCACCGAGGCGACCTCGACCCATCCGTCGCCGACGAAGTCGCGGCCGGCGACGAGGCCGAAGACGTGCCTGCCCTCCTCGTTCGCGCCCGTGAGCCACGTCGTGCCGTCGACGATCCGGGGGTCGAGGAGGTAGCGGATGCCGGTCGTCGACGCCTCGCCGAGCACCGGTCCCGCGGGCGACCACGGCCCGATGTAGCCCTTCACGAGGCCCGGGTTGGCGGCGAAGTCGGCCTCCGTCGCCGCCTCGACCGTCGCGGGCTGGAAGGCGACCTCGGCGCGCTTCTCGTCGACCTCGCGGTCGCCGGGGATGCCGACGACGACGATCTCGCGCGTGCCGTCGAGGTGCGTGAGCCGCAGCACGACGTTCTTCAGCGTGTCGGCGGCCGTCCACGGCGTGGTGCGCGGCTGATGCGCGTTCGCGTGCGCGACGAGCGTCTCGATCGTGGGCGTCGCGGGCGTGTCGTGCACGACGGCCGCAGGCGCGTCGTCGAACGGCACCGGCTCGGGCACGAGCGTCGTGAACGCCTCGACGTTCGCGGCGTAGCCGCCCGCCGATCGCACGAAGGCGTCCTCGCCGATCGCCGTCGGGGTGAGGAACTCCTCCGATCGCGAGCCGCCCATCGCGCCCGCGTCGGCGGCGACGATGACGTACTCGAGCCCGAGCCTGGCGAAGATGCGCTCGTAGGCGTCGCGCTGCGCCTGGTAGCTCGCCGCGAGGCCCGCGTCGTCGACGTCGAACGAGTAGGCGTCCTTCATCGTGAACTCTCGCGCGCGCAGCAGGCCCGCCCGCGGCCGCGTCTCGTCGCGGTACTTGTCCTGGATCTGGTAGATCGTCAGCGGCAGCTGCTTGTACGACGACACGACGTCCTGCACGAGCAGCGTGAAGACCTCCTCGTGCGTCGGCGCGAGCAGGTGGTCGGCGCCCTTGCGGTCCTGCAGGCGGAAGATGCCGTCGCCGTACTCCGTCCAACGACCCGTGCGCTCGTACGGCTCCCGCGGCAGCAGGCCGGGGAAGAGCACCTCCTGCGCGCCTGCGGCCGTCATCTCCTCGCGGACGACGTCCTCGATGCGGCGGCGCACCCGCAGGCCGAGCGGCAGCCAGGCGAAGAGCCCGGAGCCGGCGCGGCGGATGTAGCCGGCGCGCAGCAGCAGGCGGTGGCTGACCGCATCCGCCTCGGCGGGGTCGTCGCGCAGCGTGGTCAGGAAGAGCTGGGAGAGCCGGATCACCCCACGATCCTACGAGCCGGGGCGTGCCGGGCCGCACGCGCCGGAGGCGTCACCAAGGCTGGTCGACGCCCCCGCCGCCCGGCTCCTCGCCCTGCTGCTGGTTGTACTCGTCCTGCTGCTGCTGCTGCTCCTGCGCCTGCTGGTTCTGCTCCTCGAGCTGCTCCTGCTGCGTCTGCGGCTCGCCGTCACCCTCGCTCGGGTCCTCGGACGACTCGCCGCCCTCCGACTCCTGGTCGGAGTCGCCCCCGCCGCCGGACTCGTCCTCGATCTTCTCCTCGATGCGCGGCACCGACTGCTCGAGCTGCTCCCCCGTGTCCGCCTGGATCGGGGTGGGCTCGGCGAAGCATCCCTCGGGTGCGGCGTCGATGATGCCGAGCGCCTCCTGGTAGAGGCCATTCGCGGTCTGCGTGTCGGCCGCCTCGCGCGCCTGGTCGCCCTGCTTCTCCACGACGTAGACGATCGAGACGAGGATGACGCAGTACTCGTTCGACCCCTCCTCGCCGTTGAGGCTCAGCGCCTCCTCGAGCAGCGCACGCGCCTCGACGAGCTGCTCGGGGCTGCCCTGCATGCCGAGCGCGACGCCGACGTCGTACGGCGCCTTCCACGGCTCGAGGACGTTCCACCACTGCAGGCCGCGAGCCTGCAGCTCCGCCTCCTGGTAGGCGCGTCGCTCGTAGGCGTTCTGGGAGGCGTCCGCGAAGGCGTTGACGCTCATGAGCTTGCCGGCGAGCACGAGTCCCGCGATCGTGATGGGCACGAGCACGAGCATGAGGATGCGGCGCAGGCGGCGACGTGCGTCGTCGGTCCAGCGCCGACGGCGGCGCGGCGGGGGCACGTGCGGCGGCGACGTGCTCGCGGCGGGCGCCGCATCCCTCGTCATCGTGTCGGTCATGATCGCCTCCTCGTGGCGCCCGAGCGCAGCCGCAGCGCCGACGCGAACACCCACAGCTCCCACGCCAGCAGCAGGAAGAGCGGCACGGCGAGCACCCAGTACAGGTCGAGCCTCGCCTCCTCGTACTGCGACAGGTCGACCTCGCCCTGCTGCGACGTCATCGACTCGAGCGACGGCGCGAGGTCGACGTCGGCCGAGCGGTGCAGGTAGCTGATGCCGAGCTGCGAGGCGATCTCCTCGAGCGCGCCCTCGTCGATGCGGCTGATGGCGTCGCCGCCCGCGGGATCCTGCACGTAGACCGGCTGCTGCGGCGTCTCGAACGACGACTCCTGCATCCGTCCGCCCTGCTCGGTGCCGTAGCCGAGCACGAAGCCGGCGTCGACGAGCGGCGCGACGGTGTCGAACGACTGCGGCGGTGCTTCGGCGGTCTGCTCGCCGTCGCCCATGTAGAAGACGATCGTGGGCGCGCCGGGGTGCGAGGCGTCCGCGCGCTCGATCTCCTGCTGCAGCATGTCGCGCGCGGCCGAGATCGACGAGCCCTGCGAGAAGAAGCCGATCTCGGGCCGCAGCGCGTTCACGAGCTCGATGACGGCCGAGCCGTCGTCCGTGAGCGGCACGCGCAGCTCGGGCTCCGAGTCGAACGTGATGACCGAGATGTTCGACCCCGCGAACGCGTACGCGACGTCGCGCACGTCGTCGCGGATGCCCTGGATGCGCGGCTGGCCCTGGCCCCAGTCCTCCGCGGCGATCGACTGCGAGGTGTCGATGACGAGGAACACGTTGACGTTGATCGAGCCCGTCGGCACCTCTCCGCCGGGCACGCCGGGACGCGCGACCATCGCGATCACGACGAGCGCCATGAGCGTGCGGCGGATCCAGTGGATGCGTCGGCCGCGCTCGGCGACGAGGCGCCACGCGCACAGGGCGACGAGCACGAGGCCCACGATCGCGAGGACGCCGACGGGGATGTCGGGCAGGAAGGTCACAGTCGCACCCTCCACGCCACGATGCAGATGCCGACGACGAGCATCATGAGGATGGGCAGCAGCGGCCCCGGGCGGTCGACGATCTGCACCTCGGGCGGCGTCTCGATGTAGCCCGCCTCGATCGCGTTCACCCGCTCGACGATGCTCGAGACCGTGTCGGCGAAGTCGAGCGCGAAGTACGCGCCGCCGGTCGTCTCCGCGACGTTCTGCAGCTGGGCGGAGACGGGATCGCCACCGAAGTCGAACGGGTTGATCGCGTAGACGCGCACGTCGTTGTCGATCGCGAGCTGCCCCGCCTGCTCGAGGGAGAAGATCTGCTGGCCGTTCACCATGTTGTCGGTCGCGAGGATGATCGAGCGCGGCCGATCGGTGTCGTCCGTGCTCGCGAAGTCGAGCGCGCACGAGGCGAGGCCGTCGCCGACGAGGGAGGCGCCGTTGCCGTTCGAGGTTCCGGCGGCGTAGTTGAACTGCTCGTCCGGGCCGAGGCTGCCCTCGAGCGCCCGCTGGTACCGACCGAGCTGCTCGATGATGTAGTCGTAGTCGCTCGTGAGCGGGAAGGCCATGACGCTCGACGCGTCGAAGATGCGCATGCCGATGCGCTCGCCGTCGAGCCCCGTCGCGATCTGCTGGAAGACGCCGAGGATCTCGGCGTCGACGTCGACCATCGAGCCCGACACGTCGAGGCACAGCAGGATGTCGCGCTTGTAGTCGTCGTTCTGGTTCGCGTTCACCGCCGCGGGGCGCGCCGCGACGAAGGCCGTGCCGATGCCCGCGAGCACGAGCAGCACGAGGCCGAGCGCCGTCCAGGCCCGATACCGCGCGAACGCCGCCCGGTAGCGCGGCAGCGCCGTGAGGCGATCCATGTGCGCGACGGGCTTGCCGCGCTCGGCGCGCCGCCTGCGCACGATGGCGAGGACGCCGACGGCGCCGCCGACGACGAGCAGCAGCGGCAGCATCCACCACCACAGCAGCAGCCCTACATCCACGTCGACACCACCTTCCTGGCCAGGTCGATCGCACCCTCGGGGTCGTGCTTCGCCGTGCGGCGGAAGGACGACGGGTAGTACTGCGCGACGGCGCCGTGCACGGCGGGCAGGTCGGCCTCGGCGAGGTCCTCGAGGGTCATGACCTCGGCGACGACGCCCGTCGACTCGTGCGCGAAGAAGCGCAGCACGAGGCTGAGGCGCTGCGAGAGCCGGCGCGCGTCGAGCTCGCCCGCCTCGTGCTCCTCGGCGACCTCGTCGATCATCGCGAGGTACTTCTGCTTGAGGGAGCGCACGTCGACCTTGCGCGGCGGCGGAGGCGGCGGCACGAGGATGCCGCGCGGCCGCGTCGCGAGCCAGACGACGTAGTACGCCATGCCGAGCGCGACGACGAGCAGCACGCCCAGCACCCACCACGGGTGGTACTGGAACGGCCCGTACAGGTCGGGAGCGTCAACGGCGGACACGACGGTGCCTCTCGAGCAGTCGGAAGAGCGCGGGGATGACCTCGTCGGACGACGGGATGCGCTCGGCGGCGATGCCGAGCGAGAGCAGCTCCTGCTGCAGCGTGCGGCGACGGCGCTCGATGCCCTCGTCGAACGCGCGCATGAGCGCCTTGTCGCGCCGCACGTAGTCGGGCAGGGGTGCGTCGTGCGCGACGCCGAAGATGGCCGGAGCCCTCGCGTCGCGCGCCATGAGGTCCGCGTCGCCGATCGAGATCCACAGCACCTCGTGACGCACGTGCAGCCTGCCGAGCACCTGGTCGAGCTCGCGCGTGTACGCGAGGTCGTCGGCGACGATGACGACGAGCGCACGGCGACGCACGCTGCGCGCCACCTGCTCGAGCACGTGCTGCAGGTCGCTGTCCGGCGCGTCGAGGGAGATCTGCTCGTCGAGCATCCGCAGCATCCGCTCGAGGTGCGCCTCCGAGCCCCCCTCGGGCGTGAAGCCCGTGTGCTCGGCGTTCCCGGCGTACATCGCGACGCGATCCCCGTGCTTGATCGCGAGGTACGAGAGGATGCCGATCGTCTGGATCGCGACGTCCTCCTTCGACTCCCCGCTCTCGGCCGTCGCCGCCATGTTCCGACCCGTGTCGACGACCACGACGACGTTGTGCTGCCGCGACGCGATGTACCGCTTGACGAGCGGCGTCGTCGAGCGGGCCGTCGCCTTCCAGTCGATGTCCTTCACCTCGTCGCCCGGCGCGTACTCGCGCAGATCGTCGAAGTCGTGGCTGCGGCCGTGATGGATCGACTGGTAGTTGCCGTCGAGCAGCTCGAAGGTGCGCCGATGGGCGTGGATCGCCATCTTCGTCTTCACCTTCTGGAGCCTGCGCTGCATGGGAGCCCCTACGGCGTGCGCACGGCGTCGAAGATGGCGTCGACGATCTGCTCGCTCGTCACGCCGTCCGCCTCCGCCTCGTAGCCGAGGATGATGCGGTGGCGCAGGATCGAGTGGCGCAGCGTCTTGACGTCCTCGGGGATGACGTAGTCGCGGCCTCGCACGAGCGCGAGCGCGCGCGTCGCCTGCGTGAACGCGATCGAGCCGCGGGGACTCGCGCCGTACTCGATGTAGCCGGCGAGCTGCGCGCCGATGTAGTCCTTCGCGTGGCGCGTGACGTACATGAGCTGCACGACGTAGTTCGTGATCGCCTGGTCGACGTAGACGCGCTTCGTGAGCTCCTGCAGGAACTGCACGTCCTGCACCGACGCGACGGGCGAGGCATCCGTCTCGAACACGCCCGACTCGATGCGGCGCACGATCTCCGCCTCCTCCGTCGGCGACGGGTAGGTGAGGATCTCCTTGAGCAGGAAGCGGTCGAGCTGCGCCTCGGGCAGCGTGTACGTGCCCTCCTGCTCGATGGGGTTCTGCGTCGCGAGCACGAGGAACGGGCGCGGCAGCGGGTGCGACTCGCCGCCGATCGACGTCTGCCGCTCCTGCATCGCCTCGAGCATCGCCGACTGCGTCTTCGCGCTCGAGCGGTTGATCTCGTCGAGCAGCACGAAGTTCGCGTGCACGGGGCCGAGCTGCGTGCGGAACGTGCCCTCGTGCTGGTCGTAGATCTGCGTGCCGACGATGTCCGAGGGCAGGAGGTCGGGGGTGCACTGGATGCGGTGGAACGTCGCGTCGACCGCGCGCGCGAGCGTCGCCGCCGCCGTCGTCTTCGCCAGACCCGGCACCGACTCCATGAGCACGTGGCCGTTCGCGAGCACCGCCACGAGCAGCGACTGCAGGAGGTCGGCCTGGCCGACGACCTTCGACGCGAACGACTGCTGGACCGCCCGGATCACCTGCCCGCCGCGTGCGAGCTCGTCCTTCGTGATGGGCGCGCGGCCCGGCACAGCGTTCACGGATGGTCCTCCAGGGGTCGGCGTGGTGCGTCATCGACGGTAGTGCCATCGCGCAGCGTCCCGCTGGGTGGCGCCTGCACGGCGGCTGACCTCGGCGGCGCGTCGGGCGCGTCGGCGTCGGCGCGCGCATCCGGTGCGTCGGCGCGCGCCGGGCGTGCCGCCGCGATCGCGGCGACGCATCCGACGACGACGAACGCGGCCATCGCGAGCGAGAGCCCCGCGTACCCCGCGAGGCCGAGGATCGGCCCGGCCACCGCGCCGGCCGCGGCGCCCGTGAGGCCCTGCACGAGGTCCGATCGACCCTGGATGCGCGGGCGGACGCGGTCGGGCGACGCCTCGCTCACGAGGGTCGAGCCCGCGATGGTCGCTGCGCTCCAGCCGAGGCCGAGCAGCGCGAGCGACAGCGGCGCGAGGTCGTCCGACAGGACGACGTTCACGACGATCGATCCGACGAGCAGCGCCTGCCCGAGCAGCACGGTCTGCAGCCTGCCGACGCGGTCGGCGAGGATGCCGAAGACGGGCGAGAGCGCGTACATGCCCGCCGTGTGGGCGCTCATCGTGATGGCGATGCCCGCGAGCGAGTGGCCGGCGTGCTCGAGGTGCACGGGCGTGAGCGCCATGATGCCGACCATCGTCGCGTGCGCGCTCGCCACGACGACGATCGCGAGCAGCGCGCGCGGATGGTCGACGAGCCGCGCGTGGGCCGGCGTCGTCGCCGAGGCGGCGCCGGGCTCGTCGCCGCGCATCGCCTGCGCCGCGAGCAGCGGATCCGGACGCAGGCCGACGGCGAGCGCGAGCGCCGTGAGCGCCTGCATGACGCCGACGATGACGTAGGCGCCCACGAGGTGCGGCAGGCCGAGCGCGAGGCCGAGCGCGTCGCCGGGCGGCACGAGCTGCGGGCCGACGACGACGCCGATCGTCGTCATCCACACGACGAGCGACAGGTCGCGGCCGCGGTGCGAGCGCACCGAGAGGTCGGTCGCCGCGAAGCGCGACTGCAGGTTCACGGCAGCGGCGGCGCCCAGCAGCAGGAAGCCCGCGAGCGCGATCGGCCACGCGTCGATCGTGCCGCCGACGACGATCGTCGACGTGCCCGTGAGACCGACGAGCGCACCCGTCGTGAGGGCCGCGCGACGACCGCGCCGGGCGGCGAGGCGCGCGAGCGGCACGGCGAGGATCGCGCCGCCGAGCGTCAGCAGCGTCGCGGCGAGGCCCGCGAACGCCGGATCGCCCGTCACCTGCTCGACGAGCAGGCTGCCGACGCCCAGCGCGACGCCGTTGCCGACGCCGCCGAGCGCCTGCCCGATCGAGAGCACCACGAGGGTGCGGCGCTGCGCGGGGTGCTGGAGGACGCGGATGCCGGGCACGTCAGGAGGCGACGACCGTCGGCGACCCCGACGGCAGGTCGGGCTGCTCGGCGGCGATGCGGCGCGCCTCCTCGATGAGGGTCGCGACGATCTCGGACTCCGGCACCGTCCTCACGACCTCGCCCTTCACGAAGATCTGCCCCTTGCCGTTGCCGCTCGCGACGCCGAGGTCGGCCTCGCGCGCCTCCCCCGGGCCGTTCACGACGCATCCCATAACCGCGACGCGCAGCGGCACCGTCACGTCCTTGAGGCCCTCGGTGACCTCGTCGGCGAGCGTGTAGACGTCGACCTGCGCACGGCCGCACGACGGGCACGAGACGATCTCGAGGCGGCGCTCGCGCAGGCCGAGCGACTGCAGGATCTGCAGGCCGACCTTGACCTCCTCGGCCGGCGGCGCCGACAGCGAGACGCGGATGGTGTCGCCGATGCCCTCGGCGAGCAGGATGCCGAACGCCGTCGCCGACTTGATCGTGCCCTGGAAGGCGGGGCCGGCCTCCGTGACGCCCAGGTGCAGCGGCCAGTCGCCCGCCTGCGCGAGCAGCCGATACGCCTGCACCATCGTCACGGGGTCGTTGTGCTTCACCGAGATCTTGAAGTCGTGGAAGTCGTGCTCCTCGAACAGGCTCGCCTCCCACACCGCCGACTCGACGAGCGCCTCGGGCGTCGCCCTGCCGTGCTTGGCGAGCAGGCTCGGCTCGAGGCTGCCCGCGTTGACGCCGATGCGCAGGCTCACTCCCGCCGCCGCCGCACGCCTGGCGATCTCGCCGACCTGGTCGTCGAACCTGCGGATGTTGCCGGGATTCACGCGCACGGCGGCGCATCCGGCGTCGATGGCGGCGAAGACGTACCTCGGCTGGAAGTGGATGTCGGCGATGACCGGGATCTGGCTCTTCGCCGCGATGACGTGGAGGACGTCGGCGTCCTCCTGCGTCGGCACCGCGACGCGCACGATGTCGCAGCCCGTCGCCGTGAGCTCCGCGATCTGCTGCAGCGTGCCGTCGACGTCGGTCGTGCGCGTGGTCGTCATCGACTGCACCGACACGGGCGCGTCGCCACCGACGAGGACGCTGCCGACGCGGATCTGCCGGGTGCGGCGGCGGGGCGCGAGCGTGCGCACCTCCGGCGTGCCGAGGTTGATGGCGGCCATGTCCCCACCCTAGGCCCGGCTCCGGCGCGGCTCGCCGCCGCCGACCGGTGGCGTCCACGTCCCGACGGACCGCTCGGGGCGCGTCGGCCACGAACGGCACCGACTGGCCACGAACGGCACCGACTGGCCACGAACGGCACCGACTGGCCACGAACGGCACCGACTGGCCACGAACGGCACCGATTGGCCACGAACGGTCCGACGTCGGCCACGTTGGGCGACCATCGGCCACGAAGGGCAGCCCTTCGTGGCCACTGGTGCATCCACCCCGACGCCGACGAACGATGAGGACATGAGGTCATCACCCACGCCTGGAGGGACGCGGTCGACGGCTCCCTCACAAGGGGAACGTCTCCACCACGCTCGACGCGAGGCTCCCCGCTGCGTCGAGGCGCCGGACATGCTCCGCGCATGCACGAGCCCTTCTCGGTCCGATCCGGCTACGACCGCGGCCTCACGCGCGGATCCATGCGTGGCCCAGCCTTCTCGACGCCGGTGCGCGGCACCCGCATCGCCGCGTCGCTCGCGATCGACCACGGTGTCCTCGTCACGGCACTCCTCGAGCTCGCACGGACGGACCAGTTCCTCTCGCACGTCACCGCTGCGGCCATCCACGGCATTCCGCTGCCTGCACGACTGCGCGGTGGTCGCATCCATGTCTCGTCACCCAGCGGCGTCAATCGCATGCGTCGCCCGGAGGTCGTCGGGCACCGCGTGAAGGCCGAGGTCGTCGAGGTGGACGGGGTCCCCGTCGAATGCCCGCTCGACACCGTCATCCATCTCGCGACGATGCTGAGCGTGCCGGAGCTCGTCGTCGCGATCGACTGGCTGCTCCATCCCGCGAACCGGATGTCGGTCTCGAAGGCCGCGTTGGTCGAGCGCCTCGAGCACTTCCGGGGCGCACGCGGCCTCGGTCGGCTCCGCGCGGCGATCGCGCTCGCGCGCGTCGGCGCCGAGTCGCCGCGCGAGAGCGAGCTGCGGCTCCTCCTGGTGCGTCACGGGCTCCCTGAGCCCCACTTGAACCTCGACGTGCGCGACGACGCGGGGGTCTTCGTCGCCCGCGTCGACATGGCCTGGCCCGATCTGCGCATCGCCGTGGAGTACGACGGAGAGCAGCACCGAGTCGATGCAAGGCAGTTCGCCCGCGACATCGACCGACTCGCCGACCTCGAGCGCGTCGGGTGGATCGTGGTCCGAGTCACGAAGGAGCACCTGCGACGGCCGATGTCCGACGTGCTTCCGCGCGTACGCGAGGCCTTCGCGCGACGCGGGGTCGTCATCCCTGCCGTGTGAGCGCGGGAGTGGCCACGAAGGGCAGCCATTCGCGGCCGATGGTCACCCTTCGTGGCCACCGATCGACCTCTCGTGGCCAGTCCCTGCTCAGGGGAGGATCGAGATCGGGTTGATGATGTCGGCGTAGATGAGCAGGGCGCTCATGAGACCGAGCACCACCGTGACCGCGAGCGTCACCGGGACCCAGCGGGCCGTGTCGATCGGTCCGGGATCCGGTCGGCCGCGCATCCGCGCGAACCCGCGCCGGATCGCCTCGAGCACCGCGCCGAGCACGTGGCCGCCGTCGAGCGGCATGAGCGGCACGAGGTTGAAGACGAACAGCGCGACGTTGAGCGACGCGAGGATGCCGAGCATCGACGACGCGCGCTCGGCGATCGGCACCTGGTCGAGCGAGGCGATCTCGCCGGCGATGCGACCGACGCCCACGACGGAGATCGGGCCCTCGGGGTCGCGCTCGCCGCCGCCGAACGCCGCCTGCGCCACCTCCACCAGCCGAACCGGCAGCGTCACGATCACCTGCGCGACGCGTGCGACGTTGTCCGCGACGGCGACCGGCACCTCCGTGATCGGCTGCTGCACGATCTCGTACTGCGGCCCGATGCCGATGAAGCCGACCGTCTCGACCTGCGGCTGCCCGTCGACCTCCACGACCTCCCCGTCGGCGTCCGTGACGTAGCGCTCGGTCGCGATCGGCGTCACCTGCAGGTCGACGTCGGCGCCGTCGCGCTCGACCGTGAACGTGAGCTGCTGCCCGGCGTCGTCGCGGATGCCGGCCTGCACGTCCGCCCACGAGTCGACCGGTCGTCCGTCGATCGCGACGATGACGTCGCCGGGCTCGATGCCCGCGGCGACGGCCGGCGCCGCCGGGTCGGATGCCGTGCAGTCGCTGCGCTCCTGGCTCGCCGGGATCACGCACTCCGACAGCGACGCGATGGTCGTGCCCGGCTGCGCGACGCCGAACCCGCACAGCACGATCGCGTAGAGCACGAACGCGAGCACGAGGTTCATGAACGGCCCGCCGAGCATGATGACGATGCGCTTCCACACCGGCAGGCGGTAGAAGGTGCGCTCCTCCCCCGCCTCCTCGACCGTCTCCGCCGACACGTCGCGCGCATCCTGCACGAGCGTGTCGAAGAAGCCCGTGGATGCGGTGCGCCCGGCCTCGCCCGCACGCCGCGGCGGGAACATGCCGGCCATCGAGATGTAGCCGCCGAGCGGGATGGCCTTCACGCCGTACTCGGTCTCGCCCCTGCGGCGCGAGAAGAGCGTCGGCCCGAAGCCGATCATGTACTGCCCGACGCGCACGCCGAAGCGCTTCGCCGGCACGAGGTGGCCCACCTCGTGGAGCGCGATCGACACGGCGAGGCCGATCACGAGGATGACGACGCCGAGGATGTAGAGCAGGACCGAGTCCATCGCCGACCGATGCTACGCGGGGATGCTGTGGGTCTCGGCACGTGACGGGCATGGCTCGCCCATGGGGAGCGCTCGTAGCCTTGCCGCATGCCCACCGCGTCCCGAGCTCGCAGCCGCGCGTCGGCGCGCGGTCGTGGGTCCGGCGCCCGACGTCGTCCGGCATCCCGCTCCGCCGCCGCACGCGCGCGGCTCGCGGCACAGGAGCGGCGTCGCGTCGGCATCGCGACGGGCATCGTGGCAGCGGCGACGGTCGCGATCGCCGTGCTCGCGTGGGTGCTGCAGCCGCGCATCGAGCCGTGGGAGCAGACCGCGACGGTCTCGGGCGCCGTGCCCTCGAGCGTCGCCGGGTGGGACCGCGAGCAGCTCACGAACGCCGCCATCATCCTGCAGGCGGGCTCGGACCTCGGGCTGTCCGATCGCGACCGCACCATCGCGGTGATGGCGGCGATGGGCGAGTCGAGCCTCACCGTCGTCGACTTCGGCGATCAGGCCGGCCCCGACTCGCGAGGGCTGTTCCAGCAGCGCACCGGCTGGGGGCCGTACGAGGTGCGGATGGATGCGTACGGCTCGGCCGTGCTCTTCTACCAGGCGCTCGACGACGTCGCGGAGCGGGACGGCATGCCGCCGACGCTCGTGGCGCACACGGTGCAGGTGAACCAGGATCCCTACCACTACGAGCCGTACTGGGACGACGCGGTCGCCGTCGTCGCCGCGCTCGACGCAGCGCCGATCGACGTGGTGGTGGAGCCGGCCTGACGCGGGCTCGGCGCGGCTCGGCGAACTCGGCGCGGGCGACGAGTAGGAGTGGCCACGAAGGGCTGCCATTCATGGCCCATGCTCGCCGTTCGTGGCCAGCGCCCGACCGCTCGGGGCCAGTGCTCGCGCCTGGTAGCCGATCTCGGGTTCGGCCCGTCTGTCCCGCCTCGCCGGTCGGCCGGCAACCCGAGCGACGGCGAGTGGCCACGAAGGGCTGCCCTTCATGGCCAGTGCTCGCCCTTCGTGGCCAGCGTCCGACCGTCCGTGGCCAGTGCTCGCCCGTTCGTGGCCAGTGCTCGCCGTTCGTGGCCAGTGCTCGACCAATCGTGGCCACTCCTCGTGGGAAGGAGGGGACACGGCAGCGGGGCCACCGGTCGGGATGCGCCGCGGCGAGCGCGACGCGGTTCGTGCCGATCGACCCCGTCGAGCCGAGGGGCAGGACGGCCTCACGCCCGCGCGTCGGCCCCTGGTGCCTCGCCGGCGACGAGCATCCCGTCGTGCCAGATGCTGGGAGCGTGGTCGACGGGGAAGGCGACCGACGACGCGATGAAGCAGTCCTTCGACGCCTGCACGTGCGCCTCGAGCGCCACGGCGGCCATGTCGGCGTCCCGCACCGTGACGCGCGGCCGCAGCAGCACGCGGTCGAACGCGCCGCCCGTCCCCTGGGTCGTCATGACGCCGAGCGCCTCGTCCTCGTACGCGGTCACGACGATGCCGCGCGTCACCGCCTGGTGCAGGTACGACAGCATGTGGCACTGCGCGAGCGCCGCGACGAGCAGCTGCTCCGGGTTGTGGCGCGTGCGGTCGCCGCGGAAGGTCGGATCGGCGGAGCCGAGGATGTCGGGCAGGCTCGCGACCCGCACGACGTGGTCGCGCGCGTACGACCGGTAGCCCTCGGTGCCGACGTCGCCGGCGCCCGTCCACTCGACCCCGACGCGGTACTCATGGCGCATGCCACCCAGGCTAGCCAGGCCCGCGGGCTGCGGCGGCGCGCGAGCGTAGGATCGGTGCATGACCGACGTGCTCGCGCCCCAGTCCCGCTCCGTCACGACCCCCATCCCGGGTCCGCGCAGCCAGGAGCTGCTCGCACGCAAGGCGAAGGTGGTGCCGCAGGGCGTGCCGCACCAGCTGCCCGTCTTCATCGCCTCGGCGCACGACGCGATCATCACCGACGTCGACGGCAACCGGTTCATCGACCTCGGCTGCGGCATCGGCGTCACGACGGTCGGCCACACGAACGACCAGGTCGTCGCGGCCGTGCAGGAGCAGGTCGCGCGCCTCACGCACTCGCTGTTCGGCACGACGCCGTACGAGTCGTACGTGCGCGTCGCCGAGCTGCTCGCGGAGCTCACGCCCGGCGACTTCGAGAAGCGGTCGTTCTTCGTGAACTCGGGCTCGGAGGCCGTCGAGAACGGCGTCAAGATCGCGCGCCGGTACACGCGCCGCCGCGCCGTCGCGGTGCTCGAGCACGGCTACCACGGCCGCACGAACCTCACCATGACGATGAACTTCAAGCCGGCGCCGTACGCGACGGGCATGGGCCCGCTCGCGTCCGACATCTTCCACGCGCCCGGCTCCTACCCGCTGCGCGACGGCCTCGACGGCGCCGCCGCGGCGAAGCGCACCATCTGGTACCTCGAGAAGCACGTGGGCGTCGAGGACCTCGCGTGCCTCGTCGTCGAGCCCATCCAGGGCGAGGGCGGCTTCATCGTGCCCGCCGACGGCTACCTTCCCGCCATGCAGGAGTGGTGCACCGCGAACGGCGTCGTGATGATCGCCGACGAGGTGCAGTCGGGCGTGTGCCGCACGGGCCGCACGTTCGCCTCCGAGCACTTCGGCTGGGTGCCCGACCTCGTGCTGTCGGCCAAGGGCATCGCGGGCGGCATGCCGCTCGCGGGCGTCACGGGTCGCGCCGAGATCATGGATGCGGTGCACACGGGCGGCATCGGCGGCACCTTCGGCGGCAACCCCGTCTCGTGCGCCGCAGCTGTCGCGGTGCTCGAGCAGATCGAGTCGGCGGACCTCAACGGCAAGGCGCAGCGCATCGAGTCGGTGCTGCGGCCGCTGCTCGAGGGCCTGCAGGCGAAGCACGACGTGATCGCCGAGGTGCGCGGTCGCGGCGCGATGCTCGCGATCGAGCTCGTCGACCCCGCGACGGGCGATCCCGTGCCGTCGGCCCCCATCTCGAAGGCGGCGGGCGAGCAGGGCGTGCTCGTGCTCACCGCCGGCACCGACTACAACGTGCTGCGCTTCCTGCCGAGCCTCGCGATCACCGATGCGCAGCTCGAGGACGCCATCGCGGTCATCGACGAGGCGTTCTCGGCGCTCTGATGCGCGTCGCCGTCGTCGGCCTCGGCGCCTGGGGGTCGATGACGGCGTGGCGGCTCGCTGCCGCCGGCGCCGACGTCGTGGGCTTCGAGGCGCACGCGATCGGCCACGATCGCGGGTCGTCGCACGGTGCGACGCGGCTCTACCGCAGGCTGTGCGTCGAGCACGCGGGGCTCGTGCCGCTCGCAGAGCGCTCCGCCGCTCTCTGGCGCGACCTCGAGGAGCGTGCCGGGGAGCGGCTGCTGACCGTGACGGGCGGCGTCTCGGTCGGTCCCGCCGACTCCGTGCTCGTGCGCGACTCCCTGGCCGTCGCGACCGCGGCGGGCGTGTCGCACGAGGTGCTCGACGCGACGCGCGTGCGCGAGCGGTGGCCGATGCTGCGCGTCGCCGACGACGCGGTCGGCGTCGTGGACCCGGCCGCTGGCATCCTCGCGGCGGAGCCGTCCGTGCTCGCGGCGGCGGCCGCGGCACGCGCCGCGGGCGCGACGCTGCGCGAGGGCACGCGGGTGGACGCGCGGGATGCTGCTGAGGGCGTCCTGCACGTCGCGGGGCGCAGGGAGCGCTTCGATCAGGTCGTGATCGCGGCCGGTGCGTGGACGGGCGAGCTCGTGCCCGGCCTGGGGGTCACGCCGACGCGGACGCTCGTCACGTGGTTCGCGCCGCGGCGCGGGCACGAGCAGGAGCTGTCGGCCCAGCGGCTCGGCGTCGTCGTCGCCGCCGTCGGCGACGCGTGGATGTGGGGCCACGGCGCGCTGCCGGGCGGCCTCGTGAAGCTCGGCCCCGCCGACGACCCAGCCTTCGTGCCCATCCGGCCCGACGACCTCGTGGGCAGCGTCGATGCGCGCGACGGCGCGCTCGTCTCGCGCCTGGCAGCGGCGGCCCTGCCGGGCGTCGACTCGACTCCGGCCCACGTGCGCCCCTGCATGTACGGCCGCACCGCCGACCATCAGTTCGTCGTCGGTCGCGTCGGCCCGCGGCTGCTCGTCGCGGGCGGCTGCAACGGGCACGGCTTCAAGCACGCCGCGGCGATCGGCGAGCACCTCGCCGAGCTCGCGCTCGGCGAGGTGCCGACCGTCCCGATGCCGTTCGCCGATCCGCGCCGCGTCGCGAGCGTCGTCGACGCCTGACGCGAGGATGCGCCGCGCGCATCGTGCGGTCAGCCGTCGGCGTCCTCGCGAGCGTCGGCGATGAGCGGCGCGGTGGGTCGCGGCGCCGCGGGCGAGCGCGCGGGCGTCGGGTCGGCGCCCGCGTCGTCGCGCTGGACCTCGATCGCGACGGAGTCCCACTCGTGCACGAGCGCGCCGGCCGCCGGATGCTGGCGGACGATGACGAACGCGCCCGGCCACGCGATGCTCGCGATCGGCGGGCCGTCCGGGTCCGGGTTCGCGAGCGCGACGCGCGCATCGGTCGCGACGTCCCGCCCGACGTGGAAGGGCAGTCCGACGACGTCAGGCACGACGACCTTCGGTGCAGCGCGGTGCGGCATGCGCCGACGCTACGCCTCCGGCGCCCGCCGCGCCGAGGGACGCGCTACGCGAGCCGATGCGCGAGGCCGTCGGCGAGCATCCACCGACGCTCCCCGCGGAGGACGGGCGAGAGGGGCGCGCCGCGCAGCACCTGCCGGACGGCACGATCCTCGGCCCCGAGGACGACGACCGGTCGGTCGACGCGCAGCCGGTCGAGCGAGCCCCACGCCGCCTCCCACTCCCCCACGAGGCCGATCGTGACGTCGGAAGGCGCCTGCGGCGTGCCCGTGGCGCCGAGGCCTCTCGGCACGTCCGCGGGCGCGGCGGCGACGATCGCGACGGGCCCGTCGGGCACCGCCACCCGAAGCGGCCGTCGCGCCACGGCAGGGGTCGCCGCGAGCGCGAGCTGCACGCGCTCGCCGTCGAGCCACGCGCCGCCGGGTGGCATCGCGGGGTCGTAGCGGTCGGAGGCACCACCGGCGAGGAGATGCTCCTGACGCGACGCGAGCCGCAGGAGCAGGCGCGTGTCGGCGAGCGATGCGAGCTGCCCCATGGCCGAGGTCGTGCGCCGCGCGGTGAGCGCGACGCCGTGACCGACGCCGGCGCCCTCGCGCATCCGCCGTGCGAGGAGGGCGGACACCTCGTGCGCATGCTCGTCGTCCATGCGCGCCAGGAGCGCGTCGACGTCGTCGATCGCGAGCATGCCGGGCTCGATCCGCTCGTGCACGACGTCCCACAGCGACTCCTCGTCGCGCACGACCGTGGCGCCCGCGGCCCCCAGCAGGTCGACGAGCGCGCTCTTGCCGCTCGCGGCGGCGCCGAGCGCGAGGAGCGGTCCGTCGACGGCGGGGCGCCAGCGCACGGCGTCGATGCGCTGCTGCGCGGGTCGGTCGACGAGTCCGAGCACCACGGCGCCCGGCTCGTCGGTCGCGGGCAGCTCCGTCACCGGCAACCGGTCGGGCAGCGGGTCGCACCACGGGCGCCGTGGCGCCGCATGCGCCCGCGAGTCGGCGACCAGCCGCTCGAGCAGCGCGGGATCGGCGAGCGCCGACTGCGCGTGCACGGTCGACTGCCCGGCGATGCGTACGACGCAGCGCCCGCGCTCGTCGAGGCGCAGCCGTGCGGCGTCGGGCACGCCCGTGACGGCGACGGCATCGGCCTCGTCGGGCACGCGCAGCGAGATCCGCACGCCGCAGTTCGCCAGCACGCCGTCGCGCACCGCCTCCGCCGGTCGTTGCGTGCAGAGGATGAGGTGCATGCCGAGGCTGCGCCCGCGCGCGGCGACGTCGGTGAAGAGGCGCAGCAGCTCGGGCTGGTCGTGGAGCATCGCGGCGAGCTCGTCGACGACGATGACGAGGCGGCCGAGGCCGGTCGCCTCGTCGATCGAGCGGGCACCCTGCTCGTGCAGCGCCCGCTCGCGATGACGCATCTCGGCGCGCAGGCTCTCGATCGCACGGGTCGCGCCCTGCTCGTCGAGGTCCGTGACGAGGCCGACGCAGTGGCGCAGGTCGCGCAGCGCGGCGAACGAGGCGCCGCCCTTGAAGTCGACGAGGAGCACCGCGAGCGCGTCGGGATCGTGACGACGCGCGAGCGCCGCGATCCAGGCGATCAGCAGCTCGCTCTTGCCCGATCCCGTCGTGCCGCCGACGACGGCGTGCGGCCCGTCGACGGCGAGGTCGATCGCGAACGGTCGATCGCCGACGAGGAAGGTCGCGGGCAGCACCCCGGGCGCATCCTGGGCGAGGTCGGCCAGCGGCACGAGCGACGGCAGCGCTCGGGCGCCGCCCAGCCCGGCCTCGACCGCCGCCTCCGCCAGCCGCGTCGCGGCGGCGGCGGCCTCGCGCGCGGCGAGCAGGCTCGGAGTGCAGCGCCGATCGCCGACGCGCACGGCGTCGAGCGCGGCCTGGGCGACGACGCGGCAGTCGCGCGGCAGCGCCGCCGCGTCCGCCGCGCTCGCGAGCGTGACCTCGACGTCGTCGCCGAGGATGCGCACGAGGGTCCGATCGTCGACGACACGACGGTCGACGTGGTGCGGCAGCGCGTCGATCCAGGCCCACGACGCGTCCGCCTCCACGACGAGCGAGACCCGGTCGGGCGCGAGCTGCGCGAGCACCTGCACGGCCATGCTCCGCACGTGCGCGTCGCCGACGCCGCGCGCCGCGACGACTCCGACGCCGAGCCGCGCGTCGACGACGAGGGGCCCCTCGACCTCCGCGGCCCGCGCGCGCAGCGCTCGCGCACGACGATCCACGTCCTCCTCCTGCGGCTGGGCGTAGCCGTCGAGCTCGAGGGTCGACGGCACGGCTCCGACGCCGAGCGACACGGGCACCGGCTCGCCCGGCTCGTGCCGCCAGCGATGCGGATGGTTGACGGGCGCCGAGCCGCACGCGCGCGCGTCGGGATGCGCCGACGCGAGCGCACGCGCCTCCTCGTCGCGCGCCGCGTCGATCCGCTCGCCCAGCACGTCGCACTCGCGCGCGAAGCGCTCCGCCTCGCGCCGGCGCGAGCGCCGTCGCTGGAGCCGACCGTCGCCGAGGCTCGCGATCGCGATGATCGGGCCGAGCAGCGCGAACAGCAGCACCGTGGTCGTCTGCGTCACGAGCCAGAGCGCCGCCGCGCCCACGACGGGCGCGAGGCTCGCGAGCAGCGGGAAGGATGCCGGCGCGGGCTCGGCGGGAGGCGAGGGCAGCTGCAGGCGGTCGGACACGTCCGGCAGAGTGCCGCGATCCGGGGACCCGGACGGCGGTGGTCGACGCGGGGTGTGGACGACGCACGGCTGTGGAGCCTCAGCGGTGGACGAGCGAGCGCAGCGAGAGCCGGGCGCGCAGACGGCGATGCCAGGGGCGTCCCTCGTCGAGCGCGTCGACGAGGCGCTGACGGTGCGACCACGCCTCGTCGACGCTCGCATCGTCGGGGTCGGTGCGGCCGAAGAGCGTCGCGTCGACGGCGCGCGCGAAGGCGGCCTCCTGCGCGCCGCGCGCGTACTCGAGCCGCGTCGCCGCCGTCTGCCGGGAGCGTCCGCGGTCGACGGCGGCATCGACGAACTCGCGCCAGGCGCCGTCCACGCGCGCCGCGGCAGTCGGCGCGATGCGTCGCCTGCGACGCCGCAGCAGCTTCGCGCCGAGCACCGCGAGCGCGGGCGACGCGACGAGCAGCACGCCGCCGAGCGCGGTCGCGACGACGCCGAGCACGGCGAGCAGGAGTCCGTCGTCGACCGCCTGGGCGGGCGGCTGCACGGGATCCGCGGGCTGCTGGTCGCCCTCGATGCCGCCCTCGGGCAGCACGGGGCCCGCCGGCGCCTGGGGCTGGGTCGAGGGCTGCGGCGCCGTCGCCTCCTCCTCGGGGATGGGCCGCTCCTCGGGCGTCACCGGGATGGCGACCCAGCCGGACTCCTGCGTCGACACCTCGATCCAGGCGTCGAGGTCGCCTGCGACCACCGTCGTCGGCTGCCCGTCGACGATCGAGCCCGGCACGTAGCCGACGACGATGCGCGCCGGGAATCCCAGCTGCTCGGCGAGCAGGGCGGCGGCGACGGCGTACTGCTCGCCATCGCCGACCATGACGCCGTCGAACAGCTCGGCGATGCGCGCGAGCGAGTGGCCCGCGCGCGACGGTGCGTCGTCGTCGACCCCGTGGCTCAGGTAGCCGTCGGCGGCGAGCCCGTCGACGAGCGCCGCGAGGCGCTCGCCGGGCGTCGTCGCATCCTGCGTCCAGCCGGACAGCCAGGAGACGGCGTCGGCGGGCGGCGTGACGCCCAGCCGCGGCCGACCCGCGGGAGTGAGCGTCGAGAGGTCGTCGACCGCGGCATCGCGATGGAAGGCGATCTCGTACGCGTCCCCGGGCTGGATCCCGGCCGTCGCGAGCAGGTCGCCGGTGTCGGCGTCCGCGTGGAGCGTGGCCTGCAGCGCCGGTGCGCGAGCACCCACGAACCCGACGCTCTCGGGCGTGCCGACGTGCGGGATCCACGGTCCGTCGAGCGCCTGCACCGTCACGCCCAGCACCTCGTCGCCCGACGGCGGGATCGCTGGCTGGCGCACGAACGCCGCATCGCCCACCCCTGCGACGACGCCGTCGTAGGCGTCGAGCACCGCGACGGAGAGGCGATCGCCGGGCGCGAGGCCCGTGGCGACGAGCACGGTCTCGTCGCGCCTGGGCGGCTCGTGCGAGGCTCGGAAGGCCGACAGCGGGCTGTCGAGCTGGCTCGTGTCGAGCATGACGGGATCGGAGCGCAGCACGGTGCGGTCGCCGAGCACCGCCGCACCGCCGACGATGCCGCAGCCGATCGCGGCGGCGGCGACCGTGAGCGACGCGATCGAGCGCCGCCAGAGCGTGGAGAGGGTGCGCGGTGCCGCGCGGCGGCGTCGAGCCTGTCGCACGATCGACACGAGCACGACGACGAGGCCCGTGACGAGCACGGCGTGCAGCACGGGAGCCCAGGGCCTGGCAGGGCCGAAGAGGATCGTCCAGATCGCGATCGCGACCGGCACGATCGCCGCGAGCTCGGCGCGGTGCGCGCGCAGCACGATCGATCCGGAGATCGCCGAGCCGCCGAGCACGAGCAGCAGCGGTGCCATGAGCACGCCGCCGCCGACGCCGACGGGGGTCTGGATGGTGAGGATGTCGCGCCACGACTGCCAGATGGCCGGGACGACGACCGCGTAGGCCTCGGGGGTCGGCAGGATGCCCGCGAGGAGCTCGGGCGCGACGAGCGGCGGCGCGACGATCGCGAGCGTGCCGAGGCCCACGAGGATGAGCCACAGCGCCGGCCAGCGCCGCCACCAGCCGAGCACCGCGATGCCCGTGCCTGCGAGGAGCGCGGTGGCGACGACGGGCACGATGCGCGTCGACCCGAAGAGCGCACCCATGGGCAGGCACGCGGCGAGGATCGCGAGGACGCTCGCCGTGAGCGCGGCGAGGCGCCACTGCGTCATGCGAGCGCCTCCGAGCGGAGCCCGCGGGGCAGGTCCTCGAGCAGGCCGACCGTCAGCACGGGCACGCGCCCGAGGCGACCGACGGACGGTGGAGCGAGCGCGTCCGCGCGCAGCACGATCGGGGCGACGTCCGGCGGCAGCAGACCCGTCGCCTCGCGCAGCCGTCGCGGCGCTGCCGTGCCGCCGACGACGATCCAGGCGACGGAGGCCTGCGGGGCGAGCGCGATCGAGCGCACGACGTCGACGATCCCGAGCCGACGATCCGTGGCGAGGTCCGTCAGGGCGTCGAGCAGGCGATCGCGCGTGCGCGCATCGACGGTCGCCGGGTCGAGGCGGCCGCTCGAGGGGCTCTCGACGACGCGCACGCTGCGGCGCTGCGCGATGGCGGCCGACGCGATCGTGGCGACGACCTCGAGCGCGAGCTCGAAGTCGTCGGCGCCGTAGTCCTCCGCGCTCGTCGAGACGCACACGAGCGTGTCGCTGCGCTTCGACGGCTCGAACTGCCGCACGAGCAGCTGCCCGGTCCGCGCCGTCGATCGCCAGTGGACGTGCCGCGGCTCGTCGCCGGGGTGGTAGTCGCGCAGGCTGTGGAACGCGACGTCGTCGGCGGTGAGCTCGGCGGAGGTCTCGCCCTCGAGGTCGCGGACGAGGCCCGCGGCGACCGACGGGATCCGCGCGACCCGCGGATGCACGACGAGCTCGCTCGCCGCCGTGAGCACGTGCGTGCGCTCGAGGATGCCGAAGGGGTCCGTGCGCAGCACGGTCGCCGGTCCGACGACGACCCTGCCGCGGCGGCGCGTGTCGAGCACGATGCGCTGCGTCGAGTCCTCTCCCGTGTCGAGGCGCGGCAGGTCGAGGCGGTACACGACGTCGCCCACGAGCACGTCGATCGCGCGCGGCGCGAAGAAGCGCCCCGGCCTGCGCACGACGAGCGTGGCGTGCGCGGGCTGGCCGACCGGCACGCGCTCGGCGGACAGCGCGAGCTGCACGTCGACGTCGCGCTGCCCGAGCACCCAGGGCAGCGCCGCGAGCACGAGCAGCAGCGCACCGGAGGCGGCGACGACGAGCTCGACCCAGCCGAGCGCGACGCCGACGGGACCGCCGACGATCGCGACGCCCACGAGCGTCCATCCCCAGCCGGTGACGACGCGCGTCGAGCGCCGCAGCAGCTCGATCACGATCGGTCGCGGCCTCGCGGCGGCGGGGTCGAGAGCATGAGCTGCTGCAGGATCGTCTCCTGCGTGATGCCGTCGAGCTCGGCCTCGGGCTCGAGCACGATGCGGTGCGCGAGCACGGGGATGACGAGCGCCTTGACGTCGTCGGGAGTCACGTAGTCGCGGCCGTCGAGAGCCGCGTAGGCGCGCGCCGTCCGCACGAGCGAGAGCGCGCCGCGCACGCTCACCCCCAGGCGCACCTCGCCAGACTGCCGCGTCGCGTCGACGATCCGCGCGACGTAGTCGGCGACGGCCGCGTCGACGTGCACGGTCGCGACGACGCCCGCGAGCTCCCGCAGCCGCGCCGTGTCGACGACGGGCGCGAGCGACGCGGGATCGACGGGCTCGGCGGACCCCTCGAGGATGCGCAGCGTCGACGCGTGGTCGGGGTAGCCGATGGACGTGCGCAGCGCGAAGCGATCGAGCTGCGCCTCGGGCAGACGGTACGTGCCCGACTGCTCGATCGGGTTCTGCGTCGCGACGACCATGAACGGCGCGGGCACGGCATGCGGCCGCCCGTCGACCGTCACGCGGCCCTCCTGCATGACCTCGAGCATCGCCGACTGCGTCTTCGGGCTCGCGCGGTTGATCTCGTCGGCGAGGACGACGTTGGCGAAGACCGGACCCTCGTGGAAGCGGAAGCGGCCGGTGGACTGGTCCCAGATGCTCACGCCCGTGATGTCGCCGGGCAGCAGGTCGGGGGTGAACTGGATGCGCGACGCGGATCCGTCGATGCACGCCGCGAGCGCGCGGGCGAGCGACGTCTTGCCGGTGCCGGGGTTGTCCTCGACGAGCAGGTGGCCGCCCGAGAGCATCGCCGTGAGCGCGAGGCGCACGACGTGGGCCTTGCCGACGAGCACGGGCTCGATGGCCTCGGCCATGCGGTCGCCCAGCTCGCGGATCGCGGTCACGTCGTCGGTCATCGGTCTCCTCTACATGCTGCACGCGGCGGCGGGCGATGGCAGCGGGTTCCTGCCGGTGACGGTGTCGAGCAGCCCCGACGTTACCTGTCCGACGACCTGCACCGAGGCAGCACCCGCGGGCACGACGATCGGCTGGTTGGCGTCCCCCGTCCGCTCGACCTCGCTGCCGTCGGCCATCGTGAACGTCGCGACGACGCGGTTCGTCGCGTTCGCGTTCGTCGGCGGCGCCGCGCCCCGCAGCGGCTCGTTCCACCGGCACTCGAGCGGCAGGGAGAGCACGGCGGCGAGGCTCAGCGGCGTGTAGGCGCCGACGCGCTGCGGCTGGCTGCACGCGACGAGCGTCTGCCCCGGCGAGCACTGCCGGATGTCGACGACGTACTCGCGACCGTAGACGAGGCCGGCGGGCACGAGCCGGTCCCCCGCCGCGACGGGCGTCCACGCGCCCTGCACGTTCGGGCCCTGCACGCGCACCTCCATCGTCGTGCCCTGGTCCGGCGTCACGGCCGTGACGAGCATGTCGAGCGCATCGCGCGGCGCCTGCTCGGTGCCGTCGTCGAGCGCGATCCGCAGGTCGCCGGCGTCCGGGGCGGACGGCAGCACCGGCGCGCTCACCGACACGCTGCAGAACCAGCCGTTGTCGGCGACGACGACGATCTGGCTGCGTCCGCCGGACGGCAGCCGCACGGTGCCCGACGTGCCCGACTGACCCGCCGGGGTCCCGCCGCCCGTCGAGCTGCAGCTCGGCGTCGGCGCTCCTGCCGCGACGGCCTGCAGCCGGTACCGCAGGTCCGCTCCGCCGGAGGCCGGCGCCGCCCAGACGACGCTCGCGGTGCTCGACGCCTCGTCGAAGCCCGACAGCACCACCGAGGTCTGTCCCGGCGGCCCCACCGCCGTGAACGGATGCGGCGTCGACCAGCGCCAGGCGTCGTCGGCGACGCCCGCATCGTTGGTCGCGGCGACCTCGACCTCGTAGGCCCGGCCGGGCTGCAGGCCGGAGAGGGCGACCTCGCGCGCGGCGGCGTCGAGGCGCAGCAGGATGCCCGCCTCCCGCACCCGCACGAGGTATCCCGTGACGCCCGTCGCCCCCTGCGGCACCGTCGCCGCCTGCCAGCGCACGATCGTCGTGCCCGCGGTCGACGTCGGCGTGGAGGACACGCCCGTCACGGGCGCGGGCAGGCGGTCGGCGTGCATGGGCTCCGACGGCGACGACGGCTCGCTCGCTCCGACGGCGTTGCGGGCGACGACCTGCAGTCGCACGTCGACCCCGACCGGCAGGTCGGTGAGCGTGCACGTCGTGGACGGCCCGCACTCGTGCCGGTACCCGTTCGGGCCGAGCAGCGTGTAGCCGAGGATGGGGCTGTTGCCGTCGCCGGGCGGCGTGATGCGCACCACGAGGCCCGCGTCGATGTGCTGATCGGCGGCCTGCTGGGGCGGTGCGGGGCGGTCCGGCACGTCGTGGACCACGATCGTCAGCGTGCTCCAGACCGCGCGCCGCGGATCGCCCGTCGCGTCGAGCACCTGGTACCGCACGGTGGTCGTGCCCACGCGCGCGAGCTCGGACGTCTCGACCGAGAGGACGCTCGAGCCTGCCGCGCGCCGCAACGCGACGCCGAGGGGCACCGTCGACTGGTCGACGGCGGCGAGCACGAGCGGCGTGCCCGGGAAGGGGTTCGTGGCCTCGTCGTTGGCGAGGAGGTCGACGCTCGCGGCGCCGCCGCGCACGACCTCGATCCGGTCGGGCTGCGGCTGCGCGAGCGGCCTGGTCGACGAGATGGTCACGAGACGGAGGGTGCCGGGGATGCCGTCGCCGTCGGGCCCCGTCACCGCGACCTCGAGCTCGCCGGTCGTGCCGACCTGCGCGCCCGCGGTGCGCACGGTGAGCAGCGAGCCGTCGATCGTCGCCGAAAAGCCCGGCGGGACGTCGCCGAGGGACCACGAGAAGCCGGCGACGGCCTCCGGATCCGGCGCCGTCGTGATGCGCGCGAGGTCGAGCTCCCTCGTGCCGCCCTGCTCGAGCTGCAGCGTCGTGCCGAGCACTCGACCCGGCAGGCCCTCGCCGGGCTCGACGGTGATGGGCAGCACGATGGAGGCGACGCGCCCGTCGGGATCGCCGGGCGACTCGCCGTCGGTCACCTCGAAGGCGATGCTCGCGAACCCGAAGTACCCGGGCGCGGACGTGAAGCGCAGCGTGCGCGAGTCGACGACGGGCTGCGCGCCGTCGGAGTGCTCGGCGCGCACGCTCGACGCGTCGGTGATGAGGACGGGGTCGCCATCGACGGCCACGACGTAGTCGTCGACGTCGATCTCGATCGTCTCCCCCGACGCGACGACGATGGGCGGCGCGTCGGGACGCAGCTGCGGCAGGGCGTCCTCGGTGCCCGGCACGACGACGAGCGCCGAGGCGGACTCCCCCGTGTCCTCGCGCGTCACGGTGTAGGGCACGACGCGCGTCTGCGGGGCGACGGCGACCCGGATCGTGCCGTCGGCGTCGATCCGCGTCCCGGCGACGTCGAGCGGCAGGGTCGTGACGAGCTCGTCGATCGCGCCGTCGGCCACCGTGACGGCGTCCATGGGATCGACGACGACCTGCTCACGGTCGAGGATCGCGGCGACGGGCACGCGCACGTCCTGCGCACGCGGGGCGGGGGGCTCGGCGTCCTCGTCGACGACGACGCGCAGCCAGCCGACGGCCTGCGCGCCGCGCGAGGACTCGATCGTCACGACGACGCCGTACTCGCCGGGCTCCTCGCCCGCGGTCACGAGCACCTCCCCGTCGACGACCTCCGCCTCGACGTCACCCTGCGGCAGTGCGCTCACGACGTCGAGGGCGAGCCCCGCGGGGTCGAGGTCGTTGGCGAGGACGTCCACGGTCTGCGCCGTGCCCGGGCGCAGCGCGACCATGTCGGGCTCGGCGATCGGCGGAGCGACGGCGCCGTCCGGTGGTGCGACGCCGATGCGCACGATGCCCTGGGCCTGCGCGCCGAGGTCGTCGGCGACGACGTAGGCGAGGGTCTCGGTGCCCGCCGAGTAGCCGCCCGCCTCGTACCGCAGCGTGCCGCCGTCGACGATCGTGGCGCTGCCGAGGCTCGCCGGCGTCGCGAGCCCGACGAGCGCGACGCCGTCGCCGTTCGGGTCGGCGGTCGTCAGGTCGATCGGGATGTCGACGGTCTCGCCGGCGACGACGCGCGCGTCCACGGTGGGCGGCGAGGGGGCTACGTTCGTGGCGGCGTCGGAGTCGGCGACGACGATGCGGACCGTGGCGAACGCGGACTGCCCGTCGGGGCCGCGGATCTCGTAGGTGACGGAGACCTCGCCGGGCTCGTCGGCGGCGACGTAGCGCAGGCGATCGCCGTCGACGAAGGCGAGACCGGACGCGGCGGGCTCGAGGAGGTCCGGGACGAGCTCGACCGCTGCGCCGTCGGGGTGCTCGTCGTTCGCCAGGACGGGCACGTCGACGGCGCCGCCCGGCTGCACGCGCACGGCGTCGTCGCGCGCGATCGGCGCCTGCATCGCGGCGTCGCGCTCGACCACCTCGATGGTGCCCTCCGCGGTCGAGGCGCCGTTCGAGAGCCCGTAGCGCACGGTCGCGGGGCCGCCGAGCGGGCCGCCGAGCTCGATGCGCACGCGCTCCTGGTCGACGACGTCGACCCGCACGGCGTCGCTGTCGACGCTCGCGCCGGTCACGACGAGCACGCCCCCCGCGGGATCCACGTCGAGGTCGGCGACCGGGACCTCGACGGCGCCGCCGGAGAGCACCCCGACGGCGTGCGGCGCGGGCTGCGGCGGGGTCGCGGGATCCACGGCAGGCAGCACCTGCACCCGCACCTGACCCGTCGCGGTCTCGACGCCGTCGCTCACGACGTACGTGAACGCGGTCGTGCCGACCGCGTCGGGCGTCACGGCGATCGTGTCGTCGACGTAGCTGGCCTGCACGACCCCCGCGGGTCCGTTGACGTTGTGGAGCGAGAGCGCGTCGCCGCCGCGCGCCGACAGCAGCGGCTCGAGGATCGTCGTCTGCCCCAGCCGGGTCGTGGCGGTGACCGTGCCCGCGACGAGCGGCGGCTGCTCGACGGGGACGAGCCCGATGGTGCCGCGCACGATCGTGGTGCCGTCGGAGACCGCGATGGCGAGGTCGCGCACCGTGCCGGCGCCGCCGTCGACGATCTCGATGCGTCCGTCGCCGCGGAAGCGCACGACGTCGCCCGCGTCGCTCGACGCGTCGACGAGCACGAGCGCGTCGCCGTCGGGATCGATCCAGTGGTCGAAGGCGTTCGCGACCACGGCCTCGCCCGGAGCGATCTCGAGCTGCACCGACCGCTGCGCGACGGGCGGCTCGTCCTGCTCCGGCGCGCGCACCTCGACGGTCGCGGTCGCCGTGTCCTCGCCACCGGCGCCGTCCGAGATCCGGTACGCGAGCACGACCTGGCCCGACGCGTCGGCGGGCAGCGCGAGGCGGATGGATCGCCCGTCGGGCGCGATCGTGGCGTTCGGGTCGCCGTCGACCGCGACGACCGTGAGGACGTCGCCGTTCGGGTCGACGTCGTTCTCGAGCACCGGCAGCAGCGTGACCCGACCCGGCCTGGCACCGAGCGCGTCGTCGTTCGCGGTCGGCGGCAGCTGCTCGGGGTCGTCCGCGCCGGCGCCCGGATCCTCGGGCTCCTCGCCGCCGGGCGCGACGGCCGGCGGCGCGGGCAGCGACCAGTCGTCGACGAGCGCGCCGTCGCGCGCCACGGTCCACGCATCGCCCGACCCCGCGTCCGCGAGCACGACGGCGTCGCCGCGTGCGACGAGCGCGAGCTGCGCGCCGGCCTCCACGCCATCGAGCTCGAGGAGCGCCTCGTCCGCACCGCAGCCGCGCCAGACGGCGCCCGACGCCCACGCGCCGAAGACGCAGCCGTCGTGCACGAGCGGTCGCGAGGGCGCCCCGTCGAGGCCGGATGCGACGACGTCGACCGTCTCGACGCCCAGCTCGCGCGCCTCGATCCCCGTGTCGGTCGCGACGAGCACGCGCCCGGATGCGGGCCCGGGCAGCTGCAGGACCGCCGACTCCGCCTGGAGGCGGGTCTCCCAGCCGCGGCTGGAGAGCACGTTCGACGTCGTGTCGAGCAGGACCCACCGCTCGCCGACCGCGGTGATCTGCAGGCTCGGCTCCTCCGGCGACATCGGCGCGTCCGACGACGCGAGCGTCTCGCCCGTGGCCACGTCGATCTCGAGCACGCGTCCGAGCCCCGGCGAGGCCGCGAACAGCGTCGACGAGGTGAGTGCGGCGACGGCTCCGCGGCCGAGCTGCACCACGGGGTCGCCGAGCTCCTCGCCCGACTGCACGGCGGCGACGTCGGTCACCCACACGTCGCCGCTCGAGGGCGCGACGATCGAGACGGCGTCGCCGGCGACCTGCACGTCGGATCCCGCGGGCAGCAGCACGGCGGGTCCGCGCTCGAGCGTCGCGGGATCGAGCGCGCGCATGACGCTCGCGGCGCGATCGACGACGAGCACGCCCTCGGATCCCTGCACGACCTCGCTCGCGGCGCCGCCGGGAGCGACGATCGACTCGAGCTGGTCGGTCTGCGTGTTCACGACGCCCACGAGGTCGGCGGCGGCGTTCGCGACCCACACGCTCGACGCATCGAGCCGAGGGTCGAGCGCCGCGTTGCCGGGCCAGAGGGCCGCCGCGGTCGCGACGGACACGGCGAGCACGCCGCCGAGGGCGATCCCGCCGATCCGCGTCGCGCGACTCACGGCACCTCCCCGCAGGCCTCCGCGCCGTCGCCCGAGCGACCGTCCCGGTTCACGGCGACCGTGATGCACAGCTCCTCGCCGCTCGAGCCCGACAGCCGGAAGCTCGTCGCGCGCTGGATGACCGCGTCGCCTGACGCCGTCGTGACGAGGTAGGAGTCGGCGTCGACGAGCCCCGGGTCCTCCCACGAGAACGCGACGCCGCCGTCGACCGGCTCCGCGACGACCTCCTCGACGACCGGGATCGCACCCTGGATCGTCGTCACCGCCACGGCGACCACCGCGACCGCACCGAGCACGGCGGCCGTCGCCGCGCCCACGGCCAGCGACACGAGCCCCTTGCGCCTCGGCGGGGCGACGGCCTGCGTCGACGAGGAGATGTCGATCTGCTGCGCGCCGCGCATCGGCGCGCGCCGACGCGCGGCCCGCACGCGCAGCGGCAGCTCCTCCTCGCGATCCGCATCGTCGGCCGCATCGACCTCGCGCGCCCACGCGCGCTCCTGCAGGTCGATGGGCGTGATCGGCACGCCCATCTCCTCCTGCACGGCCTGCAGGTCCTCCACCATCGGCAGGATGGCGTGGTAGCGGTCGGCGGGATCCTTCGCGAGCGCCTTCTGCACGACGCGCAGCAGCGTGCGCGGGGCGTCGACGTCGAAGGGCTGGATGTCGTGGGCGAGGATGCGCGCCGAGAGCTCGTCCGTGCCGTTGCGCCCGCCGCGCACCTCGGCGGGGCTGCGACCGGCGACGAGCGAGTACAGCGTCGCCCCGAACGACCACACCTCGCTGGCGACGGTGCCGGCCGTCTCGTCACGCAGCACCTCGGGCGCCGACCACGGCACCGAGACGCCCGCGGTCTCGTGGTCGCCGACGTGCATGTTCGCCGCGATGCCGAAGTCCGACAGGACGGGATGCCCGAACGCGGTCGTGAGGATGTTCGCGGGCTTCACGTCGCGGTGGAGCGTGCCGGCGCGGTGGGCCGTCTCGAGGGCGCCGCCGACGCGGACCATGATCTCGAGCGCGTCGTCGAGCTCGAGCGGTCGTTCGCGGAAGCGGTCGCCGATCTCCGTCGAGCACAGCTCCATCACGAGGTAGGGCCGTCCGTCGCCCGCGACGCTCGCCGAGTACACCGTGAGGATCGACGGATGCGCGCTGAGCCTGCCCATGAGGTTCACCTCGGAGCGGAAGGCGCTGCGCACGCGATCG
Organism: Agrococcus sp. SGAir0287; assembly: GCF_005484985.1. Classification (NCBI taxonomy): domain Bacteria; kingdom Bacillati; phylum Actinomycetota; class Actinomycetes; order Micrococcales; family Microbacteriaceae; genus Agrococcus; species Agrococcus sp. SGAir0287. The sequence continues at coordinate 2,059,068 of NZ_CP027942.1, forward strand.
TCGACGAGGTCGGCGTGCATGACCTTCACGGCGACGGGTCGACGCGGCAGGTTCTGCTCGTACAGGAAGACGTCGGCGAAGCCGCCCTTGCCGAGGATGTGGACGTGCGTGAACCCAGGCAGCACCGGTGGCGTCGACGGCAGCCTGGCGGCCATGCTCAGTCCTCGCGCAGCGTCGCCCGGGGCACGGTGCGATCGACGTCCTCGACCTCGGGAGCGCGCACGACGTCCACGACGACGACGGTGACGTTGTCGCGACCGCCCGCGTCGAGCGCGGCGTCGACGAGCGCCTCGCACGCCGCGTGCGGGTCCTCGTGCTCGGCGAGGATGCGCTCGATCTCGACGTCGCCGATCTCCTTCGTGAGCCCGTCCGAGCACACGAGCAGCCGCAGCCTGGGCATGATCGGCAGCAGGAAGTAGTCGGGCACGGGGTCGGCGTTGAAGCCCACGGCCCGCGTCACGACGTTCGCCTCGGGATGCGACTCGGCCTCGTCCTCGGCGAGCAGGCCCGCGTCGACGAGCTCCTGCACGACCGAGTGGTCGACGGTGATGCGGGTGAGGCGCTCGCCGAGCATCGCGTACGTGCGCGAGTCGCCGACGTTGAAGATCGCGAAGTAGGGCTCGCCGTCGTGCTCGGCGAAGGCGCATCCCGTGACGGTCGTGCCCGTGCCGGCGTCGTCGTCGCCCGCGAGGCGCGCGATGTCGGCGGTCGCCTCGCGCAGCGCCTCCACGACGTCCGACGGCTCGACCCGCTCCCGTCCACCGAGCTCGCCGAGCCGCTCCACGACGACGCGGCTCGCGAGGTCGCCGTGGCTGTGGCCGCCCATGCCGTCGGCGATCGCGAAGACGGGCGGCTGCGTCACGAGGCTGTCCTCGTTGTGGGCGCGGCGCAGACCCACGTCGGTCGTGCCGGCCCAGCGCACCTGGAACGTCTGGCTCGCCGGCCCCTGGCCCGTGTGCTCGCCGACAGGCGCTCCGATGTGCGTCACACGCACCAGTCTCCCAGATGCGCGCGGCGGTCGTGCACGTCCGCGAGAGGACCACCTCGACGATGGAATCCGCACCGCTCGACCGGGCTCGGCGACGGAATCGCTTGCCATGCGGCATCGGATCGGTCAGGATCGGTGGCATGCCGGACCGACGGAACGCTGCGCTCGACGACGTGTCGAAGGCCATCATCGAGCGACTGCAGCGCGACGGTCGCCGCTCGTACGCGGACATCGGGCGCGAGGTGGGGCTCAGCGAGGCCGCCGTGCGGCAGCGCGTGCAGCGCCTGACGGAGTCCGGCGTCATGCAGATCGTGGCCGTCACCGACCCGCTGCAGCTCGGCTTCCGCCGCCAGGCGCTCGTCGGCATCCGCGTCCACGGCGACACGGTCGCCGTGGCCGAGGAGCTCGCGGCGCTGGCGCAGATCGACTACGTCGTGCTGACCGCCGGGTCGTTCGACGTCATCGCCGAGGTGGTCTGCGAGGACGACGACGCGCTCATCGACCTGCTGAACACGAAGGTCCGCACCATCGAGGGCGTCGCGGGCACCGAGACGTTCCTGTACATGCGCCTCGTCGAGCAGCGCTACGACTGGGGCACCCGCTAGGAGGCGACGATGACCGAGCTCACCGACATGCAGGCCAAGGCCGCCGATCACCTGTGGATGCACTTCGCGCGCCAGTCGGCGCTCGAGGCCGGGCAGACGCCCATCATCGTCAAGGGATCCGGCCACCACATCTACGACGACGCCGGCAAGGAGTACATCGACGGCCTCGCGGGCCTCTTCGTCGTCGCGGCCGGCCACGGACGCGAGTCGCTCGCCGAGGCGGCCGCGCGCCAGGCGAAGGAGCTCGCGTTCTTCCCGCTGTGGTCGTACGCGCATCCGCCGGCCATCGAGCTCGCCGACCGCATCGCCTCGTACGCGCCGGGCAGCCTGAACCACGTCTTCTTCTCCTCCGGCGGCGGCGAGGCCGTCGAGTCGGCCTTCAAGCTCGCGAAGCAGTTCTGGAAGATCCAGGGCAAGCCGATGAAGCACAAGGTCATCTCGCGCGCCGTCGCCTACCACGGCACGCCGCAGGGCGCGCTGGCCATCACGGGCATCCCCTCGATGAAGCAGATGTTCGAGCCCCTCGTGCCCGGCGGCTTCCGCGTGCCGAACACGAACCGCTACCGCGCCGACGAGGCCGGCTTCACGGGCACGACCGACGAGGAGTTCGGCATCTGGGCCGCCGATCGCATCGAGGAGATGATCATGTTCGAGGGGGCCGACACCGTCGCGGCCGTGTTCCTCGAGCCGGTCCAGAACGCGGGCGGCTGCTTCCCCCCGCCGCCCGGCTACTTCCAGCGCGTCCGCGAGATCTGCGACCGCCACGACGTGCTGCTCGTGAGCGACGAGGTCATCTGCGCGTTCGGCCGCATCGGTCACATGTTCGCCTGCGACGCCTACGGCTACGAGCCCGACATGATCACCTTCGCCAAGGCCGTGACGAGCGGCTACTCGCCGCTCGGCGGCACGGTCGTGAGCGATCGCGTCTACGAGCCGTTCCGGCACGCCGACGCGATGTTCAGCCACGGCTACACCTTCGGCGGCCACCCCGTCTCGACGGCGGTCGCGAACGCCAACCTCGACCTCTTCGAGGACGAGGGGCTGCTCGAGCGCGTCCGCACGAACTCGCCGCTGTTCCGCTTGTCGCTCGAGACGCTCCTCGACCTCGACATCGTCGGCGACGTGCGCGGCGACGGCTACTTCTTCGGCATCGAGCTCGTGAAGGACAAGGGCACGAAGGAGTCGTTCGACGGGCCCGAGTCCGAGCGCCTGCTGCGCGGATTCCTCTCGAAGGAGCTGTGGGAGGCAGGCCTGTACTGCCGCGCCGACGATCGCGGCGACCCCGTCATCCAGCTCTCGCCGCCGCTCACGATCGGCGAGCCCGAGTTCGCGGAGATCACCCAGATCCTGCGCGACGTGCTGACGCGAGCCCAGGCGCAGCTCTAGCGCCGTGCTCACGAGGCCAGAGCTCCACGGCACCGTCGGCGCGGTGGCGTCGACCCATTGGCTCGCGTCGAGCGCCGGCATGGCCGTGCTCGAGCGCGGCGGCAACGCGGCCGACGCCGCCGTCGCCGCCGGGTTCGTGCTGCACGTCGTCGAGCCGCACCTCAACGGCCCAGGCGGCGACCTGCCCGCCATCGTGCGCGTGCCGGGCTCCGAGCCGCGCGTGCTGTGCGGCCAGGGCGTCACGGGTGCGGGCGCGACGATCACGGCGCATCGCGCGCTCGGCGTCGACCACGTGCCCGGCACCGGTCTGCTGGCGGCGGTCGTCCCCGGCGCCGTGCCTGCGTGGCTCACCCTGCTGCGCGACCACGGCACGTGGACGGTGGCCGACGTCCTGGCCTTCGCGATCGACCTCGCCGACCGCGGCCACCACGTGCTGCCACGCGTCGCGGCCACGATCGGCGCGAGCGCGGATCGCTTCCGCAGCGAGTGGCCCACGTCCGCCGAGCTGTGGCTCGCCGACGGCGTGCCCGAGCCGTGGCAGCGCATCCGCAATCCGTCGCTCGCTCGCACGTACCGACGACTCGTCGACGCGGGCGCGGGCCTCGCGCGCGAGGCGTCGTGCGACGCCGCGATCGCGGCATGGAGCGAGGGATTCGTCGCCGAGGCCGTCGACGCGCACGTCCGCACGCCCGTCGTCGATGCGACGGGCGAGCCGCATCCCGGACTGCTGCGGGGCGAGGACATGGCCGCCTGGCGTCCGACGTGGGAGGAGCCGCTCGGGCTCGACTGGCGCGGGCGGCGCGTGCTGAAGTGCGGCGCGTGGACGCAGGGCCCGGCGCTGCTCGCGCAGCTCGGCATCCTCGAGCCGCTGCTGCCCGCACGCGCCCAGCGCTTCGACGCCGACGTCGTGCATCTCGCCACGGAGGCTGCGAAGCTCGCGTTCGCCGATCGCGACGCATGGTTCGGCGACGGCGCGGACCTCTCCGGCCTGCTCGACGAGGCGTACCTCGCCGACCGCCGCGCGCTGATCGGCGACGCGGCATCGCTCGAGCTGCGCCCCGGCGCCCTCCGCGGCGCGCCGCGGATGCCCGTCGTCCGGTCGGAGGGCGTCGAGCGCGCCGCCGGCGCGGGCGAGCCGACGCGCGGCGACACCTGCCACCTCGACGTCGTGGATGCGGACGGCATGGTGATCTCGGCCACGCCGAGCGGCGGCTGGCTGCAGTCGAGCCCCGCGATCGCCGGGCTCGGGTTCTGCCTCGGCACGCGTGCGCAGATGCTGTGGCTCGAGGAGGGGCTCACGACCTCGATGGCGCCGGGCATCCGCCCCCGCACGACCCTCTCGCCCTCGATGGCGGTCCACGACGACGGCACCGTCGCCGCGTTCGGCACGCCGGGCGGCGACCAGCAGGACTCGTGGCAGCTGTCGATGCTGCTCGGCATGGGGGTGCTCGGCCTCGGACCCCAGGCGGCGATCGACGCCCCGGCGTGGCACACGACGCACCTCGTCTCGTCGTTCGATCCGCGTGTCTGGGAGCCGGGCGGCCTCCACGTCGAGTCCCGCCTCGGCGCGGACGTCATCGACGAGCTGCGCAGGCGCGGGCACCGCGTCACCGACGTCGGCGCGTGGAGCCTCGGCAGGCTGAGCCTCGCGAGCCACGCGCCCGACGGCACCGTGCGCGCCGCGGCGAACCCGCGGGGCGAGCAGGGCTACGCCGTCGCGCGCTGAGCGCCGCCTCACGACACGGCGGCGCGGTCGGCCGCGACCCATTCGGGCAGCATGCCCGCGTGCAGCACCGTCGCCATGAGCAGCGCCATGCCCAGGTCGGGGTCGTCGCGCAGCGCGGCCTCGACGCACGCCGCCGCGGTGCCGGATCGGCCGAGGAGCCAGTGCAGGGAGGCGAGCATCGTGAGCGGCGCCGCTCGCATGCCGTCCGGCGCCGCGGCCACGACGTCCTCGAGCAGGCCAACGCCGCGCTCGACGCGATCCCGGTCGGGCGCCGGGCCGATGCCGAGCAGCCGGTCGGCCCCGGCCGCCGAGCCCTCGCCGCGCTGCAGCGCATGCGCCTCGATGCCGGCGGCGATGCCGTCGAGCAGCTGGCAGGTCGTGGCGTCGCGGATCGCGGGATGCTGCACGAGGGCGAGCACGGTCGCGACCCGCTCGGGGTCGCGGACGGCGGCCTGCAGCGCGAGCTCGACCGTCACGACCGGGTCGTCGAGCGCCGCGCGCATCGCGCCCGAGTCGGCGATCGTCTCGAGCGCGTCCGCCACGGCGCGGCGACGGGCCGGCGACGCCGGCTCGGGCACGCGGGGCGCCGGCGTCGGGGGCAGGAACGGCAGCCCCGGCGTCACCTCGAGCTCGGCGATCGGGCCGCGCGCAGCGAGCGGCTGGGCGTAGTCGCCCCAGGCGTCCGCGGCCTGGCACAGCCGCGCCCGCACAGGCAGGTGCGCCCTGCGGCACGCGGCGACGAGGGCGCGCACGAGCGCACGGTGCGGCAGGGCGCCCGCGCCGACGACGCGATCCGTCACGACGGCGACGGCGACGGCGTCGGGCCCGACGTCGAGCACGGAGGCGACGACGTCGTCGGCCCACGCAGCGAGCGCACCACGGGGCAGCACGGGGATGTCGCATCGCACCGCCATGCCGGTCCGCGAGCCGTGGAACGGCACGACGAGGATCGAACGTGCGATGGCGGAGCCCGCGAGATGCGGGAGGGCGAGCAGGAGCTGCTGGGGCGACGAGGCGCGGACGATCTGCATGCGCGGGAGGTTCGCGTGCACCGCCGAGCCCTGCACGTGACCGCGCTCCGCCTGTGGATGCCGTCCGGCTGTCAGGGACGCGCGAGACGCGCGTGCGCCCGGCGCTAGGAGAAGAGGTCGGAGATCGCGGCGACGACGTCGGCGCTCATCCGCGCCTCGCCCGCCGCGACGTTCTGCGCGATCTGCTCGGGCTTCGTCGCGCCCGCGATCACCGACACGACCGGATCCTGCGCGAGCAGCCACGCGAACGTCGCCTCGAGCATCGTGAGCCCCGCGTCGCGCGCGATGCGGTCGTACTCCTCGAGCTGCGTCCAGTCGACGCCCTCGAGCAGCTGCGGCTTGATGCGGGTGAGCCGACCGTCGTGCGGGTGCTCGCTCCGCGTGTACTTGCCCGAGAGCAGGCCGTTGTACAGCGGGAAGTACGGCAGGAACCCGAGGCCCGCCTCGCGCGCCGCGGGCAGCACGTCCGCCTCGACGCCGCGGGCGAGGAGGCTGTACTCGTCCTGCGCCGTCGCGAAGCCGTTCGGCGACGGCACCGCCGCCGCCTCGCGGATCTGCTCGCCCGAGAGGTTCGAGTGGCCGTAGGCGCGGATCTTGCCGGCCTCGACGAGCTCGTCGAGCGCATCGATCGTGGTCGCGATCGGCGTGGACGGGTCGGGCGTGTGCAGCTGGTACAGGTCGATCCAGTCGGTCTGCAGGCGCGTGAGCGACGCGTCGACCGCGTTGCGCACGTACCGGCGACCGCCCTTCGGACCCCAGTCCTCGCTGCCGGGGATCGGGAAGTCCTGGTGCCCCCACTTCGTGGCGAGCACGACCTGATCGCGTCGGCCCTTGAGCGCGTTGCCGAGCAGCCGCTCGCTCGTCGTCGGCGGTACGCCGTACATGTCGGCGGTGTCGAGCAGCGTGATGCCGTGGTCGATCGCCGCGTGGATGAGGCGGTCGGTGCCCGCCTGCTCCTCGGTCGCGGTGCCGGGGCGACCCAGGTTGTTGAGCCCGAGGCCCACCTGGCTCACGACGATGTCACTGGTTCCGAGGGTTCGGCGCATCCATCCAGCCTACGCGCGCCCCCGCGATCGATCGTCGCGCTCTCAGCGAATCTCGTCAGCGCAGGCCCGAAGCAGTCGCCGTGAGCTCCAGGCGCGCGTCGTCGACCAGACGCAGCCGGATGCCCGCGTCCCGCGCCCACGAGGCGAGACCCGCCGCGTCGACCGCTGCGACGACGTCGACGGCCATGCGCCGCACGAGCGCGCCCTTGGCGTGCTTGTTCCAGTGGTTCAGGGCCGCGCCGTCCTCCCCCACGACGTCGACGGCGATCGCTCCGGGCACGGGTGCGACGTCGACGTACGCCTTCGACCGCAGGTCGACGACCGTCCGACCACCGAGCACCGCGCCCGCATCCGCCCACGCACCGCGGAGCGCGCCCCTCAGGTCGCTCGACGAGCAGCGGTACGACGGGATGCGGTCGCACGCGGCCACGAACCCCCACAGCGCCGAGCCGACGAGCACGTGCTCGTCGACCCACGCGCGCGCGGACGCGTCGAGCGATGCCGCCTCGAGCGCGTCGTACAGGACGCCCTCGTAGCGCTCGATCGCCGGCATCGTCGGCGACGTCCGCAGCGCGCGGTCGTCGTCGATCCAGCGCTGCCGCGCGGGCGTCGGTGCGGGCGGCGCGGCGAGCGCCTTCGCGATCGTCGCGTCGAGCACGCGCTCGCGGATGGCGGTCAGCGGCGGGAACGCCAGTGCGCCGAGGTCCAGCGAGGACCCCGGCGCACCGCCCGCCGCCTTCGTCTCCGAAGGGGGCAGGATGACGATCACGCGAGCTGCGCGTGCCTGGCGACGATCTCCACCCGGTCGTGGTCGACCGACAGGAAGCCCTCGGCCGCCTCGACGGCGATGACGCTGCCGTCGACGGGCGTGACGCGGACCTGGCCGGAGCCGAGGACCGCGAGCACGGGCTCGTGCCCCGCGAGGATGCCGATCTCGCCCTCGACGGTGCGAGCGATGACCTGGCTCGCCTCGCCGGACCACACCTCGGCCTCGGCGGAGACGATGCTGACGGCGAGTGCCATCAGCCGTTCTCCTTCTGGATCTGCGCCCACTTCTCCTCGACGTCGGTGATGGGGCCGACGTTGAAGAAGGCCTGCTCGGCGACGTGGTCGAACTCGCCCTTGGCGATCGCGTCGAACGACTCGATCGTGTCCTTGAGCGGCACGGTGGAGCCCTCGACGCCCGTGAACTTCTTCGCCATGTACGTGTTCTGCGAGAGGAACTGCTGGATGCGGCGTGCACGCGACACGACGATCTTGTCCTCCTCGGAGAGCTCGTCGACGCCGAGGATCGCGATGATCTCCTGCAGCTCCTTGTTCTTCTGCAGGATCTGCTTCACGGTCGTGGCGACGCGGTAGTGGTCCTCGCCGAGGTAGCGGGGGTCCATGATGCGCGAGGTCGACGTGAGCGGGTCGATGGCCGGGTAGAGGCCCTTCGACGCGATCTCGCGGCTCAGCTCCGTCGTCGCGTCGAGGTGCGCGAACGTCGTGGCCGGGGCCGGGTCGGTGTAATCGTCGGCGGGGACGTAGATCGCCTGCAGCGACGTGATGGAGTGACCGCGCGTCGAGGTGATGCGCTCCTGCAGGAGGCCCATCTCGTCGGCGAGGTTCGGCTGGTAGCCCACGGCCGAGGGCATGCGGCCCAGCAGCGTGGAGACCTCGGAGCCGGCCTGCGTGAAGCGGAAGATGTTGTCGATGAAGAGCAGCACGTCCTGCTTCTGCACGTCGCGGAAGTACTCCGCCATCGTGAGCGCCGAGAGCGCGACGCGCAGACGCGTCCCCGGGGGCTCATCCATCTGGCCGAAGACGAGGGCCGTCTTGTCGAAGACGCCCGCCTCCTCCATCTCGTGGATGAGGTCGTTGCCCTCACGCGTGCGCTCGCCGACGCCGGCGAACACCGAGACGCCGCCGTGGTCCTGCGCGACGCGCTGGATCATCTCCTGGATGAGGACGGTCTTGCCGACGCCGGCACCGCCGAACAGGCCGATCTTGCCACCCTGCACGTACGGCGTGAGGAGGTCGATCGACTTGATGCCGGTCTCGAACAGCTGCGTCTTCGACTCGAGCTGGTCGAACGCGGGCGCCTTGCGGTGGATCGGCCAGCGCTCGCTCACCTCGAGGGTCTCGCCCTCGGCGAGGTTGAGCGGCTCGCCGATGACGTTGAAGACCTTGCCCTTGGTGACGTCGCCGACGGGCACCGTGATGGCCTCGCCGGTGTCGCGCACCTCCTGGCCGCGGACGAGGCCGTCCGTCGGCTTGAGCGCGATGGCGCGCACGAGGTCGTCGCCGAGGTGCTGCGCGACCTCGAGCGTGAGCGTCATCGTCTCGGTCCCCTCGCCGAACGACACCTCGGTCGTCAGCGCGTTGTACACGGGCGGGATGGCGTCGTGCGGGAACTCGATGTCGACGACCGGGCCCGTGACGCGGGCGATGCGGCCGACGGCTGCCTGCGTGGCGGCTGCTTCCGTGATGGTCATTTCTGGCATGCCTTTCGTGGCTTACTTCGCCGAGGAGAGGGCGTCCGCGCCGCCCACGATCTCGGAGATCTGCTGCGTGATCTCTGCCTGACGCGCGTTGTTGCGGAGGCGCGTGTAGTCGGTGATGAGCTTGTCCGCGTTGTCGGATGCCGACTTCATCGCCTTCTGCGTCGCGGCCTGCTTGGCGGCGGCCGACTGCAGCAGCGCGTTGAAGATGCGGCTCTCGACGTAGACGGGCAGGAGTGCGTCGAGCACGCGGCCCGGCTCCGGCTCGAACTCGTAGAGCGGGAAGTGCTCGCCGTCGCTCGCGTCCTCGGCCGCGTCGACGATCTCGAGGGGCAGCAGACGCACGGTCTGCGGCTCCTGCGTCATCATGCTGACGAAGCGGTTGTAGACGACGTGGATCTCGTCGACGCCGCCGTTCGCCGAGCCCTTGACGTAGGACTCGATGACGGCGTCGGCGATCTCGTTGGCGAGGTCGGCCGTGGGCGTCTCGGTCGCGCCGGTCCAGTCGCGCACCGACGGGCGGCGGCGGAACTGGAAGTACTGCACGGCCTTGCGACCGACCAGGTAGTGGTCGACCTCCTTGCCCTGCGCCTCGAGCTGCGCACGCAGCTCGCCGGCCTCCCGCAGGATCTGCGAGTTGAACGCGCCCGCGAGGCCGCGGTCGCTCGTGAGGACCACGATCGCGCTGCGGCGGATCTCGTCGCGCTCGAGCGTGAGGTCGTGGACCTCGTTCGAGTACGTCGCGACCGCGCTCACGGCACGCGTGATGGCGCGTGCGTACGGCGAGGAGGCCTCGACCCGCGCCAGCGCCTTCTGGATGCGCGACGCGGCGATGAGCTCCATCGCCTTCGTGATCTTCTTGGTCGTCTGCGCAGACTTGATCTTCTGCGTGTACTCCCTGAGCTGGGCTCCCATGAGGCTTAGCGCTTGCCCTTCACGATCTGCGCCTGGTTCACGTCGTCGAGCGGCATCTCGTCGACCTGCTCCGTGCCCGGAGCGTCGATCGCGTGGCCGTCGCCGCGCTGGAAGCCGGCGCGGAAGGCGTCGACCTCGCGCTCGAGGGTGGCGAGGGTCTCGTCGTCGAGGACGTTCGTCTCGCGCAGCGTGTCGAGCACCGACGTGTTGCGGCGCAGGTGGTCGAGCAGCTCCGCCTCGAAGCGCAGCACGTCCTCGACGGGCACCTCGTCCATCTTGCCGTTCGTGCCGGCCCAGATCGAGACGACCTGGTCCTCGACCGGGTAGGGCGAGTACTGCGGCTGCTTCAGCAGCTCGGTGAGGCGAGCGCCTCGCGCGAGCTGACGACGCGACGCGGCGTCGAGGTCGGATGCGAACATCGCGAACGCCTCGAGCGAGCGGTACTGGGCGAGCTCGAGCTTGAGCGTGCCGGAGACCTTCTTGATCGACTTGACCTGCGCGTCGCCACCGACGCGCGAGACCGAGATGCCGACGTCGACCGCAGGACGCTGGTTGGCGTTGAAGAGGTCGGACTGCAGGAAGATCTGGCCGTCGGTGATCGAGATCACGTTGGTCGGGATGTACGCCGAAACGTCGTTGGCCTTCGTCTCGATGATGGGCAGACCCGTCATCGAGCCGGCGCCGAGCTCGTCGGAGAGCTTGGCGCAACGCTCCAGCAGGCGGGAGTGCAGGTAGAAGACGTCGCCCGGGTAGGCCTCGCGGCCCGGCGGACGGCGCAGCAGCAGCGACACGGCGCGGTAGGCCTCGGCCTGCTTCGACAGGTCGTCGAAGATGATGAGGACGTGCTTGCCCTCGTACATCCAGTGCTGGCCGATGGCCGAGCCCGTGTACGGCGCGAGGTACTTGAAGCCGGCGGGGTCGGAGGCGGGAGCGGCGACGATCGTCGTGTACTCCATGGCGCCGGCCTCCTCGAGCGCACCCTTCACGGAGGCGATCGTCGAGCCCTTCTGGCCGATGGCGACGTAGATGCAGCGGACCTGCTTGGTCGGGTCGCCCGACTCCCAGTTGGCGCGCTGGTTGATGATCGTGTCGATCGCGATCGCCGTCTTGCCCGTCTGGCGGTCGCCGATGATGAGCTGTCGCTGACCGCGACCGATCGGGATCATGGCGTCGATCGCCTTGATGCCCGTCTGCATCGGCTCGTGCACCGACTTGCGCTGCATGACGCCCGCGGCCTGGAGCTCGAGGGCGCGGCGGCCGACCGTCTCGATCTCGCCGAGGCCGTCGATCGGGTTGCCGAGCGGGTCGACGACGCGGCCGAGGTAGCCCTCGCCGACGCCGACGGAGAGGACCTCGCCCGTGCGGGTCACCTCCATGCCCTCCTCGATGCCGCCGAACTCGCCGAGCACGACGACGCCGATCTCGGTCTCGTCGAGGTTCTGGGCGAGGCCGAGCGTGCCGTCCGCGAAGCGGACGAGCTCGTTGGCCATGACGCCCGGAAGGCCCTCGACGTGGGCGATGCCGTCGGCGGCGTCGGTGACGCGACCGACCTCGCTCGTCGACGACGCCTTGGCCTCGTACGAGGCCACGAAGTCGCTCAGCGCACCCTTGATGTCATCGGGGCTGATGGTGATCTCTGCCATTGCTTCTCCTCGTGTGACCTAGGCCAGCCGCAGCCGGAGGTCGGTGAACTTCGCGCGGATCGTGCCGTCGATGACGTCGTCCGCGACCGCGACCCGGAGGCCGCCGATGATCGTGGGGTCGACGACCTGCTGGACCTGCAGGCGTCGTCCGTAGCGCTGCGCGAGGCTCGCCTCGAGCCTGCGCAGCTGGGTCTCGGGCAGCGGGACGGCCGTCGTGACCGTCGCGATGCCGGCGCCGGCCGCGTCGGCGACCGTCTCGGCCGCCTGCCGCAGCAGCGCGCCGATCCGGCGGCCGCGGGGGCTGCGCACGAGGTGGTCGAGGATCACGAGCGTCGACTCGGAGGCACGACCGGCGAGCAGGCGCTCGACGACGCGGGCCTTGTCGTCCGCCTCGCCCAGCAGGCCGCCGAGCGCGAGCTCGAGGTCGGCGTCGCCCGCGACGATGCCCTCGAACTGGTGGATCTCCGACGCGACGTCGGCGTCGCTCGCGATGGCCGCGAGCCGGATGCCGGCGTCCTCGAGGCCCGCGAGCAGGTCCTGCCCCGACGACCAGCGCTGCGCGACCGCGACGCCGAGCAGGCGGCGCGCGTCGGCGCCGAGCGCGCCGAAGACGCGCTCGACGATGGCCTGACGATCGGCTGCCGCGCCGTTGGCGTCGACGAGCGCCGCGAGCAGCTGGGGCGTGCGCTCGATCGCGCGCGCCGCCTGCAGGAGCTCGCGGGCGTGCGCGACGCCGGCGCCCGACGACGCCTGCACGGCGTTCGTCAGGGCGCCGAGCGCCTCACGCGTGGCGGACCTCACCGGCGACCAGCCCCCTCGGCCTCGAGGTCCGCGAGGAAGCGGTCCACGATGCCGGCGGCGCGCTGCTCGTCGAGCGACTCGCCGACGACCTTCTCCGAGAGGTCGAGCGCGAGCACGCCGACCTCCTGGCGCAGCGACTGCACGGCGGCCTGACGCTCCGCCTCGATCTGCGCACGGGCGGTGGCGCCGACGCGGTCGGCCTCCTCCTGCGCGGCGGCCTTGAGCTCCGCGAGGATCTCGGCGCCCTCGGCGCGCGCCTTCTCGCGGATCTGCGCCGCCTCCGCACGAGCCTCGGCGAGGATCGCGGCGTTCTCCTCGAGCGATGCCTGCGCCTTCGCCTCGGCCGCCTCGGCGCGCTCGAGGGCACCCTCGATCGCGTCGCGGCGCTCGTCGAGCGCCTTGTTCAACTTGGGCACGAGCCACAGGAAGAACGCGAGGACGATCGCGAAGACGACCGCGCTCCAGACGATGTCGTAGATCGCCGGGATGAGCGGGTTGGGCGTGCTGCCCTCGCCGTGCTCATCCGCCATCACGACGGGGAATGCGAGCTGCATCCCTGACTCCTTTGCTTGGAGACCGCTAGGCGGTCGGCGATCAGGCCGGGGCGGTGAAGGGGATGAAGCCCGTCGCGATGGCGATGAACGCCAGGGCCTCGGTGAATGCGATGCCGAGGAACATGAGGCCCGTCAGGCGGCCCTGGAGCTCGGGCTGGCGAGCGACCGACTCGATCGTCTTGCCGACGATGATGCCCACGCCGATGGCCGAGCCGATCGAGGCGAGGCCGAATGCGATCGGGGCGAGGTAGCCGACGATGTTCATTGGTGCGGTTCCTTTCTGGGGGTTGCTGTACGACCCGTGACGGATCGGACGATCAGTGCTCGTCCGCCAGCGCGAGCTGGATGTAGACGGCAGCGAGGTAGGTGAAGACGTACGCCTGGAGGACGGCCACGAGGATCTCGAACAGCGTGAACGCGAGACCGAAGGCCAGCGTGCCGACGCCGAGGAGCCCGAGGAAGTCGCCGTAGGCGAGCATCGAGAGGAAGAAGAAGTGCGTGGCCGCGAAGCAGAGCACGAGCAGCAGGTGGCCGGCGACCATGTTCATGAGGAGTCGCAGGGCGAGCGTCACCGGACGGAGCACGAACGTCGAGAGGAACTCGATCGGCGTCACGATGATGTAGATCGGGATCGGCACGCCCGAGGGGAAGAGCGAGTTCTTGAGGAACGCGCCCGGGTGCTTCTTGAGGCCCGCGTAGATGAAGAGCACGTACGCGACGAGCGCGAGCACGAGCGGCATGCCGATCACGGAGGTGCCGGCGATGTTCAGGCCGGGGATGATGCCCGTGATGTTCATGGCGAGGATGCCGAAGAACATCGCCATGAGCACCGGCATGAAGCGGCGGCCGTCCTGCTCGCCGAGCGTGTCGATGATGACGTTCTTGCGCACGAAGCCGAGGATGAACTCGGCACCGGCCTGGAAGCGCGTCGGCACGATCCGCATGTTGCGCACCGCGAGCCACAGGATGAGCATCATCACCGCGACCGCGAGGAAGCGGATGAGCATGATGCGGTTGAGGCCGAAGATCGGCTCCTCGGCGCCCGTGAGGCCCACGGCCGTCGGGTCCGTGAGGAGGAAGACCTCGGGGAAGAACTCCGTCAGGCTCGGCGGGTGGAACGGCTCGGGCTCGGGAGCGGCGGCGGAAATGGCCAGCAGGGGAAGCGCGCTCAGCGGGGTCTCCGTCGGTCACGGCGCGTCACGGCGCCATAGGTCGTCGTCGTACAGATCCGAGCCTGGATCGGCCCCCTCCGCCATCGCGGCCACGAGGGCGCGGAGCATGGAGGACCAACCTGGGGGATCACTGGAGAGCCTAGCAGACGAGCGCGCCTCAGCGGCGAGCGGGACGGCCCTGCGTCTCCTCCTCGGCGGGCTCGTCGACCGTGGGCTGCCGCGAGCGGCCGATCACGAGCACGTCGACGACGAGCGAGCCGAGCACGGCGGCCAGCATCGTGCCGAACACGACGCCACCACTGAGCCACGACTGGCCTTGCAGCGCGAGCATGATGACGAGGAAGAGGATGAACTTCAGCAGCATCCCGCCGAGCAGGACGCCGAAGAACCCGGCGTGCAGCAGCTCGCCGCGGGAGACCTTGAAGCCGACGATCACGGAGACGGCCGTGAGCGAGAGGAAGGCGATCGCGATGACGGTGCCGACGAGGGCGCTGACGACGCCCGTCCACCCAGCGACCACGAATCCCACGATCCCGCCGACGAGCGCGACGCCGAGGGCCAGCAGCCCGCCGTACGCGAGCACACGGCGCATGACGTCCTGGATGGTCATCGTCGCTCTCCTGCCTCGACCGTGTCCCGGCTCCCCCTGCGATCCCGACGCTCCGCCGCGCGACGCCTCGCGAGGCGCAGCGCGGAGTGCCAGAGCCGCCGGCTCACCGGCAGCGCGGTGAGGATCGCGCAGACGAGGAAGCCCACGGCGATGATACCGGTCGCGACCCACTCGTCGAGGAAGAGGAAGAGGAGGCACCCCACCGACACGACGACGGTCCACGAGTAGAAGATGAGGACGGCGCCCAGGTGGGTGTGGCCCATGTCCAGCAGACGATGGTGGAGGTGCTTGCGGTCGGCGGCGAACGGGCTCTGCCCGTTGAGCAGTCGGCGGACGACGGCGAGCACGAAGTCGAGCAGCGGCAGCGCGAGGATCGCGAAGGGCAGCAGCACGGGGATGAAGGCCGGGAGGATCTGCGAGCGCCCGCCGAGCACCGTGAGGTCGATCTGGCCCGTGACGGAGATGGCGGCCGTGGCGGTGAGGAGGCCGACCATGAGCGCGCCCGCATCGCCCATGAACATCTTCGCCTTGTGCCAGTTGAGCGGCAGGAACCCGACGCACGCGCCCACGACGATGGCGGTGATGACGCTCGCGACCGAGAAGTACGCCTCCTGCTGGCCGAGCGACCGGCTGATGATCCAGATGTAGGCGAAGAAGGCCGCGGAGCCGATGATCGTCGTGCCGGCCACGAGTGCGTCGAGCCCGTCGATGAAGTTCACGGCGTTCATGACGAGCACGATCGTGATGACGGTGAGCACGATCGACATCTGCGACGAGCCGACGGCGATGCCGCCGAACGGGTTCGGCGTGCTCGTGAGGCGCACGACGAAGAACGCCACGACGCCGGCCGCGACGAGCTGCGCGCCGAGCTTCACCATCCAGTCGAGGTCGAGCAGGTCGTCGAGCACGCCCACCGTCACGATGAACCCCGTGGCGCACAGCAGCGCGATCATCTTGTGCGGCTCGGCGTAGGCCGCCTGGAGCTGGGGCACGAAGGCGCCGACGGTGAGCGCGGCGACGACGCCGCCGAACATCGCGACGCCGCCGAGCCGCGGGGTCGGCGTCGCGTGCACGTCGCGCTCGCGCACGGGCGGATGGATGCCGTGCGCGAGGGCGAACCGCAGCGTCGCGAGGCTCACGAGCCACGTGACGACGGCTGCGACGAGCGCGATCGCGACGAACAGGATCATGGGGCGAGCGCCTCGCCCACGACCTCGGCGATGCGCTCGCGCGACAGCACGCCCTGCCGCACGATGCGGATGCGCTCCCCCGTCGCGTCGACGATCGTCGACCCGTTCTGCGCGCGGCCGTCGGTCTCGTGGGGCTCGTAGCCCTCGCCGACCTCGCCGCCGTCGAGGACGACGGCGACCGACTCGGCGAGCGCCTCGGCGGGCGCAGCCGCGGTCGTGGAGGCCGGCTCGCCGTGGCGGTTGGCGCTCGAGACGGCGAGCGGCCCGGTCTCGGCGAGCAGCCCGAGCGCGACGTCGTTCGCGGGCATCCGCAGCGCGACCGTGCCCTTCGTCTCGCCGAGGTCCCACGACAGGCTCGGCTGCGCGCGCACGATGATCGTGAGCGGCCCGGGCCAGAACGCCTCGGCGAGCGCCGTGACGTCGCTCGAGACCTGCTCGGCGAGCGCGGTGAGCGTCGCGAGGTCCGGCACGAGCACGGGCGGGGGCGACTGCCGGTCGCGGCCCTTCGCGGCGAGCAGCGCCGCGACGGCCTCGGGGCTGAACGCGTCGGCGGCGATGCCGTAGACGGTGTCCGTCGGCATGATCACGAGACCGCCCTCGCGCAGCGCCTGCCTCGCGGCGCGCACGCCAGCGAGGAGGGATGCGGGCACGCTGCAGTCGAAGGTCTCGGGCACGCACCCATCGTACGGTCGCGCTGCTCCCCGGGGCGCGGGCGGACGTCGACTCAGCGCCGCGCGGTCGTGACGCGATCGCGACCGGTGAGGTCGGGGTGCGTCGTCGCCTCGTGCCAGCCGGCGGCCGCGAGCACGGCGCGCACGGCGCCGCCCTGCTCCTCGCCGTGCTCGAGCGCGATGCCTCCGCCGTCGCGCACCATCCGCGCGCCGACGCTCGCGAGCGCCCGGACGACGTCGAGGCCGTCGTCGCCCGAGTAGAGCGCGAGGGCGGGATCGTGCAGGCGCACCTCCGCGTCGCGGGGCACCGCGGCCGTCGGCACGTAGGGCGGATTGGACACGAGCACGTCGACGGCGCCCACGACGGCGGGCAGCAGCGCGTCGAGCTCGGCGACGTCGCCCTGCACGAGCTCGATGGCGGGCGCGAGCGCGGCGACGTTGCGCCGCGTCCACGCGATCGCGTCGTCCGAGAGCTCGACGGCGAGCACGCGAGCGTCCGTCCGCTCCGTCGCGATCGCGATCGCCACGGCGCCCGAGCCTGCGCAGGCGTCGACGACGATCGGGGCGCGACCGGCCGCATCCGCCATCGCGAGCGCGTGGTCGACGAGCACCTCGGTCTCCGGGCGCGGCGTGAAGACGCCCGGGCCGACGGCGAGGGTCGCGTGTCGGAAATGGGCCTCGCCCGTGAGGTGCTGCAGCGGCTCGCGCTCGCCGCGGCGCGCGACGAGCGCGCCGAGCGTCCTGGCGTCCTCCTCCTCGAGGTCGGCGCCGAGGAGCATCCGCATGCGCAGGTCGCCGAGGGTCGTGCCCAGCACGTGCGCGGCGAGGACCTCGGCGTCCGGACCCTCGACGCCGACGCGCGCGAGGGCGTCGCGTGCGGCGGTCACGGTCGCGCGGAGGTCGGGCACCTCGGCACCGTACCCTGGGGCCGCTCCCATCCGTGCACGCGGGCGGTCGCGAACGGCTAGCATCATCACGACTGCTTCTCCCCCGTGAAAGGCCCACCTATGGCTCGCATCTACGACGACGTGACCGAGACGATCGGCGGCACGCCCCTCGTGCGCCTCCAGCGCGTGAACGACACGCACGCGACGATCCTCGGCAAGCTCGAGTACTTCAACCCGGGCGCCAGCGTGAAGGACCGCATCGGCAAGGCGATCATCGACGCGGCCGAGGCCTCGGGCGAGCTGCAGCCCGGCGGGACGATCGTCGAGGGCACGAGCGGCAACACGGGCATCGCGCTCGCGCTCGTCGGCGCCGCTCGCGGCTACCGCGTCATCCTCTCGATGCCCGAGACCATGTCGGTCGAGCGGCGCGCCGTGCTCAAGGCGCTCGGCGCGGAGCTCGTGCTCACGCCCGGCTCCGAGGGCATGCGCGGCGCCGTCGAGCGCGCGAGCCAGATCGTCGCCGAGACGCCCGGCGCGATCCTCGCCCGCCAGTTCGACAACCCCGCGAACCCCACGGTGCACCGCGAGACCACCGCCGAGGAGATCTGGGCGGACACCGACGGCGAGGTCGACATCTTCGTCGCCGGCATCGGCACGGGCGGCACCATCACGGGTGCGGGCGCGCGACTCAAGGAGCTGAAGCCCGACGTGCACGTCGTCGCCGTCGAGCCCATCGACTCGCCGCTGCTGACGCAGGGCACCGCCGGCCCGCACAAGATCCAGGGCATCGGCGCGAACTTCGTGCCCTCGATCCTCGATCGTGACGCGTACGACGAGGTCGTCGACGTCGCCCTCGACGATGCCGTGCGCGTCGCGCGCGACCTCTCGGCGAAGGAGGGCATCTTCTCCGGCATCTCGACGGGCGCGATCGTGTGGGCCGCGCTCGAGGTCGCCCGCCGTCCCGAGAACGCGGGCAAGACCGTCGTCGCCATCGTCTGCGACACGGGCGAGCGCTACCTCTCCAACCCGATCTACGCCGACCTGGCCTGATCGCGGTGCTGGGGATCCGCGAGGACGTCCGGAACGCGCAGCTGCGCGATCCGGCGGCTCGCGGCGCCCTGGAGGTGTGGCTGACCTACTCGACGCTGCACGCCGTCTGGGCCCACCGATGGCACCACTGGCTCTGGCGGCACGGGCTGCGCTTCGCGGCCCGTGCCGGCAGCCAGTGGATGCGCTTCGTCACGGGCGTCGAGATCCACCCCGGCGCGACGATCGGCAGACGGCTGCTCATCGACCACGGCATGGGCGTCGTCATCGGCGAGACGGCGGTCGTCGGCGACGACTGCCTCATCTACCACCAGGTGACGCTCGGCGGCACGGGCCGCGGCACGGGCAGGCGCCACCCGACGATCGGCGATCGGGTCACGATCGGCGCCGGTGCGAAGGTGCTCGGCCCCATCCGGCTGGGCGACGACGTCAAGGTCGGCGCGAACGCGGTCGTCGTGCGCGACGCCCCAGCGGGCGTGACGCTCGTCGGCATCCCCGCGTCGGTCGCGCGGTCGGGCTCGATCGAGTACCAGATCTGACGCGTCGGTCCGTCAGCCGGTGACGACGATGCGGGCCCGCTCGTCGGGATGCGGCGGCTCGATGGACGCCACGTACGCCTCGAGCGCGGCGCGGTCGAGCGTGCGAGCGTTCGGGTCGCGGCGCCCGACGCGTTCCTGCATGCGCGCCCAGAGCACCTCGATCGGCGCCGTCAGCGCGACGAGGTCGACGCTCGCGCCGGCGGCCTCGGCGGCGGCGCGCCAGGCGTCGCGCACGGCCCGCGTCGTCAGCGACAGATCGACGACGACCGGGCGACCGGCTGCGACCGCATCGACCATGCGGCGCTGCAGCCCCACCTCGAGCCGCTCGAGCACCGGGCGCGGCGCGAAGCCGTCGCGGTAGCCGGCATCCCACTCCGCCTCGTCCATCGACAGCCGCACGGCGCCCGCCGCCTCGAGCGCCCTCGCCATCGTGGTCTTGCCCACGGCCGTCGGGCCGCTGAGCAGGGTGACGAGCGGCATGCGGCGAGCCTATGCGTCACGCGGTCCGCTGCGGGATGCTGGACTCGTGCGCGTCGTGCTCGATCTCGTCCTCGACTGCGACGTCGATCGCGCCTGGGACCTCCTCCACGCGCCTGCCGCGATGCGCTTCGCGATGGCGCCGGTGCTCGAGCCCGTGCCCGCGTCCGGCACGTGGCCAGACCGCTGGCCGCAGGCGACGCCCGTCGCGCTCGACACGCGGATGCTCGGCCTCCCCTCCGGTCGCATGACGGTGGAGCTGCACGACGAGCTGCGCGGCGACGTGCGCATCGTGCACGATCGCGGCGGCCCGCAGTCGGGTCCGCTCGCCGCCCTCACGACCTGGCGGCACCGCATGGCCGTGTCGCCGCTGCCGGACGGCCGCAGCCGCTTCCGCGACCGCCTCGACGTGGGCGGCGCGGCGGCGCCCGCGATGTGGCCCACGCTGTGGGCGCTGTGGCAATGGCGCGGCCACCGGCTGCAGGTGCTCGCGCGCCGGCAGCCTCCCGCTCCCTGAGGTGCGAGCCCGAAGGGCGAGCCTCGAAGGGTACCCCGCACGACCCGTCTCCCCTCCCGCAGGACGCCCACCCACCCGCTCCCTGAGGTGCGAGCCCGAAGGGCGAGCCTCGAAGGGTACCCCGCACGACCCGTCTCCCCTCCCGCAGGACGCCCACCCACCCGCTCCCTGAGGTGCGAGCCCGAAGGGCGAGCCTCGAAGGGTACCCCGCACGACCCGTCTCCCCTCCCGCAGGACGCCCACCGACCCGCTCCCTGAGGTGCGAGCCCGAAGGGCGAGCCTCGAAGGGTACCCCGCACGACCCGTCTCCCCTCCCGCAGGACGCCCACCGACCCGCTCCCTGAGGTGCGAGCCCGAAGGGCGAGCCTCGAAGGGTGCCCCGCACGACTCGTCTCCCCTCCCGCAGGACGCCCACCACCCGCTCCCTGAGGTGCGAGCCCGAAGGGCGAGCCTCGAAGGGTGCCCCGCACGAGGGCCGGGGAGGGAGCGTCGCACGACGCGCGGGCCGAGGCGTTCGTCAGAACGGCGGCCAGGGCACCGCGGGCAGTCCGGGATGCGGCTCGGGGAAGGCGCGCGCCTGCAGCAGCGCCTCGCAGCGGTCGGCGAGCGCGGCGACCTCGTCGGGGCGGAGCAGCGCTCCCAGCTCCTCCCCGAGCTCCGCATCGAGCGCGTCGAGCACGCGCCGCACGCCCGCGAGCTCCTCGTCGGCGAGCGGATCGCCGATCCAGCCCCACAGGACCGTGCGGAGCTTGGGGTCGACGTGCATCGTGAGCCCATGGTCGATGCCGTGACGGTGGCCGCCCGCGACCTCGAGCACGTGACCGCCCTTGCGGTCGGCGTTGTTGAGCAGGACGTCGAGCACGGCGATGCGACGCAGCACCGGGGTGTCCTCGTGGACGAGCGAGACCGGCTCGTCGTCGGCGCCGACGCCGTCGAGGACGTGCAGCATGCCGCTCGGGACCGCGTCCGCGGGGACGAGGGTGACGGCGTCCTGGTCGAGGTCGGCATCGATCCAGCGCTGCAGCATCCCGACGCCGTACGGGCCGTCGACGAGCCGCGTGGGCGGCACCACGTCCCAGCCCGACGCCCGCGACACGGCGTACGCGGCGACCTCGCGCCGCGCGAGCGTGCCGTCCGGGAAGTCGTGCAGCGGTCGCTCGCCGACGACGGGCTTGTAGACCACGGCCTCGCCGTCGAGCTCGCCGACGAGCACGGCGTTCGAGGCCGACACGATGCGTCCGGTCAGGACGAGCCGGTCGCCGACCGCCTCGGGGTCGGCGATCACGGCTGGTCGTCGGGCAGCCGGCACTCGTGGGGACGATCGGGCGACATGGGCGAGCCGCACAGCGGGCACAGCGGACGCCCTGCCGCGACGACCTCGCGCGTGCGCAGGGCGAACGCACGCGCCGAACCGACCGGGATGCGCACCACGAGCAGCTCGTCGGGCTCGGGCTCCTCGTCGAGCCCGTCCTCGTCCTCGTCGTCGATCGTCGTGATGGGCATGGCCTCGATGACGATCTGCGACGTCGACGGATCCCATCCGAGCGTCATCGTGCCGACGCGGAACTGCTCGAGCACGGGGCCGTCGAGCGGCTCGTCGTCGCGGAGCTCCTCGGGCATGTCCGCCGGCACGTGGTACGGGTTGCCGTCCTGCGCGCGCAGCTCGTCGAGGATGTGGTCGATGCCCGCCGCGAGCTGCGCCGACTGCTGCTTCTCGAGGGCGACGCTCACGACCTCCCGGCCGGCCTTCGCCTGGAGGTAGAACGTGCGCTCGCCCGGATCGCCGATCGTCCCCACGACGAAGCGGTCGGGCCAGTCGAAGCCGTGCACCACGGGAGCCATGCCACCATGCTACGAGCGCGGCGCCTCCGGCCCCGCACCCCCTCCGACGACGGCGTCGTCGGAGGCGCCGCCTCGTGGCGCGACCCATGCGAGCTCACCGGCGTGCGTGTTGACGCCGAGCACCGTCGGCCGACCGGCGCCGTAGCGCACGATCGAGACGGACGCGGGGTCGACGTGGATGCGCTGGAACAGGTCGAGATGCGTGCCGAGCGCCTCGGCGAGGATGGCCTTCAGCACGTCGCCGTGGCTCACGGCCACCCAGACGGCGTCCGGCCCGTGCGCCGCGAGCACCTCCGCGTCGTGCCGGCGCACCGCGTCGACAGCGCGCGCGTGCATCGCGAGCATAGACTCCCCTTCTGGGAACGTCGCGGCCGACGGCGTCGTCTGGACGACGCGCCACAGGTCCTCCGCCGCGAGCTCCGAGAGCGGGCGGCCCTGCCATGCTCCGTAGTCGCACTCGGTGAGGGCGGGCTCGATCGCGATCGGCTCGTCCGGTCGTGCCGCCAGCAGGGCGTCGGCCGTCTCGCGGCAGCGCTCGAGCGGGCTCGACACGACGCGCGCGAGGTGCACGTCGCGCAGCCGCTCGCCCGCGGCGCGCGCCTGCTCGATGCCGATCTCGTCGAGGTGCACCCCCGGCGAGCGCCCGGCGAGCACGCCCGCGGCATTCGCGGTCGTGCGGCCGTGACGGACGAGCAGCACGGTGGGCATGCACCCGAGCCTAGGCGTCTCGGCGCGCGTCAGGCGGGCGTGCGACCGCCGAGCGACGCCGTCACGCCCGCGGCCGCGTCGACGACCGCGTCGACCATCGACGCGCAGACCTCGAGGGGCATGCGCAGCGTCGGACCCATGACCGTGATGGCGCCGACGACCTGCGCGTGAGCGTCGAAGACGGGTGCCGAGACGCCCGAGGCGGCCTCGACGCGCTCGCCGATCGTGATGGCGTAGCCCTGGGCGCGCGTCGCGGCGGCGGCCTCCCGTAGCGCCCGGGCGTCGGTGATCGTCGCGTCCGTGAGCGCGGGCAGCGGGCCGGCGGCGACCTCGTCGAGCAGCGCCTCGTCCCACGCCAGCAGGACGCGACCGGCGCTGCCGACGTGCAGCGGCTGGATGCGCCCGACGTACATGTCGCGCTTGAGCCCGTGCCGCGTCTCGGCCACGGCGATGCACACGCGCGACCCCTGCTCGGCGCGGAAGCAGCACGCGGTCTCCCCCGTCGCGTCGCGCAGCGCCTCGAGCTGCGGCGCGAGCAGGTCGACGAGGTCGCGGGCTCGCGTCGCGGGGCCGGCCCAGTACGCCATGCGCGCGCCGATGCGGAAGGCGTCGCCATCCCGGTCGAGGAAGCCGTGCTCGACGAGGTTGCCGAGCAGTCGATGCGCCGTCGACGAGGGCAGGCCCGTGGCCTGTCGGATCTGCGCCGCCGTCTGCACGGGCGCCGCGAGCGTGAACGCGTCGAGGATCGTGCGGATCTTGCCCAGCACCAGGAGCGGCTGCTCTGCCATGACGCCGATCGTACGGGCCGACACGCCGGGAGGCTACCCATCTGACGGGAAGCCTCCTACGATGTGGGAATCGATCGCGCGACGAGGCGCGATCGACCTCGACGAAGAGGAGTCCCGCAGTGCCCGACTGGTACACGCTCGCCGTGGTCGGCGTCGCCATCCTCGCGGTGGTCGTCATGATCGTCCGCTTCCGCACGAACCCCGTCATCGCCCTCGCGCTCGGCGCCGCCGCCATCGGCCTCGCCACGGGCCTCGGCGCCGTCGACACGGTCTCGACGATGGCGCAGGGGTTCGGCGACGTCATGATGGAGGCAGGCCTGCTCATCGCCTGGGGCGTGCTCATCGGCTCCATGCTCAACCGCATGGGCGCCATCACCCGGCTCGTCGAGTCGCTGCTGCGCCTCTTCGGTCGCCGCGGCGTGCCGTTCGCGCTCGGCCTCTCGTTCGCGACCTACCTCCAGACGATCTTCGTCGACGTCATGATCGTCATCGCCGCCCCTCTCGCGCGCCGGATCGCACCGCGCCTGGGGCGCACGGGCATCGGCATCATGGGCGCGACCTTCGCCATCAGCCTCGAGGTCGGCATCGCCCTCATGGTGCCCGGCATCGGCGCCGTCATGATCGCCGCGAACCTCGGCGTCCCGCTCGGGCAGATGCTGCTCATGGGCCTCCTCGTCGTCGTGCCGACGGTCGTGCTCGCGATCGCCGTCATGACCTTCCTCTTCCGGGTCGGCTTCTGGAACCCGGAGCGCGACGAGCAGCGGATGATCGACGATGAGACGCCGGACGCCGACGGCTCCGCCGACGACGACGCGCAGCGGCGCGACGACGCGCGTCCGGCTCGTTCGGTGTCGGGCGCCACGAGCTCCATCGCCGTGCCCGGCGCGGACCCGCAGCGCGCCACGGCGCTGCGCGAGCGCGAGGACGGCGAGCGCCGCCAGCAGCCGCTCATCGTGCTCTTCGCGCCGCTGCTGCTGTCGCTGCTGCTCATCGCCGCCGGCGCCGTGCTCGACGTCCTCGAGATCGCGATCGCGCCCATGCAGCTGCTCGGCGCTCCCGCCATCGCGCTGCTGCTCGGCGTGGTCGGCACGGCGATCATCGGCCGCCGCGCCCTTGGCTCCGACGAGCTCGAGCGCACCCTCGTGCACGGCTTCAAGGACGCCGGACAGATCTTCGCCCTCACGGGCGTCGGCGGATCGCTCGCGGCGGTCATCGCCGCGGGCGACCTCGGCTCGCTGCTGACGCAGTGGCTCGGCGCATCCGCCGTCGCGCCCATCCTGCTCGTGTGGGGCATCGCCGCGATCCTGCACGTCGCCGTCGGGTCCGTGACGCTCTCGGCGATGACCGCCGCCGGCATCCTCGGCCCCGTCGCGGCGCAGATCGGGCTCGAGCCCGTGCTCGTGGGCCTCGCGGCCGGTGCGGGCGCGCTCTTCTGCATCCACGTCACCTCGAACACGTTCTGGCTGCTGCAGTCGTTCCTCGGGCAGTCGGTGCGCGGCGCCCTGAAGACCGTCACGGTCGGCGTCTCGGTCGCCTCGGTCATCGCCCTCGGCATGACCCTGATCCTGTCGCTGTTCCTGTGAGCACCGCTGCCGCGTCCCTTCCGCTGTCAGGCGTTCGGGTGGTCGAGCTCGGCAACTACATCGCCGCCCCGACGACCGGGCGGCTGCTCGCGGACTTCGGCGCCGACGTCGTGAAGGTCGAGCGACCGCGCACGGGCGACGAGCTGCGCCGCTGGCGGCTGCGCTCGGGCACGACGTCGATGCTCCATCGCACGATCAACCGGTCGAAGCGCTCGATCGTCGCCGACCTGCGCAGCGACGAGGGCCGCGATCTCGTGCTCGACCTCGTCCGCCGCTCCGACGTGCTGCTGGAGAACTTCCGGCCGGGCACGCTCGAGCGCTGGGGGCTCGACGCAGCCGCGCTCGACGCCGAGAACCCCGACCTCGTCGTCGTGCGCATCTCGGCGTTCGGGCAGACGGGTCCGCTGGCACCCAGGCCCGGCTTCGCCGCCGTCGCGGAGGCGGCGGGCGGCTTCCGCGAGCTCGTCGGCGAGCCCGGGCGCGCGCCGAGCCGCACCGGGGTGTCGATCGGCGACACGATCGCGGGGCTCTACGGGGCCTTCGGCGCCGTCATGGGCCTCCTCGAGCGCGAGACGACGCGCGCCGCGCGCGGCGAGGCGCACCTCGCGCTCGATCGGCGCACGATCGACGTCGCCCTCAACGAGGCGATGCTGTCGGTGACGGAGTCGCTCGTGCCCGAGTGGTCGGCGTACGGCGTGCGCCGCGAGCGCACCGGAGGCCGCATGGAGGGCATCGCGCCGTCGAACGCGTACCTGTGCGCCGACGGCCGCAGCATCGTCGTCGCCGGCAACGGCGATGGGATCTACCAGCGCTACATGCGGGCGATCGGCCGGCCCGACCTCGCCGACGACCCGGCGCTGCAGACGAACGACGGCCGCTGGGCGGCGCGCGACGCGCTCGACGAGGCCATCGGCGAGTGGGCGGCGGCGCGCACGAGCCGCGAGGCGCTCGCCACCCTCGACGCCGCCGACGTGCCCTCGGGGCCCATCGCGACCGCGGAGGACCTGTGCGGCGACGAGCAGCTCGCCGCGCGCGACATGATCCAGCACCTCGACGTCGACGACGGCGAGCGCGCCCTGTTCGCGACGGCCTTCCCCGGCGTCGTGCCGGTGCTCGGCGGGCGCTCGCTGCCCATCCGCCACGCGGGGCCCGACCTCGGGGCGCACACGGGCGAGGTGCTGCGGGAGCTGGGATGGAGCGACGCGCGCGTCGCCGACTACGAGGAGCGGATGCGATGACCCAGGTGCAGATCCGGGACGTGACGCTGCGCGACGGGCTGCAGCTCGTCGGCAGCCCCCTGCCGACCGAGCGGAAGGTGAGGCTCGTGCGCGAGCTGCTCGCGCTCGGCGTCGAGCACGTCGAGGTCGGGTCGATGGCGCGTCCCGACCTCGTGCCGACGCTCGCCGACACGCTCGACGTCGTCGCCGCGCTCGACGAGCACGAGCGCGAGCGCGCGTGGGTGTGGGTGGCGACGCCCCGCCACGTCGAGCGCGCCGCCGCCGCGGGCGTCCGCCGCTTCCAGTACTGCCTGTCGGCGTCCGACGCGCACAATCGGGCGAACGTCGGCCGCGACGCCGAGGCGTCCGTCGCCGCCTTCCCCGACGCGCTCGCCGCCGCGCAGGCGGTCGGCGGCACGGTGCAGCTGTGCATCGCGACGGCCTTCACGTGCCCCTTCGACGGGGAGGTGCCGCTCGAGCGCGTGCTGTCGATCGTCGCCGACCCGCGCACCGACGGCGCCGTCGACGTCGTCATCGCCGACACGCTCGGCCAGGCGCATCCGGGCGAGGTGCGTCGTCGGATCGCCGAGGCGGCTCGCCTGCGCCCGGACCTCGGCGTCGTCTTCCACGGCCACGACACGTGGGGGCTCGGCGTCGCCAACGCGCTGGCCGCCGTCGAGGGCGGGGCGACCGTGGTCGACGGCGCGCTCGGCGGACTCGGCGGCTGCCCGTTCGCACCCGGCGCATCCGGCAACACCGCGACCGAGGACCTCGTCTTCGGCTTGCGCCCCCCGTGGGCGAGCACGACGACCTTCGCCGAGCTCGTGCGGCTCGGCGAGGAGGTCACGCGCACGCTGGCCGAGCCGGACCGCGCCCGCTCGCAGGCGGGCGCCCGCAGCGGCGCATCGGCGTTCGAGTGGGTCGTCGACGCCTGAGGCTAGGCGCGTCGCACGATGCCGGCGTCGGCGAGCCTCCGGTCGACCTCCGCCTGCGGCACGCGCTCGCCGACCGTCGGGTGGGCGCGGACGGGCGCGACGGCGTGCACGACGGTGTCCGGCAGCACGTGCACGATCGCGAGCGCCTGCTCGCCGTCCTGGCCGCGCGTGCCACCGCCCTCCGCGAGCAGGTCCTGCGTGTAGGCGAGGCCGGCAGCGACGTGGACGGGGATGCCCGCGAAGGTCGACGACGTCGTGTGGTGCACGTGTCCGCCGAGGATGGCGCGCACGTCGCTCCCCCGCAGCACGGCGGCGAGTCGCTCCTGTCCGCGCAGCTCGACCGTGAGCGCGAGATCGAGGATCGTCGGCGCCGGCGGATGGTGCAGCACGAGGATCGTGCCGAGCGGCGCGCGCTCGCGCAGCTCGTCGGCGAGCCACGCGAGCTGCTCGTCGTCGACGGCGCCCCAGTGCGCGCCGGGCACGCTCGAGTCGAGCACGACGACGCGCAGGCCGCCGACGCGGTGCACGGCGCGAACCGGCCGGTCGGCCGGAGCGGAGTCGTCGCCCAGCAGGTGCTCGCGCAGCGCCGCGCGGTCGTCGTGGTTGCCGGTCGCGACGACGAGGTCGGCCCCGAGGCGCTCGGCGACGGGCGCGACGAGCGCGCGCAGACGCCGGTAGGCCTCGGGCTCCCCCCGGTCGGCGAGGTCGCCGGAGAGCACGAGCGCGTCGGGACGGACTCCGGAGGCCTCGAGCCGGGCGAGCGCGCGCTCGAGCGCCGCCGTGGAGTCGACGGCACCGTAGAGGGGCGAGCCGTCCCCCGTGACGTGCAGGTCGGTGAGGTGGGCCAGCACGACGCTCGGTGCCGGGAACTCGGTGGTGATCATCGATCCTCCGCGGGTGTCAGGGTGCGCCCGGGGATGAGCTCGCCCCGCCAGCGCCGATGGATGGGGGCGTCGACGTCGCCGTCGAGCAGCGCGGCGAGCCGCGCGACGCCCGCGTCGGCCGCCGACTCGACGGGCACGCGCACCGTCGTGAGCCCCAGCAGGTCGACGCCCGGCAGGATGCCGTCCCAGCCGGTCGTCGCGCACGTGCGATGCGCAGCGGCGAGGCCTCGCAGCACGGCGAGCTGCCGGGTGTCGGAGGCGCACAGCACGGCCGTCGCGCCGGCGTCGACGGCGGCGAGCGCCTGCGCGACCCCGTCCTCGGGCGCCGCGCGCGTCGACACCCGGTCGACGCGCACGCCGTCGAGTCGCGCGACGAGCGCCTCGGCCCGTGCGTGCTCGCCGTACGACGTCGCGGCGTCCGCGCCGAGCACGACGACGCGGCGATGCCCGAGGGCGCGCACGCGCTCGGCGAGCAGCCGGCCGTGCCAGGCCTCGTCGTACGCCTCGGCGTGGATGCGCTCGCTCGGCTCGTCGCGGCCGATCCGCACGATGGGCACCTCGCTCGCGAACGGCTCGAGCGCGGTGGAGGCGACGCCGCCGGTCGCGACGAGCAGCCCGGCGACCCGCATGCCGAGCAGGCGGCGCAGCGCCTGCACCTGCTGACCGCCATCGGGGTCCGCGCCGATGGTGACGGTGACGAGCTCGAGGTCCGCGTCGCGCGCCGCGAGCTCGATGCGCGAGAAGAGCGTGCCGTACACGGGGTTCGCGGCGTCGCGCAGCATGAGTCCGACGACGCCCGTGCCGCCTGCGGCGAGGTCGGTCGCGGCGAGGTTCGGCACGTATCCGAGCCGCTCGGCGACCTCCTCGACCCGGGTGCGCGTGGCCTCGGCGATGCGCCCGTGGCCGCGCAGCGCGCGCGTCGCCGTCGAGCGCGAGACGCCCGCTGCCCGCGCGACGTCCTCGACCGTCACCCCGAGCTGTCGCTCAGCCACGCCGCCTCCGCAGGCCGCGGCCGTACACGAGCCAGAGCACGAGGCCCTGCACGACCATGAGCAGCACCGTGTAGACGAACGTGATCGACATCGCCTGCACGTTCGCCTCGCCCTCCGTCGCCCGCCGGATCGCGATGCCGAGCGGCTCCGCGAGCGGGTGGTAGAGGAACACGGCCGCATCGTAGTCGTCGACGAGGCTCGTGAAGTTGAGGGCGGTGACCGCCGCCATCGTCGGCGCGATGATCGGCACGACGACGCGGCGGATGGTCGTGAGCTGCCCGGCGCCGAGGATGCGGGCTGCGTCCTCGAGCTCGTCCGGCACGCCCGCGAACGCGGCCTTGAGCAGCCGCAGCGTGAAGGGGATCTTCACGATGACGTAGGCGATGCCGAGGATGAGGATCGTGCCCTGCAGCACCTGCCCGCCGACGAGCCACTGGGGCCGGTCGAACGTGATGACGAGGCCGAGCGCGATGAGGATCGTCGGCAGGATCCACGGGATGTGCAGCACGTACTCGAGGACGCTCGAGAGCCATCCGCGCCAGCGGGTGATCGAGCGCGCGACGAGCACGAGGCCCAGCACGACGACGATGGATGCGACGGCCGAGTACACGACGGACACGATGAAGGGTCGCAGCGCGTCGGCCGAGGTGAGCACGGTGACCCAGTGCTCGAGCGTGAGGTCCTCGAGCGTGATCGAGCCGCTCGTCACGGCCGAGGCGTCGACGAACGAGAACGTGATGGCGCACAGCACCGGGAAGACGTAGACGAGCCAGAGCGCCCAGGCGAGCACGTGCATGATCGCCGAGCCCCAGCGGGTGCGGAACGCCTGCGGCTCGAGCGGCGAGGCGACCTTCGCGACCGCGAAGTACGTGCCGCCGCGCTCGACGCGGTTGAGGATCGCGAGCAGCACGATCGTCGCGAGGCCGAGCAGGATCGCGAGCAGCGCGGCGACGTCGCGCGAGGTCGCCGAGCGCGAGAACGACAGGATCATGGGCGCGACGGTCTGGAAGTCCTGCCCGCCGAGCACGAGCGGCGCGGTGAGGGCTCCGAGGCCCGTGAGGAACGTCAGCACCGTGACGGCGAAGATCATGGGCCGCAGCGTCGGCAGCACGATGCGGCGCAGGATCGTCCAGTTCGACGCGCCCATGAGGCGTGCCGCCTCGATCGACTGGTGGTCGATCTTCGCGAGCGCCGCGGAGAGGAACAGCATGTGGTTCGTCGTCGTCGCGAAGGTCATGACGAGCACGACGGCGACGAAGCCCGAGAACCAGTCGCGGTCGAGACCCGGCCACACGTTCGCGAGCGCGTTCGTGACGAAGCCGTACCGACCGTAGATGAAGGCGTAGCCCGTGGCGAGCACGATGCCGCCGTAGATGAACGTCGTCGCGTAGCCGAGCCACAGCGCGCGCCGCCCGTGCATCCGGAACCACCCGGTCACGAGCACGATGAAGATGCCGACGACGTTGACCGTGACGGCGAGCGTCGCGGCGAGCAGGACGCTGTTGCCCAGCGAGCGCAGGGCGCGCTCGCTCGAGAGCAGGCGCTCGACCGCCGAGAGCGACGGCTGACCGTCGGGCGCGAACGTCGCCTGCAGCAGCGTGACGTTCGGCATGACCAGGAAGGTGGCGGCGAACCAGATCGTCCCGATCGCGACGCCGATGCCCATCGGCGAGCGCAGCATGCGCGCCGTCGCGCCCCGGCGCGGGCGCGCGGGCGACGGCCCCTCGGGGACGGGTGCGGCGGTCGCGGCGCTCGCGGGCACGGCGCTCATGCGGCGACGGGGAATCGGTGCACGCGGTCGACGTCGAGCCGCACGCGCACGGCGTCGCCGAGGCTGAGCGACGCGGCGTCGGCGCTCGCCGACTCGACGCGCAGCACGTCGCCGGCGACGTCGACCTCGAGCAGCGTCGACGCGCCCCGATAGGCGTGCTCGCGCACGGTCCCCTGCACGCCGGCGTCGTCGATCGCGACGTGCTCGGGGCGCACCCAGGCATCGACGTCGTCGAGGGCGCCAGGGGCGAGGACCCGCCGCTGCTCGGCCGTCAGGCGCGTCGCCTCGCCGACGAAGTCGCACACGAAGGCGCTCGCAGGCTGCTCGTACACCTCGCGGGGCGAGCCGAGCTGCTCGAGCCTGCCCTCGGAGAGCACCGCGATCCGGTCCGACAGCGCGAGCGCCTCCTCCTGGTCGTGCGTGACGTAGACCGTGGTGATGCCGACGTCGCGCTGCAGGCGCTGCAGCTCACCGCGCAGCTGCACGCGCAGCTTCGCGTCGAGGTTCGACAGCGGCTCGTCGAGCAGGAGGATCGACGGCTCGAGCACGAGCGCGCGGGCGATGGCCACGCGCTGCTGCTGGCCGCCCGAGAGCTCCGCGACGCCCCGCGAGAGCTGCTCGGGCCGCAGCCCCACCTGCTCCGCGGCGCGGTCGACGCGTTCGCGCTGCTCGGCCTTCGCGACCCGCTGCACCGACAGGCCGAACGCGATGTTCTCGCGCACCGTCATGCTCGGGAAGAGCGCGTAGCTCTGGAAGACCATGCCGACGCCGCGCTGCTCGCTCGGCACGCGGGTGACGTCGCGCCCGGCGACGTGCACCGAGCCCGACGTGGGCTCGACGAAGCCGGCGAGCGCACGCAGCGCCGTGGTCTTGCCGCAGCCAGAGGGTCCGAGCAGGGTGCAGAACTCCCCCTCGGCGATCTCGAGGTCGAGCCCGTGCAGCGCGATGTGGTCGCCGAACGCGACGCGGACGCCGTCGAAGCGGATCATGGATGCTCCTTCGTGGAGGGGCGGGGGCCGCCCGGGCCCCCGCCCTGCTCGATGGATCGGGTCGCGATCAGGGCAGGTACTCGAGCTGGATGCGCTCGACCCAGCTGCCGATGTGCTCGCGCACGAGCGCGTAGTCGATGTCGGCGCGCTCGACCGAGCCGACGAGCTCGACGACCTCGGGGTTCGCCTGCTCCGCGGCGATCTCGTTGACCGGCATCGCGTTGAACTCCTGCGCGAAGGCGCCCTGCACCTCGGCGCTGCCGAACCAGTCGATGAACTCCTGCGCCTGCTCCTCGCGCTGCGTGCCCGCGATGACGCCGATCTGCTCGGTCACGAACGGCACGCCGTCCGCCTGCGGCAGGATCGCCGTCTCGGTGCCGTACTCCGCGTCGCGCGCGACGATGCCGCCCGAGGGCAGCACGCCGTACTGCACGTCGCCCTGCTGGAACCGCGCGTAGAGGTCGGTGCCCTCGACGGCGGGGCTGCCGTTGGCGTAGTACGCCTCGACGGCCTCCCAGCCCTCGTCCGACACCTCGCCCTCGTCGTCGACGTACGGCGCGAGGATGCCTGCGACGACGAGCTGCGGCGTCGCCTGGCCGAGCTGGGTGTTCACCTCGTAGGTGCCGGCGTACTCCTCCGACGACCACAGGTCGGCGGCGTCGGCAGGCGGATCGGTGACGGTCGACGCGTCATAGACGGTGACGATGGCCTGGTCGACGAGGGGCCAGTAGGCACCGTCGACCGGGTCGCCCGCATCCTGCGGCACCTCGTCCGACCACGACGGCTCGTAGGCCGTGATGGCGTCCTCGGCCTTCAGCGTCTCGAAGAACATCGTGTTGAGCCCGAAGACGACGTCGCCGACGGGGTTGTTCACCTCGGCGAGGATGCGGTTCGTGAGGTCGGCGCCCCCGAGCCCCACGATCTCGATCTCGAAGCCGGCCTCCTCGGCCTGCGCCGTGAGCCACTCCCCGCGGCCGTCGCCGTTCGAGTTCGTGTAGACGATCAGCGGTCCACCCGCATCGCCCGACCCTCCGTCGCCGCTCGCGCAGCCCGCGAGCGCGATGCCCGCCAGCGCCAGTCCTGCCGTCGCGCGCAGCGCGCGCCCCTGAAGTGCCTGCATGGTCTCTCCTCGTCGAAACGACCTCTCACCATGGAGAGTATCTACAACGGAGCGCTAAATCCATAGGTGCGGTCGCGCGTCCGCACCCACGCTAGGCGGCGCGGGTGAACGACGCCCGAGGAGCCGGTGAACGTGCGACGACGACGACGCCGCTGGCGTCGGGGTCAGCGACGCACGGCGGCCAGTGCGCGCGCGAAGCCTTCCCCCAGGTCGCCTGCGCCGCCGCTGCGGACCCACGCCTCGCTGGCGACGTCGAGGCATGCGAGGGCCGTCGAGGCGATGGCGGCCGCCTCGAAGACGGCGTCGCCCTCGGCGAGACCGGAGCCGTCGCGCAGCCGAGTGGCGAGGGTGGGCTCGATGAGGGCGCGCCACGCGAGCTGCTTCTCGAGATGCCGTGCTCGCAGCGAGGGCACCTCGAGCATCAGGCGCCCGATCGCGAGCTCCTGCGCCGGGTCGTCCCAGGCGGCGACGCTCTCGCTCGCGACCGCGAGCACGGCGTCCCACGCTCCCTCGCTCTGCGGACGCGCAGCGATCGCAGCCGCGACGACCCTGCCGCGCTCGACCACGTCTCCGATCGCGGCGTCCTCCTTCGTCGCGAAGTACCGGAAGAACGTGCGTCGGGAGATGCCCGAGGCGGCGGCGATGCGGTCGATGGAGACCTCGTCGAAGCCATCGCGCACGAAGAGATCGACCGCGACGCGTGCGATCTGTTCACGGACGGCCACTCGTGCCCGGTCGCGAACCGGCACCTCGCTCTGGCTCATGGTCCGACCCTATCCGACACGCCATCGGGTGCCGTACTTGGCACTGAGTGTCACTCGTGTCATGCTGTGCCCATGATCGACTACTCGCGGCACACCATCCTCGTCACCGGCGCCAGCGCCGGCATCGGCGCCAGCATCGCCGAGGCGCTCGCAGCGCGCGGCGCCGACCTCGCCCTCGTCGCGAGACGCATGGATCGGCTCGATGCGCTGGGGGCCAGGCTGCGGCAGCGTCACGGCGTCCGCGTCGAGACCGTGGCCGCCGACCTCGCCTCGCCTCGCCCCGGTCCCGCGATCCGTGCCGAGCTCGCGGCGCGCGGCATCCGCGTCACCGGCATCGTCAGCAACGCAGGATTCGGCACGGACGGTCGGTTCGACCGCGAGGACCCCGACCGGCTGGCCGCCGAGATCGCCGTGGACGCCGGTGCCGTCGTCGATCTCGCGCACACGTTCCTTCCGGATGTGCGCGCTGCAGCCGAGGGCATCCTCGTGACCATCACGAGCGAGGCCGCCTATCAGCCGATCCCGGGAATGGCGGTCTACTCGGCCGCGAAGGCCTTCGCCCTGACCTTCACGG
Organism: Agrococcus sp. SGAir0287; assembly: GCF_005484985.1. Taxonomy (NCBI): domain Bacteria; kingdom Bacillati; phylum Actinomycetota; class Actinomycetes; order Micrococcales; family Microbacteriaceae; genus Agrococcus; species Agrococcus sp. SGAir0287. The sequence continues at coordinate 2,093,523 of NZ_CP027942.1, forward strand.
AGGCCCTCTGGGGCGAGCTGCGAGGCACGGGCGTGCGCGTGCTCGCCTTCGCGCCCGGTCTGACGGCGACCGAGTTCTTCGACGAGCTCGGCACCGAGCAGTACGGGGGGAGGATGCAGACGCCCCAGCAGGTGGCGGACGCGCTGCTGCGCGAGCTCGACCGCCGCGATCCCGGCCCGAGCGCCATGGCACGGCCGGTCAACGGCATGCTCGGCGTGCTCTCCGCCTTCGTCACCCGCCGTGCCCGCGTGCTCGTGACCGCCCGCATCGCACGATCCTCGGCGCTGATGGCCGCGCGCGCGAACGCGTAGCGGTCAGCCGCTCGCAGCCGGGTCGGAGCGCTCGTCGCCCGCCGCGCCCTTCGGTGCCGTGACCTTGAGGCCGACGACGCTCGCGACGATGCCGGCGACGAACACGACCGTCCACCACGAGAACGCCTCCGCGCCGGTGGCGATGGCCCACGTCACGGTGAGCGCCGCGCCGATCCCCACCCAGACCGCGTACGCCGTCGCGATGGGGATGGTGCGCGCGGCACGCTCGAGGCCGATCATCGACAGGATGCAGCCGACGACGAAGACGACGGACTCGACCGGCCGCGTGAAGCCCTCGGAGGCGCCGAGCGCCGTGGCCCACACCGCCTCGAGCACCGCGGAGACGAGCAGCACGATCCACGCCATGGCTACGCCACCACCTTGAGGCCGACGACGCAGCCGACGAGCACGGCGAGCAGCACGACGCGGGCGACGGTCGCACGCTCCGCGCGCGTGACCATCGCCCAGACCGCGGTCGTCACGGCGCCGATTCCGACCCAGACGGCGTAGGCGGTGCCGGTGGGGATCGTGAGCATCGCGATCGCGAGCCCGACCATGCTGCCGACGATCGCGACGGCGAAGACGACCGTCGGGCGCCAGCGCGTGAACCCCTTGGTGCGCGAGAGCGCGGTGGCCCAGACGGCCTCCAGCAACCCCGAGACGACGAGGACGACCCAGTCCATGACGGACCTCCGATGTGGTCAGTCTTGTCGCTGTGCGGGTACTGCGCCCTCGTCCGCACGCCTGTCTCGGCGTGCCTCCAGGGTAGCAAGGATGGCCACCGCTGGCAGGCGCGTCAGAGGTCGAGCGCGCCCACGACCTCGCCGAAGAGGATCTCGCCCGTCGGCACGAAGCCCAGGCGCCGGTAGAAGCCCTCGGGGCCGTCGTCGCCGGGCTCCCACAGCACCGTGATGCGGTCGATGCCGCGCCGACGCGCCTCGCCGGCGACCTGCTCGACCGCGAAGCGACCGACCCCGCGCCCCTGCGCCGCCTCGGCGACGTTGAGCCGCCACACTCCGGCACGGAACGCCTCGAGCTCGTTCTCCGGATCCCAGCTCGCCATGACGAATCCCACGACCTCGTCGTCGTCGAGCACGACGCGCGGCCAGGCGGCCTCGGAGACGTACGCCTCGGCGATCGAGAAGACGACGGGGGCGACGTTCGCCGGCTCTCCCGGCCTGGGCGGCAGGCGCACCGCGGCGCCCAGGTTCTCGGGAGTGAGCTCGGCCAGTCGCAGCGTCATGGCCGAGAGGCTACGCCGCACCCCCGCCAGGCGTCAGGACTCGTCGGCGAGGGCCGCGAGCCGCGCCTCCTCGTCGGCGACGATGCACGAGTCGATGACGGGCTGCAGCGCGCCGTCCATGACGCTGTCGAGGTTGTACGCCTTGAAGCCCGTGCGGTGGTCCGCGATGCGGTTCTCCGGGAAGTTGTACGTGCGGATGCGCTCGGACCGGTCCATGCCGCGGATCTGCGAGCGGCGCGCATCGGAGGCGGCGGCGTCGAGCTCCTCCTGCTGCTTCGCGAGCAGCCGCGCGCGCAGCACGCGCATGCCGGCCTCGCGGTTCTGCAGCTGCGACTTCTCGTTCTGCATCGAAACGACGATGCCCGTGGGCAGGTGCGTGATGCGCACGGCCGAGTCGGTCGTGTTCACCGACTGGCCGCCGGGTCCCGAGGAGCGGAAGACGTCGATCTTCAGGTCGTTCGGATCGATCTGCACCTCCTCGGGCTCGTCGACCTCGGGGAAGACGAGCACGCCCGTCGTGGAGGTGTGGATGCGGCCCTGCGACTCCGTCGCCGGCACGCGCTGCACGCGGTGCACGCCGCCCTCGTACTTCAGCGACGCCCACACGCCCTGCGCGGGATCGTTCGACGAGCCCTTGATGGCGACCTGGACGTCCTTGAAGCCGCCCATGTCGCTCGGGGTCGACTCGAGCATCTCGGTCTTCCATCCGCGGCTCGTCGCGTAGTGCTCGTACATGCGCAGGAGGTCGGCGGCGAACAGGGCCGACTCCTCACCGCCCTCGCCGCCCTTGATCTCCATGATCACGTCGCGCCCGTCGTCGGGGTCGCGCGGGATGAGCAGCCTGCGCAGCCGCTCCTCGGCGTCGTGCGCGGCCTGCTCGAGCGCGGGCACCTCGTCGGCGAACGCCTCGTCCTCGCGGGCGAGCTCGCGGGCGGCGGCGAGGTCCTCCCCCGCCGCCGTCCACCGCTCGTGGGCCGCCTTGATCTGGCTGAGCTCCGCGTACCGGCGGTTGACGCGCTTGGCGCGACCCGCGTCGGCGTGCAGGGCGGGATCCGCGAGCTGCTGCTCGAGGTCCGCGTGCTCGGCCAGCAGCCCCGAGACGGACTCGAACACCGGCGTCAGGCCTGCTCGCCCGGCGTCGACTTCGAGACCTTCATGAGGAACTCGACGTTCGACTGGGTGTCCTTGAGGTTCTTGAGCACGAGCTCGGTGGCCTGCTGCGGCTCGAGCCCGGCGAGGGCGCGACGCAGCTTCCACATGACCTTGGTCTCCTCGGTGCCGAGCAGCATCTCCTCGCGGCGGGTGCCGGACGCGTTGACGTCGACCGCCGGGAAGATGCGCTTGTCGGCGAGGTGCCGCGACAGGCGCAGCTCCATGTTGCCGGTGCCCTTGAACTCCTCGAAGATCACCTCGTCCATCTTCGATCCGGTCTCGACGAGCGCCGTGGCGAGGATCGTGAGCGAGCCGCCGTGCTCGATGTTGCGCGCCGCGCCGAAGAAGCGCTTCGGCGGGTAGAGCGCGCTCGAGTCGACGCCGCCCGAGAGGATGCGGCCCGAGGCGGGCGTGGAGAGGTTGTAGGCGCGGCCGAGGCGCGTGATGCCGTCCAGCAGCACCACGACGTCCTTGCCGAGCTCCACGAGGCGCTTGGCGCGCTCGATGGCGAGCTCCGCGAGCGTCGTGTGGTCCTCGGCGGGACGGTCGAACGTCGACGCGATGACCTCGCCCTTGACGGTGCGCTGGAAGTCGGTGACCTCCTCGGGCCGCTCGTCGACGAGCACGATCATGAGGTGGACGTCGGGGTCGTTCTCGGCGATGGCGTTCGCGATCGCCTGCATCACGAGCGTCTTGCCGGCCTTCGGCGGCGAGACGATGAGGCCGCGCTGCCCCTTGCCGATCGGCGCGACGAGGTCGATGACGCGCGTCGACAGCTTGCCGGGCACGGTCTCGAGGCGCAGGCGGTCCTGCGCATAGAGCGGCGTGAGCTTCGCGAACTCGGGTCGGTTCGCGGCCTCCTCGACGGGCTGCCCGTTGATGGAGTCGACGCGCACGAGCGCGTTGAACTTCTGCCGCCCCTGCGCACCCTGGTGCTCGCCCTCGCGAGGCTGCTTGATGGCGCCGACGACGGCGTCGCCCTTGCGCAGGTGGTGCTTGCGGACCTGGCCGAGCGAGACGTAGACGTCGCTCGAGCCCGGGAGGTAGCCCGTGGTGCGCACGAACGCGTAGTTCTCGAGCACGTCGAGGATGCCCGCGACGGGCAGCAGGACGTCGTCCTCGAGGATCTCGGGCTCGAGGTCGTCGCCGCGACCCTGGCCACGACGACGATCGCGCGTGCGGCTGCGCCGCGACTCGAGCTCGGCCTCGCCGCCGCGCTGGCCGCGACCCTCGCCGGTGCCGGTGCCATTGCCGTTCCCGTTGCCGTTGCCGCGACCGCGACCGCGACGGCCGCCCTCGGCCGCCTCGTCGTCGTCGCCGGCCTGCTGCGTCTGCTGCTGCTGACGCCCGGCCGCGGTCTGCTCGCCCTTGTCCTGCTGGTCGGCGTTGGCGCCGCCCTTGCCGCGGCCGCGACGGCGGCGGCTCGGGCGCTGCTCGCCATCGTCGGCGGGCTGCTCGCCCTTGTCCTGCTGCGCGGCCTCGGCACCCTGGTCGCCCTCGGCCTGCGCTCCGGCGTCGGCCTGCTGCTCGCCCTCCGGCTGCGCGGCATCCTCGGAGGCCGCGGCCTGCGGCGCCTCGGCCTCGGCGGGCGCGGTCGCCTCCTCGGCCGGGGCCTCGGTAGCCTCCTCGGCCTTGGGCTCGTCCTTCTTCTTGCGCGTCGCGCGCTTGCGCTTCGGCGCCTCGACGGGAGCGTCCTCGCTCGCCGCAGGCGCCTGGGCAGCGTCCGCCTCGGGTGCCGGCGTCTCGGCGGCCGGCGTCTCGGCGGCCGGCAGGTCGAGCGTCGCGGCCTCCGGCGCCGCTGCCGCGCTCTGCGCACGGCGCGAGCGTCGCGCCTTGGGGGCGGTGGGCGCCTCGGCGGCGGGGGCGGCGTCGGCCTGCGGCTCGGGCGCTGCACCCTCTGCGGCGGCAGCGTCGACGTCGATGGTCTCGTTGGTCATGTTCTCCCTTTCCGGGGCGGGCCGTCATGCGGCGGCCCGTGGACGCACGGCTCCATCGCGCGGCGTTCGAGAGGACATCGCCGGATGATGGGGCGGTGCTGCGACTGGAGTCTCGTCATCCTCCGCAGCGGACACGGATCGTGGCCGGGACTAGCGGGGATTGCGCTCCACTGTACCACCCTTGATGTCGACGGCCAGCAGGTGCGACTCCCATGCGTCGGCCTGCGCGGCGACGATCTCGGCGGCGGCCAGCCGCTGCTCCGGATCGCTCGAGAGCACGAGCACCGAGGGCCCCGCGCCCGAGACGACGGCGGCATGGCCGGCCGCGCGCAGCGCCTCGACGAGGCGGTTCGTCGAGGGCATCGCGGCGGCGCGGTAGCGCTGGTGCAGCCGGTCCTCCGTCGCCGCGAAGAGCAGGTCGGGCGTCTGCGTGAGGGCTGCGATGAGCAGCGCCGCGCGCGAGAGGTTGAAGACGGCGTCGGCATGCGGCACGTCGGCGGGCTGCAGGCTGCGCGCGAGCGACGTCGACATGCGCTCCTCCGGCACCGCCACGAGCAGCGAGACGCCGCGGTGCACCGCGAGCTCGGTGTGGTGCGGGCCGTCGTCGTCGACCCACGCGATCGTGAGGCCGCCGAAGATCGCGGGCGCCACGTTGTCGGGGTGCCCCTCGAGCTCGGTCGCGAGCCGCAGCACCGTGGCGTCGTCGACCGGCGCGTCGTCGCCGACGAGGCCGACGGCCGCGAGCACGCCCGAGACGATCGCGGCTCCCGACGAGCCCATGCCGCGCGAGTGCGGGATGGCGTTGCGGGCGTGGATGCGCAGGCCGGGCGCCGGCACGCCGAGTCGCTCGAAGGCGTGGAGCGCCGAGCGCGCGACGAGGTGCGTCGCGTCGGTGGGCACCTCCCCCGCGCCGACGCCCTCGACGACGATCTCGACGCCCGACTCGATGGCCTCGACCTCGAGCTCGTCGTGCACGTTGAGCGCGAGGCCGAGCGTGTCGAATCCCGGGCCCAGGTTGGCGCTCGTCGCGGGCACGCGCACGCGCACCCGCCGGCCGACGAGGCTCACGCGAGTCCCAGGAGGCTGGCGACCTCGCTCGTCTCGGCCTTCACGACCTGCGGCGAGGCATCCTGCCCGTCGTCGCCCTTGAGGCCCCACTGCGCGTCCTTCAGGCCGTGGCCCGTGACGGTGAGCACGACGGTCGAGCCCTTCGGGATCTCGCCGGCGGCGTGGCGCTCGAGCAGACCCGCGAGGCTGATCGCGGACGCGGGCTCGACGAAGATGCCCTCCTCGCGCGCGAGCAGCCGCTGGGCCGCGAGGATGCGCTCGTCGTCGATCGCCCAGAATCCGCCGCGCGACTCGTCGCGCACCGCGAGGGCCTGCTCCCACGACGCGGGGTTGCCGATGCGGATCGCGGTCGCGACGGTGTCGGGCGCGCGGACGACCTCGCCCCGCACGATCGGCGCCGCGCCGAGCGCCTGGAAGCCGAGCATGCGCGGGGTGCGGGTGGCGTCGCCGTGGTGCGCCGCCTCCGTGTAGCCGCGCCAGTAGGCCGTGATGTTGCCGGCGTTGCCGACGGGGATGCAGTGGATGTCGGGGGCGTCGCCCAGCACGTCGACGATCTCGAACGAGGCCGTCTTCTGCCCCTCGATGCGGTCGTCGTTCACGGAGTTCACGAGGTGCACGGGGTAGTGCTCCGACAGCTCCTTCGTGATCTCGAGGCAGTCGTCGAAGTTGCCCTGCACCTGCAGGATGCGAGCACCGTGCACGACGGACTGCGCGAGCTTCCCCATCGCGATCTTGCCGTCGGGCACGAGCACGGCCGCGGTGATGCCCGCGTGCGCCGCGTAGGCGGCGGCCGCCGCGGAGGTGTTGCCGGTCGAGGCGCACGCGATGGCCTTCGCGCCGTGCTCGACGGCCTTCGACACCGCCATCGTCATGCCGCGGTCCTTGAACGAGCCCGTCGGGTTCATGCCCTCGAACTTCACGAGGACGCGCGCGTCGAGGCGTGCGGAGAGGCGGGTCGCCTCGATGAGCGGCGTGCCGCCCTCGCCGAGCGTGACGATGGGCGTCGCGTCGGTGACGTCGAGCCGGTCTGCGTACTCGCGGATGACTCCGCGCCACTGGTGTGCCATGCGTCCCTCTTCCCCGCTCAGGCCTGCGCCTCGATGCGGATGACGTGATCGATGCTCGCGACGTCCTCATGCGTCCGCAGCGCGTCGACGACCTGCCGCAGCCTGCCCTCGGGGGCGGCGTGCGTGCCGAGCACCAGGCTAGCCGTCGGCCCCTCCGCCACGTGCTGCTCGATGGACTCGATCGACACGTCGTGCTGGCCGAGCACCGTCGCGATCGCGGCGAGGACGCCGGGCCGGTCGAGCACCGCCAGACGCAGCTGGTAGCGCGTGGGCACGTCGTCGATCGACGCGATGGGCAGGTTGGCGTGGCTCGACACCGCGACGCCGGGACCGCCGATGACGTGGCGGCGCGCGATGGAGACGAGGTCGCCGAGCACGGCGCTCGCCGTCTCGGGGCCGCCTGCACCCGCGCCGTAGAACATGAGGTCGCCGGCGGCCTCGGCCGTGACGAAGATGGCGTTCTTCGCCTCGTGCACCGCCGCGAGCGGGTGGTCGCTCGGGATGAGCGCGGGGTGCACGCGCGCGGAGATCCGCTCGCCGTCCGCGCCCGAGATGCGCTCGCAGATCGCGAGCAGCTTCACGACGCGACCGTCGCGCTCCGCCTGCTGCACGACGTCGGCCGTGACGGACAGGATGCCCTCGCGGTGCACCTGGTCGACGGGCACGGTCGTGTGGAACGCGAGGGAGGCGAGGATCGTCGCCTTCGAGGCCGCGTCGAAGCCCTCGACGTCGGCCGTGGGGTCGGCCTCGGCGTAGCCCAGGCGCGTCGCCTCGGCGAGCGCGTCCTCCATGCTCGCGCCCTCGCGGTGCATGAGGTCGAGGATGTAGTTGGTCGTGCCGTTGACGATGCCCATGACGCGCGTGACGCGGTCGCCCGCGAGGCTCGCCTCGAGCGGGCGGATGATGGGGATCGCACCGCCGACCGCGGCCTCGAACGCGAGCTGGCCGCCGACCCGCTCGGCGGCGTCGAAGAGCGCGGGCCCGTGCGCGGCGACGAGCGCCTTGTTCGCCGTGACGACGTCGGCGCCGGCGTTCAGCGCGTCGAGCACGAGCGTGCGGGCGGGCTCGATGCCGCCGAGCAGCTCGACGACGATGTCCGCGGATGCGGCGAGCCTGGCGAGGTCGGTCGTGAGCAGCTCGCGGGGCAGGTCCACGTCGCGGGGAGCGTCGACGTCGCGCACGCCGATGCCGACGAGCTCGAGCCCGGCGCCGGCGCGAGCGGCGAGCTCGTCGCCGTGCTCGAGCAGGAGTCGCGCGACCTGCGCGCCGACGCTGCCCGCGCCGAGCAGGGCGACCTTGAGGCTGCGGTACGCGGTCATGCGGTGGTCCCTCCCAGGCCCGCGTCGCGCGCGAGCAGGTCGTCGATGGTCTCCCGGCGCACGAGCACGCGCGATGCGCCGTCGGCGACCGCGACGATCGGCGGCCTCGGCGTCATGTTGTAGTTCGAGGCGAGGCTCGCGCAGTACGCGCCGGTCGCGGGCACGGCGAGCAGGTCGCCCGGTGCGACGTCGGCCGGCAGTCGTACCTCCTCGACGACGATGTCGCCCGACTCGCAGTGCAGGCCCACGACGCGGGCGCGCACGGGCTCCGCGTCGGACGTGCGGCTCGCGACGCGCGCGGTGTACTGCGCGCCGTAGAGCACGTGCCTGGGGTTGTCGCTCATGCCGCCGTCGACCGAGACGTAGACGCGCTCGCCGTCGGCGAGCTCGACGCGCTTCACGGTGCCGACGGTGTAGACCGTGATGCCCGCGGGCCCGGCGATCGAGCGTCCCGGCTCGATCGCGATGCGCGGCATCGGGATGCCCTCGCGCTCGCACGCGGCGCGCAGCGCATCCGCGAAGTCCTGCGCGATGCGCTCGATCGGCTGCGGGTCGTCGGCCTCGGTGTAGGCGATGCCGAAGCCGCCGCCGAGGTTCAGCTCGGGCAGGTCGCCGCCCGGCAGCAGCGACGCGTGGAGCGCGACCATGCGGTCGAACGCGGCGGCGAAGCCCGCGCCGTCGAAGATCTGCGAGCCGATGTGCGTGTGCAGGCCGCGCAGCCGCAGCACGTCGTCGGCGCGGATGCGCTCCACGAGCGCCGTCGCGTCGGCGATGGGCACGCCGAACTTCTGGTCCTCGTGGCTCGTCGCGAGGAACTCGTGGGTCGAGGCGTGCACGCCGACGTTGATGCGCAGCCGCACGCCCTGCCGCACGCCCGCCTCGCGCGCGATGCGCGTGAGACGCTCGAGCTCGATCTCGGAGTCGACGACGATCGTGCCGACGCCGGCCGCGACGGCGACGCGCAGCTCCGCCTCGGATTTCGCGTTGCCGTGGTAGCCGACGCGGGCGAGGTCGACGCCTGCGGCACGCACGAGCGCGAGCTCCCCCGCCGAGCACACGTCGACGCAGAGCCCCTCCGCCGTCACCCAGCGGGCGACGTCCGCCGTGAGCAGCGCCTTGCCGGCGTAGTAGACGAGCGGGTCGTCGAGCACCGCCGAGAACGCGTCGCGGATGCGGCGGGCGCGGCCGCGCAGCTCGGCCTCGTCGAGCAGCATGAGCGGCGTGCCGTGGTCGGCGACGAGCGCGTCGAGTCTCGCGCCGGCGACGTGCACGACGCCGTCGACGCGCTGCGCGCTCGTCGGCCAGATGGCGGGCTGGAGCGCGTCTGCGTCGATGGCGTGGGTCATGGATCGGTCCGTGGGTGCGTGGGGATCGCCTGCGGTGCGAGCGGCGGGCCGTGCATGGCCCTGCGCGCTCGGATCAGCAGGCGAGCGGACCCGGCTTGGCCCCTGAAGCCTGACGCGGCCAGCCTACCGGGCGCGGCATGGCGCATCCGACCCGCCCGTCATACGTCGACGCGTCAGCCGACGCAGGAGCCGTGCGGCGACTGCAGCTGCAGCACCGAGCGCTGGTCGATCGCGAAGACGAGCAGCACGGCGCCGTTCGACACCCGCACGTCGGCGATCTCCATCGTCGTCGGCACGGAGTCGGCGACGCAGAAGCCCGTCTGGTCGAACAGCGCCGACGTCGCGACGCCGTAGCGCTCCTCGAACTCGGACGGCGACAGCTCCGCCCCACCGACCTCCACCGTCTGCGGCACGAGCACGATGCGCGACCCGCGCGTCACCGGCTCGACGACGACGGTCACGTCCGTCGGAGCCATGCGCGTCGGCAGCGTCGTCGACACCTCGACGCGCAGCGCCGGCGGCCGCAGCGTCACGTCGCGCACGGGTGCGTCGACGAACTCGCCCGTGAGGCGCACGACGGAGTCGTGGTCGAGCGAGATGTAGGAGTAGACGCGAGGGATGGGCGTGAGGGGGTTCGTCGGCAGGTCGTAGATCTCGGCGTGGAACGTGCCGGTGGCGACGCCGAGGTCGAGATCGTCGACGGTGATGACGACGTGGTCGACGGATCCGAGCAGCAGCTGCAGGATGGCGCTGCCGCCCTCGATCTCGGCGTCGACCGCGTCGGGGTCGGGCAGCGCGAGCGCGACGGCGATCTCCTCGCGGGCGACGCGCTCCATCTCGCCGCGCACGACGACGTCGGCGACGACGGTGGCGCCCAGGAGCGCGCCGATGCCCGCGAGGCCGAGGCCCACCCGCACCAGCCGCCTGGCCACGGCGCTACATCCGCTCGGGCGCGCTCACGCCGAGGTGGCCGAGGGCGGTGCGCAGCACCTGGCCCGTGGCGTCGTTGAGCCACAGGCGCGACCGATTGCGGTCGTCGATCGGGTCGTCACCCTGCGGCACGACGCGGCACGCGTCGTACCAGCGGTGGTAGAGGCCCGCGAGCTCCTCGGCGAAGCGGGCGATGCGGTGCGGCTCGCGCAGCTGCGCGGCCTGCGTCAGCACGCGCGGGAAGTCGGCGAGGGCGCCGAGCAGCGCGGCCTCCGTCTCGTGGTCCAGCGTCGACGCGTCGAACGCCGAGCGGTCGATGCCCGCGGCGGCCGCGTTGCGCGCCACTGCCGAGGTGCGCGCGTGGGCGTACTGCACGTAGAAGACCGGGTTGTCGTTCGAGCGCCTCTGCAGCAGCTCGAGGTCGATGTCGAGCGGCGTGTCGACGCTCGAGCGGGCGAGCGAGTAGCGGGCGGCGTCGACGCCGACCGCCTCGACGAGGTCCTCGAGCGTCACGATCGTGCCGGCGCGCTTCGACATGCGCACGGGCTTGCCGTCGCGCACGAGGTTGACCATCTGACCGATGAGGATCTGCAGGTTCACCCCCGGCTCGTCGCCGAAGGCCTCGCACATCGCCATCATGCGGCCGACGTAGCCGTGGTGGTCGGCGCCGAGCATGATGAGGCACTGGTCGAAGCCGCGCTCGCGCTTGTTGAGGTAGTAGGCGAGGTCGCCCGAGAAGTACGCTGGCGCGCCGTTGGAGCGCACGACGACGCGGTCGCGGTCGTCGCCGAACGTCGTCGTGCGCAGCCACGTGGCGCCGTCCTCGACGAAGACGTGCCCGCGCTCGCGGAGCCGCTCGATCGCGCGCTCGACGTCGCCGTTCGCCTGCACGTCGTGCTCGTGGAAGTAGACGTCGAAGACGACGCCGAAGTCGGCGAGCGACTGCTTGATCTCGCCGAACATCATCTGCACGCCGTGCTCGCGGAAGTGCTCCTGCAGCGCAGCGTCGTCGAGGTCGAGCAGGTCGATCTCGCTCGCGGCCTCGACGCGGGCTGCGATGTCGCCGATGTAGTCGCCGCCGTAGCCGTCCTCCGGCGCCGCCTCCCCGCGCCACGCGGCGACGAGGCTGCGCGCGAAGCGGTCGATCTGCGCGCCGTGGTCGTTGAAGTAGTACTCGCGCGTCACGCGCGCGCCCTGCGACTCGAGGATGCGGGCGAGGGAGTCGCCGACGGCCGCCCACCGGGTGCCGCCCAGGTGCAGCGGGCCCGTGGGGTTGGCGGAGACGAACTCGAGGTTCATCGCGAGGCCCTGCAGCGAGTCGCCGCGGCCGTACGCGCCGCCCGCCTCGACGATCGTGCGCGCGAGCTCGCCCGCGGCCGCCGCGTCGAGCCGCAGGTTGAGGAAGCCGGGGCCGGCGACCTCGACGGCCGCGACGCCCTCGATCGTCGCGATGCGCTCCTGCAGCTGCGCCGCGAGGTCGCGCGGAGCGACGCCGACGCGCTTGGCGAGGCGCATCGCCGCGTTCGTCGTCCAGTCGCCGTGCTCGCGGCTGCGGGGCCGCTCGAGCACGATGTCGGAGGCCGCGACCTCCGCGCGGTCTCCGACGACCGCCTGCACGGCGGCGAGCAGGGCTTCGGCGAGCGCGGCGGGATGCATCCCTCGATCCTATGCTGGCCGCATGCCTCGCTCTCGCGCGCTCGTCGCCGTCCTGGCCGCCTCGTCGGCGCTCGCGCTCGCCGCCTGCTCGCCGGGCGCGCTCGACGCCGATCCCCAGCCGCCATCGCCATCGCCGTCGCTCGACGCGAGCGGGGAGCCCATCCCCTCCGACCCGAATCCGTCGAACTTCGACCCTGCGCCGTCCGACCCGCTCGCGCCCGGTCCCGTCGCGGGCGACCTCGACCTCGCATGCGACGACGTGCTGACGCCCGACCAGGTCTACGCCTTCAATCCCGAGATGCTCGCGACCGCGACGCCGGCCTCCGGCATCCCGGCGGACCTCGACGCCTACGCCGAGTCGGGCGTGCTGTGCGCCTGGCAGCATGCGACGAGCGGCGACGTGCTGCTCGTGGGCGTGCTCGAGGACGTCGACGACGCCCCGTCGCCGACGTCGCTGCCCGGCCGCTCCGCCGTCGTCGACGGCTGGGGCATCGTCGTCGCCTCGCGGTACTTCGAGGGCGACGACGCCGGAGCGCAGGCCCTCCTCGACGAGGTCGCGGCGAACCTCGGCTGAGCCTCAGGCGAGGCGGATGCGCTCGCTGGGATCGTCGGCGGCGTCGTCGGGCAGCGCGTCGTCATGGGCCTCGACCTCGAGGCCGTCGAGCGTGACCCATCCACCCGAGTTGGTCGCCCACGCCGTCTCCTCGGCGTCGACGCCGGTGGCGATGCGCACCATGCTGCCGCGCGGCGCGAGATGCGTGGCGTCGACGACCCACCATCCGCCGTCGAGGTGCACCTCGGCGACCGCGTGGAAGTCGGGCGGCTGCAGCGCGGGCGCGTAGACGGAGGCGTAGCGCGCTGGGATGCCGAGCGCGCGGCAGAGCCCGATGACGACGTGCGCGTAGTCGCGGCACATGCCGCCGGCCTTGCGCAGCGTCGCGACCGCACCGTCGTCGATCGCGGAGCGATCCATGTCGTACTCGAGGTGCCGGGCCACGTAGCGCACGACGGCGTCGACGGCCGTCCACCCCTCCGCGCGACCGAAGCGCTCGGAGGCGAAGTCGCGCAGCTCGTCGACCTCGACGTAGCGCGAGGCCGCGAGGTAGCGATCGAGCTCGACGTCCTCGACCTCCTCGGCGCCGGCTCCTGCGCGCTCGCCGATCGTCGCGTCGAACGTGCAGGCGAGGCGGCCGGGACCCGCCGTGAGCACCAGCTCGCGCGTGCCGTGGCGGCCCGCGCGCTCCGTCCAGGAGACGGGCTCGTCGTCGACGGTCACGACGAGCGTCTCGTCGGCGTCGTGGCCGGCGGCCGGCAGCAGCAGCAGCAGGAACTCCGCCTCGCCGTCGACGTCCATCGCGAACTCGGCGTGCACGGTGCGCACCACGGCGGCTCCTCGCGTCGGGGATGGATTGGGTGGACGGCGCATGCGCGCCCGGGTGCTAGCCTGATCCAGCCCCTGCCCTCGTAGCTCAGGGGATAGAGCGTCTGCCTCCGGAGCAGAAGGTCGTAGGTTCGAATCCTATCGAGGGCGCAAGCACCGCATGACCCGCGTCACGAGACCCGGCTCGCGACGGCGGCCCACAGGACCCCCGCGGGTTCGGATCCCATCGAGGGCGCAAGCACCGCATGACCCGCGTCACGCGACCCGGCCAGCGACGGCGGCCCACCGGGCCCCCGCGGGTTCGGATCCCATCGAGGGCGCAACACCCGGATGGCCCCCGTCACGAGACCCGGCTCGCGACGGCGGCCCACCGCGCGGGTTCGCATCCCATCGAGGGCGCAAGCACCGCATGACCCACGTCACGCGACCCGGCCCTCGACGGCGGCCCACAAGGCCCCCGCCCAGGACGACTCAGCTCGTCGCCGTCTCCGCGAGCGGCGTCGGCGCGGCTGCCGTTCGGAACGCCGGATGCGCGAGCGCGAGCGCGAAGGCGCCGACGAGCGCCGCGGCGCACGCGACGAACGGTGCCGCGGTCCCGACCCCGAGCAGCAGGGTGCCGACGAGCGGTCCGGCGACGACGCCGAGCACCGTCGCCGTGCCCACGAGCAGCTGCGTGCGCGCGCGGTCGCGCGTCGCGACGCCGGCAGCCCGCGCGATCCCCGACAGCGCGAGCCCGACGCCGACGCCGGCGACGACGATCGCGACGAGCAGCCCGACGAAGCCGGACGGGAGGGCGAGGCAACCGACGCCCACGGCGGCCGCGGCGATGCCGACGCGCGCGAGCGCCGTCGCGCGCGTCGCCGCGCGCGCGAGGCGCGTCTGGGCGACGACCGCCGACAGGCCGCCCGCGAGCAGCACCCATCCGGTCGCGAAGCCGGTCGTCGCGGGACCGAGGGCGAACCGCTCGTGCAGCACGAAGCCGAGGACGATCTGCACGCACGCGATCGCTGCGCACACCGCGAGCGCCGCGACGAACAGGGGCCAGGTGCGCGCGTCGACCAGGCGCGGCGACCGTCCGGGCCGCGCTCGAGCGGGCGCTCGGACGCCGCCGGGGACCGCGATCGCGACGGCAGCGGCGCCGACGCCGAGCAGCACGGGTGCCACGGCGATCGGGACGAGGGCGCCGAACGTCGACAGGCCGCCGCCGACGGCGACGCCCACCACGATCGAGAAGCCCTGCACGGAGGCGATGCCGGCGAGGCCGCGCATGCGCCACGCGTCGTCCTGCGTCGCGTCGATGACGAGGCGCGCCGCGGGGACGACGGCGGCGAGGCACGCTCCGAGCGCGAGCCCGCGAAGCCCGACGAGGGCGACGACGAGGACCCACGCGTCGATCGCCACGCGCGTCGCGAGCATCACGAGCAGCGCGACGACGGCCATGGCCGCCGTCGCGATGAGCATCGCGCCCACGATCGGCCCGCGCGCGCCGAAGCGCACGACGGCTCGCATCCACGCCGGTACCGCGAGGAGCATCATCGCCGCCGAGGCGGCGACCGCGAGGCCGACGTGCCACGGCTCGAGCCCGAGCTCGAGCACGAGCGGGGCGGATGCGGGCTGCATCGTCACCTGCGCGACCGCAGCGAGCAGCACGGCGGCGAGCGCGCCCACGAGCGGTGCGCGACCTCCCACGGAGCTCTCGGCGGTCATGGAGCCTGCGTCCCTCGATCGGTGGTAGAACGGCGTTCGAATCCACGCTACCGCGTCGAGGCGGTCGCGTCACGCTGTCGCGTCGAGATGCGCGATGCTGGAGCGATCGTCACGACGGAGGCCCATGACCGACGACGCGCCCTTCCACGCGGGCCTGACCCCCGACCGCATCGTCGCCGAGGCCGTCGCCCTCACGCGCGAGACCCACCTCATGGGCTGGTCGGTGCGCGACCTCGCGCGCCGGCTCGACGTCGCCGCCTCGGTGCTGTACCACCACGTCGGCGGCAAGGACGTCATCGTGCGCCGCGTCGTCGAGCACGTCATCGCCCAGATCTCGATCCCCGACGCCGACCTCCCGTGGCAGGACTGGTACCGAGCCCTCGTGCTGCCCGCGCGCGAGATCATCGGCGCCCACGACGGCGTCGCGAAGTGGCTGCTCATGCACGGACCGACGCTCGAGCCGCTGCTGCCCACCGTCGAGCGCGGCGTGCAGGTGCTGCTCCGCGACGGCTTCGGCGACCACGCCGCCATGGCCTACGCCGCGATCGTGAACAACGCGCTCTCGGCGCTCGCCATGGGCGACGATCGCCGCCTCGTGGAGGACGACGGGCCGCGCGACCTCGAGACGATGCGCACGGCCATGCGGGCGGCCGACGCCGACCAGGGTGTGC
Source organism: Agrococcus sp. SGAir0287 (assembly GCF_005484985.1). Lineage (NCBI taxonomy): Bacteria > Bacillati > Actinomycetota > Actinomycetes > Micrococcales > Microbacteriaceae > Agrococcus > Agrococcus sp. SGAir0287. Next base: position 2,109,311 of record NZ_CP027942.1, read on the forward strand.
TCGAGCTCATCGTGTCGTCGATGATCGACCCGTTCGTCGGCGACGAGGCGGCGACGCGCGCCGGCGAGGCCTGGTACGTCGCGTTCATCCTCGAGACGACTCTCGTCGGGCTCGACGCGATGCGGGCGCGAGGCTGGCCCGCGCCATGACGCGACCCGACCGCGCCTGGCTCGCACGGGATCCGATCGTCGTCGCGCCGCTGCTGCTCGGCGCGACGCTCGCCCATGCCAGCCCCGAGGGGCGCGTCGCGATCCGCATCACGGAGGTCGAGGCGTATCGCGGCGCCGACGATCCCGGCGCGCACTCGTTCCGCGGGCGCACGCGGCGCAACGCGACGATGTTCGGCGAGGCGGGGCACCTCTACGCGTACTTCACCTACGGCATGCATCATGCGATCAACGTCGTCGCCGGCGACCGCGAGGGCTTCGGCATCCTCGTGCGTGCAGGTGCCGTCGTCGAGGGCGAGCCGCTCGCGCGAGCGCGCCGCGAGGCGCGGCCGCGCCGCTCCCCCATCGTCGAGCTCGCGCGAGGACCCGGCAACGTGGCGCAGGCGCTCGGCGCCACGCTCGCCGACGACGGCGCCGACCTGCTGGGCACCGGTCCGTGGACGCTCGAGGTCGACGACGTCGCACGCACGCGGCCGATGCCGCACCGCACGGGACCGCGCGTCGGCGTCTCCGGCGACGGCGGCGACGGCCGCCGCTTCCCGTGGCGGTTCTGGCTTCCCGGCGAGCCGAGCGTGTCGGCGTATCGAGCGGCCGCCTCGCGCAGGCGACGTCAGGCCACGTAGAGCTTCGTGAGCGCCTCGTGCACCGTCCACTCGGTGCGCTCGCCGGCGACCAGCGTGACGAGGTCGCCGGACGCGATCTCGATCGCCTCGCCGCCGGCGAAGCGGATCGTCGCACGACCCGAGAGCACGACGAACGCCTCGTCGACCTCCACATCGGTCGCGGTGCCCTCCGTCATGCGCCAGAGCCCCACCTCGGCCCCGCCGATCGTGGCGAGCGCGACGGTTCCCGCGGCCGGCGCACCCGCGACGACCTCGTCGGAGGGCAGCGCCTCGACGGGCACGTCGACGTCCGCGAGGCGACGCACCCGCGTCACGAGTCGAAGCCCAGGCCGAGCGCGTCGAGCGTCTGCAGCAGCGCGTTGCGCCTGCCCGCGTTGTGGTCGGCGCGGTCGAGCGACCAGCGCGTCGCCTGGATGCCCGCCGAGGCGAACGGCTCGGGCGGGAACGGGATCGCCGGCTGGCGCACCATCTGCAGGGTCGTGCGCTCGGTCTCGAGCCCGGTGAGCCGGTCGAGGCATACGTCGGCCGCGAAGCGCGTCGCCGCGACGCCGAGGCCCGTGAAGCCGTTCGCGTACGCGACCTTGCCGCCGCGCGCGAGCCCGTACTGGGCGCAGAAGCGCGTCGAGGTGTCGATGACGCCCGCCCAGCGGTAGGCGAACCGCACGTCCTCGAGCTGCGGGAAGGTCGTCAGGAAGTGCGCGGCGAGGCGGTCGAACGACGCCTGCCTGCGCTCGTGGTGGGGGCGGATCCGTCCGCCGTAGAAGTAGACGGCGTCGTAGCCGCCCCACACGATCCGGTCGTCCGCGGTGAGCCGGTAGTAGTGGAACTGGTTGGCGGCGTCGGAGATGCCGCGACGCTCCACCCAGCCGATCGACGCCTTCTGCTCGGCGGTGAGCGGCTCCGTCGCGAGCACGTAGTCGTACACCGGCACCGTGGAGAGCCGGTCGCGCCGCAGCAGGCTCGGGAAGGCGTTCGTCGCGAGCATGGCGCGCGGTGCGCGCACGCTGCCGCCGCCCGTGCGCACCGTGACCCCGCGATCGTCGGAGTCGAGCGCGATCGCCTTCGAGCGCTCGAAGATCTCCACGCCGCGGTCGACGCATGCGCGGGCGAGCTCGTGCACGAGACGTCCGGGATGCACGAGCGCGGTGCCGAGGCGATCGAGGTAGCCGGCGAGGAACGTCGGCGAGTCCAGCTCGGCGCGCGTCTGCGCGGCGTCGAGGAAGACGCCGCGATCCTCGATGGCCTCGGTGCGCAGCCACTCGACCTGGTGCGGCTCGGTCGCGACGGTGAGCGAGCCCGCGCGCTCCCACTCGACCTGCAGGCCGAGGCGCTCGACGTCGGCGCCCATCCCGTCGAGGTTCTCCATGCCGAGCCGCTCGAGCTCGTCGAGCTCGTCCGGCCACCTGGCCTCTCCGTTCGCACGGCCGTGCGTCAGCGACGCGTCGCAGAAGCCGCCGTTGCGGCCCGATGCCGCCCAGCCGAGCCGATGAGCCTCGACGAGCACGACCTTCGTGCCGGGCTCGCGTTCCACGGCCTTGAGCGCCGTCCACAGCCCGAGGTAGCCGCCGCCGACGACGACGAGGTCGGCGTGCACGTGCGCCGTGAGCCGCGGATGCCGCGGGGCGGGCATGTCGAGCCAGACCGAGCCCTCCTGGGCGGGGGCGAGGGCGCGGGCGACGAGCGCCGGGTCGACGGGTGCGTCGAACGTGGTCTCCATGCCCGGAGCCTAGGGCAGCGACCGAGGACCGGAGCCGAGCGGGCCGGCGCTCACCGAGGGATGAGGCGACTTGACGGCGCCGGGCGCAGCGGGATGCGGGCCAGCAGCAGCGCCGCGACGGTGCCGACGACGCCGGCCGCGGCGAGCGCGAGGTCCATGCCGAACGTCATGATCGCGAACGGCGGGGCGATGAACAGCACGATCGCGAGCACCGTGCGCCACGTCGGCGGCGCGGGCGCGAGCGGCTGGACGCGTTCGAAGCGCACGAGCGGGATCGACAGCAGGCACACGAGCGCGAGCACGACGAGGAAGAGGGGGATGCGCTCGAGCCACCACTGCCCCGATCCGGGCGAGGACAGCGGGAAGGGCAGCACGAGCTGCACGCCGATGAGCACCATGATGAGCGGCAGGTGCCAGAGGTAGACCGTCATGAGCCGCGATCCGAGCAGCAGGACGACGCCTTGCGCCGGGCGCAGTCGCATGAGCGCCGTGAGCGGCCGGTGCAGCAGCTGCAGCAGGCACGCCTGCGCGATGCCGAGCAGCAGCAGCGGCACCGTCGGCGGGAACTGATTCGACAGCATGTTCGTGGAGTAGTCGCCCACGCGCACGACGACCGCGAGGATCGCGTACGCCACGACGACGACGAGCACGAGCTGCCACCAGCGGCGCGCCGCGAACCAGCCGTCGTGCATCCAGAAGCCCAGCTGCTGCACGGCGAGCCAGACGAAGGCGACGTTCGGCAGGCCCGCGAGCGGCTCGCCGACGAGGATCCGCACGAGGTCGGTGAAGCATGCGGCGGCGATGAGCACGGCGAGCGTCGTCCTCGGGCGGCGCTCGTGCCACTCGATCATGAGCGGCGCGAGCGCCTGCACGAGCATGTACGACGCGAGGAACCACAGCGGCGAGCCGACGCCGACGGCGACGCCGTCGACGAACGCGGGGTCGACCGGCAGGAGCGCCGCGATGCCGAGCGCGACGGCGAAGAAGACGAAGAGGGGCAGCGACGGCCGCGCGAGGCGGGCGAGCCGCACGCGAGCGAAGTCCTCGGGGTCGTCGCCGCGACGGCGAGCGCTGCGGAAGCCCGCCGCCGACGCGAAGCCGCCGACGACGAAGAACAGCGGCATGATGAGCCCGAACCAGGTCGCGGCCGGGAACCAGCGCTGCAGCTCGAGCGTGCGCTCGAGGGCGATGCCGTCCTCGCTCACGGACACGCCCGCGAAGAGCAGGTGCACGACGATCACGAGCAGCACGCAGACGACGCGGGCGAGGTCGAGGGTCAGGTCGCGCTTCGCGAGCCTCGCCTCCGCGGCGGCGCGTTCGTCGGTGGTCACGCGGTCACTGTACGGCTCGGAGGGTGACGGATCCGGGATGCCGCGAGGTCGTCGAGCGCGGAGGGGTCGACGCCGATACCCCCAAGGGGTATGGTGGCACCATGGAGCAGCACAGCCACGGCTACGCCGAGGACAAGCAGGCGATCCTCCGCAGGCTCAAGCGAGCCGAGGGCCAGGTGCGCGGCATCGCGCGCATGGTGGAGGAGGACGAGTACTGCATCGACATCCTCACGCAGGTGTCGGCCGCCACGAAGGCGCTCGAGACCGTCGCGCTGCAGCTGCTCGACGACCACCTGGCGCACTGCGTCGCCGAGGCCGCGAGGTCCGGTGGCACGGTCGCCGACGACAAGATCCGCGAGGCGAGCCAGGCCATCGGCCGGCTCGTCCGCTCGTGACGAGAGGGAGCACCATCGTGCAGCAGGACGTCGAGATCACCACGACCCCCGCAGCCGCCGCCGACCAGGGCGGGTGCTGCGGAGGGGGATGCTGCGGCGGTGGCGCCGCGGAGGCGGCCGCGCCGACGGGCACGCAGGCCTTCGCCGTGACCGGCATGACGTGCGGCCACTGCGTCGCCTCCGTGACCGAGGAGATCGGCGCCATCGACGGCGTCCGCGGCGTCGAGGTCGACCTCGTCGCGGGCGGCACGTCGACGGTGCGCGTCGACGCCGACGGCCCGCTCGACCTCGCCGCCGTGCGCGCCGCGGTCGACGAGGCCGGCTACACGCTCGTCGACTGATGCCCGCCGAGGTCGTCGACCTCGAGATCCAGGGCATGACGTGCGCGTCGTGCGCCGCTCGCATCGAGCGGCGCCTGGGCCGCATGCCCGGCGTCGAGGCGACCGTGAACTACGCGACCGAGGTGGCGCACGTCACGCTGCCCGAGGGCACGAGCGTCGCCGACGCCATCGCGACCGTCGAGGCCACGGGATACGGCGCATCCCTGCCCGAGCCCGATCGGGAGCGCTCGGACGCGCCGCTGACGTGGCGGCTGTTCGTCGCCGTCGTGCTCGGCACCCCGGTCGTCGCGATGGGCATGGTGCCGGCGCTGCAGGTCGAGGGCTGGCAGTGGCTCTCGCTCGTGCTCGCGACCCCGATCGCCGTCTACGCCGCGTGGCCCTTCCATCGCGCCGCCGTGCTGGCGCTGCGGCACGGCGCGACGACGATGGACACGCTCGTGTCGATGGGCGTCACGGCCGCCTACCTCTGGTCGGTCTGGGCGCTCGTGTGGGGCGGCGCCGGCGAGATGGGCATGCACATGGAGGGGCTGCTCGCCACCGGCGAGCACGCGGGGCTCTACCTCGAGGTCGTCGCCGCCGTCACCGCCTTCCTGCTCGCCGGGCGGCTCATCGAGCACCGCGCGCGCCGCGGCTCGGTGGACGCGCTGCGCTCCGTCGCGCGCCTCGGCGCCCGCGAGGCGACCCGGCTCACGGATGCGGGCGAGGAGCGGGTGCCCGTCGACGCGCTCGTCGTCGGCGACCGCATCCGCGTCGTGCCGGGCGAGAAGATCGCCGCGGACGGCGTCGTCGTCGAGGGCGCGTCGACCGTCGACGCGTCGCTCGTGACGGGCGAGTCGATGCCGGTCGAGGTCGCAGAGGGGTCCGCGGTGATCGGCGCGACGATCAACGGATCCGGGGTGCTCGTCGTGCGCGCGACGGCCGTCGGCGGCGACACGGAGCTCGCGCGCATCGCGCGGCTGCTCGAGCAGGCGCAGGAGGGCAAGACGGCGGTGCAGCGCATCGCCGACCGCATCTCGTCGGTGTTCGTGCCCGTCGTCGTCGCGCTCTCGGTGCTGACGCTCGTCGGCTGGATCGTCGCGACGGGCGACGTGCAGCGCGCGTTCACCGCCGCGATCGCGACGCTCATCATCGCGTGCCCGTGCGCGCTCGGCCTCGCGACGCCGACGGCGCTGCTCGCGGGCACGACGACGGGCGCCGAGCTCGGCATCCTCATCCGCGACGCGCGCGTCCTCGAGGCCGCTCGACGCGTGCGCGTGCTGCTCGCCGACAAGACCGGCACGATCACCGCCGGCCGCATGCGGCTCGAGACGGTCGTGGCCGCCGACGGCGAGGACGCGGACGACGTGCTGCGCGTCGCCGCGGCCCTCGAGCGCGGCAGCGAGCACCCCATCGCGAGGGCGATCGTCGCGGCGGCACCGGACGCGCCCGGCGCCGCGTCGGTGCGCGCCGACGCCGGCGCCGGCATCCAAGGCGTCGTCGACGAGCGCGCCGCGCAGGCCGGATCGGCGGCGTGGGTCGCGAGCGCGTGGGCCGCTCCCCTGCCCGACGCGCTCGCGGCGGCACTCGACGAGGCGCAGTCGCGCGGCGCGACGACCGTCGTCGTGGCGTGGGACGGTGCGGCACGCGGCGTGCTCGCGGTGCGCGACGAGGTGCGCCCGACGAGCGCGGCGGCCGTCGCTCGGCTCGCCCGCATGGGCGTGCGCGTCGCGATGGTCTCCGGCGACAACCCGCGCGCGGCGCGCGCCGTGGCGGCCGAGGTCGGCATCGACGACGTCACCGCTGCCGCGACGCCCGCGGACAAGGTCGAGGCCGTGCGGGCGGCGCAGGCGCGCGGATCGGTCGCGATGGTCGGCGACGGCGTCAACGACGCCGCAGCGCTCGCCGCGGCGGACCTCGGCATCGCGATGGGCACGGGCACCGACGCCGCGCAGCACGCCGCCGACGTCACGCTCGTCCACGGCGACCTCGAGTCGGCGGCGGACGCCATCGCGCTGTCGCGCCGCACGCTCACGACGATCCGCGTGAACCTCGTGTGGGCCTTCGCCTACAACACGATCGCGATCCCGGTCGCGATGGCCGGCCTGCTCACGCCCATGCTCGCAGGCCTCGCGATGGCGCTGTCGAGCGTGCTCGTCGTCGCGTCGTCGCTGACGCTGCGCCTGTACCGCCCGCGCCGGTAGCGGCGGATCCTCTGGGCCGGCAGACCCTCGCGGCGACGCCGCACCCCCAGCTGGTCGAGGAGCGCAGACGCGCAGCGCCTCCGCGTCACGAGACCCGACGCGCCGCGCGGCACGGCACGCAGCGCGACGTCCGACGCTGCCACGGGTCTCGTGACGGCTCCTCGCTGCGCTCGGGGCCTCCTCGACCAGCTGAGGGTGAGCCGAGTCGAGCGTCCGGTGGGAGCCGCTGCGTCATCAGCTGGTCGAGGAGCGCAGGCGCGCAGCGCCTCCGCCGCTACGCCAGCCGCGCCAGCAGGTCGTCGACGCGCACGCGGATGTCGTCCCGCAGCGATCGCACGGCGCTCGAGCCGAGCCCCGCGGGGTCGGCGAGGTCCCACGCCTCCGTGCGCTGCCCGTCGTGCAGCGGCGGCGCGTCGCAGAGCATCGTGACGACGACGTCCGCCCGCGCGAGCACCTCGCTCGTGAGCGGCTTCGGGAAGCCGGGGTGGTCGACGCCGACCTCGGCGAGCGCGTCGGTCACCGACCGCAGCACCGCCGCGACCGGTCGCACGCCCGCCGACGACGCCAGCACCTCGGCGCCCGATGCCCGCACGAGCGCCTCGGCGATGATCGACATCCCGTCGTTGCGCGTCGAGAGGAACAGCACGCGCGGCACCCCGGGCGCCACGGACGCGTCGAGCGCGTCGAGACGCGCTGCGGCGAGGTCGACGGCGCGTTGCTGCAGCCGCTCGTGCGCGGGGTCGATCGCGGCCAGCAGGTCGCGGGAGTGGTGCACGAGCGTCGTCACGGTACCGGCGTCGAGCGTCGGATGCGCGAGCGCGAGGGCGCTCGCTGCCTCCTCGAGGGAGACGGGCGCCTCGCCGCGCGCATCGCGCCTGCCTCGCCTGCCCGGCAGCATCGCTCAGCCCGCCCTGGTCGCGTCGGCGTCGGCCGGATCCGGCGCGTGGCGTTCGAGGAAGTCGTAGAGCTCGGCGTCGTCGACACCCGGGAAGGTGCCCGACGGCAGCGGCGCGAGCGTGTGCTGGTGCATGCGGGCCGACGCCCACGCGTTCGCCCGCCACCGCTCGGCGAGCTCCGGCGCGGGCTGCGAGCAGCACGTCTTGTCGGGGCAGCGCGACTGGTCGCGGCGCTGCGTCGACGAGCCCCGGAACCACTTCGCGGCGTCGAACGGCACGCCGACCGTGATCGAGAACTCGCCGTCGGTGCCCGTGCCCGTCTGCGACGAGCACCAGAATGTGCCGGCCGGCGTGTCGGTGTACTGGTAGAACTCCGTCGTGCGCGAGGCGCGGTCGAAGGCCGTGCGCGCCGCGAAGTGGCGGCAGACGACCTGTCCCTCGATCGCGCCCGAGGCATCCATCGGCAGCGGCAGCCCGTCGTTCTCGTATGCGCGCATGAGGGCGCCGTCGTCGCCGACGCGCAGGAAGTGCACCTGCAGCCCGAGGTCGACCGTCGCGAGGTTCGTGAAGCGCATGGCCGCGGACTCGTGCGTGACGCCGAACGCGTCCCTGAAGTCCTCGACGGCGATGTTGCGATCCTGCTTCGCGCGGCGCAGGTACTCGACGGATGCGGTACGCGGCATGAGCGTGGCGGCGGCGAAGTAGTTGATCTCGAGCCGCTGCTGCAGGAACTCGCGGTACGACGTCGGCTCCGAGTGGCCGAGCAGGCGGTGGGCGATGGCCTGCAGCGCCATGGAGCGCAGTCCGTGCCCGCCGGGGATCGACGCCGGCGGCAGGTAGATGCGGCCGTGCTCCAGGTCGGTCACCGAGCGCGTCGAGTGCGGCAGGTCGGTGACGAAGACGAGCTCGAAGCCGATGCGCTGCGCCATGTCGGCGACGGCGCGGTGCGTGAGGGCGCCGCGCTCGTGGCCGACGGCGGCGAGCTGCTCCTCGGCGAGGGCGTCGAGCTCGGGCATCGCGTTGTCGGCCTGCTGCATCTGCAGGCGGATCGCCGTGGAGTCGCGACGCGCCTGCTCCGGCGTCGCGATCGCCTCCCTCGACCGCCGGTCGAGCTCGCGCTGCAGCCCGACGAGCGCGGCGAGCACGTCGTCGGGCATCGTCTTCGACGCGCGCACGGTCGGCAGGCCGAGGCGCGAGTACACGGCACCCTCCTGCAGGCGCTGCAGCTCGAGCTCGAGCCGCGAGCGCTCGGTGGGCGGCTCCTCCGAGAGCAGGTCGGTCGTCGACACCTCGAGCGCGGCCGCGATGGCCTGCAGCTGCGACAGACGTGGCTCGCGCTTGCCGTTCTCCATGAGCGACAGCTGGCTGCCCGCGAGCCCCACGAGGTCGCCCAGCCCGTCGAGCGTGAGGCCCGCGCGCGTGCGGAAGTGGCGGATGCGGTGGCCGAGGACTGCAAGATCGCTCACACCGGCAGCGTAGCGAAAGAACCACTGAACATTCGTGCGCCATCTGCATGGATCGTTGGGAAAGCCAGCGCAAGGTGGAAGACATGACGATCCTTCCTCCGCCTCCGACGGCCGGCGCATCCGCCGCCAAGGCCGCGCGCACCCTCATCGGCGCCCCCGACGGCACCGCTCCGTCGGTCGTCGCGTGGGTCGCGAGCGTCGCCCGCCTCACCGAGCCCGCGACCATCCAGTGGTGCGACGGCTCCGACGCCGAGTTCGCGTCGCTCGTCGAGACCATGCTCGAGGCCGGCACGATCGTGCCGGTGCCCGCTCGCCCCGGCAGCTACCTCGCACGCAGCCATCCCGACGACGTCGCCCGCGTCGAGGACCGTACGTTCATCTGCTCCGTCGACGACGAGGATGCGGGCCCGACGAACCACTGGCGCGAGCCGACCGCGATGCGCGAGACGCTCGGCGGCCTCTTCCAGGGCGCGATGCGCGGTCGCACGATGTACGTCATCCCCTTCTCGATGGGTCCCGTCGGCGGCCCCATCTCCAAGCTCGGCATCGAGCTGACGGACTCCCCCTACGTCGTGGCGAGCATGCACGCCATGACGCGCGTCGGCGGCGGCGTGCTCGAGGCGATCGCCGCGGGCGACGAGTGGGTGCCCGCCGTGCACTCCGTCGGCGCGCCGCTCGAGCCCGGCCGGGCCGACTCCCCGTGGCCGTGCAACACGACGAAGTACATCTCGCACTTCCCCGAGACGCGCGAGATCTGGTCGTTCGGCTCGGCGTACGGCGGGAACGCGCTGCTGGCGAAGAAGTGCTTCGCGCTGCGCATCGCCTCCGTGCAGGCGCGCGACGAGGGCTGGCTCGCCGAGCACATGCTCATCGTGCGCATGACGCACGAGGACGGGCGTCGCCTGCACCTCGCCGCCGCCTTCCCGTCCGCGTGCGGCAAGACGAACCTCGCGATGCTGAAGCCCTCGATCCCGGGCTGGACGGTCGAGACGATCGGCGACGACATCGCCTGGATGCGCACCGGCGCCGACGGCCGCCTGCACGCCATCAACCCCGAGAACGGGTTCTTCGGCGTCGCACCCGGCACCTCCGAGGCGACGAACGCGACGGCGATGGCCATGCTCGACCGCGACACGATCTTCACGAACGTCGCGCTCACCGACGACGGCGACGTGTGGTGGGAGGGCATGACGAAGCACGCGCCCGAGGGGCTCACCGACTGGCGCGGCGAGCGGTGGACGCCGGAGTCCGGCCGACCCGCTGCGCACCCCAACGCCCGCTTCACGGTGCGCGCCTCGCAGTGCCCGTCGATCGCCGACGACTGGGATGCGCCGGAGGGCGTGCCGATCGATGCGATCGTGTTCGGCGGACGCCGGCCGACGCAGGTGCCGCTCGTCATGCAGGCGCGTGACTGGGAGCACGGCGTCTACGTCGGCGCGACGATCTCGAGCCAGCAGACCGCGGCCGCCGAGGGCCCCGTCGGCGAGATCCGCCGCGACCCGTTCGCGATGCTCCCGTTCTGCGGCTACGACATGGGCGACTACTTCCGCCACTGGCTCGACGTCGGCCAGCGCCTCGGCCGCAACGCACCCGCGATCTTCAGCGTCAACTGGTTCCGCCGCGACGCCGACGGCGGGTTCCTCTGGCCGGGCTTCAGCGAGAACGCCCGCGTGCTCGAGTGGATCGCCGGCCGCATCGCCGGCACGGCGGACGGCGTCGACACCGCGATCGGCGTGCTGCCGACCGAGGATGCGATCGACGTCGAGGGCCTCGACCTGCCCGAGGGCGTGCTCGAGGAGCTGCTCGCCGTGGACGCACCGGCGTGGCTCGCCGAGCTCGTCGACGTCGACGCGTTCTTCAGCCAGTTCGAGCGTCTGCCGTTCGGCCTGCGTCGCCAGCTGAACCACGTGCGCTGGCGCCTCGAGCAGCAGACGTCGGCCCAGGCGACGGACGCGCTCGTCGCCGCCTGACGCGACCGCGCCAGCACGGAGCCCCCACCGCGATCGGCGGTCGGGGCTCCGTCGCGTCTCCCCCACCAGCCGTCGGGGAGCGCGCGAGCCGAGGGCGAGCACGCGTCACGCGACCCGGGCCATCGCGAGCACGCCGAGCAGCGCGACCCTCCGCGACGGGGTCCGTCGCACGACCCGCCTACTCGTCGAAGACCGGCCAGTCCGCCTCCAGCGCCCCGGCGGGTCGACGCAGCTCCACCGTGACCTCCTGCCCCAGGGCGAGGTCGACGGCGATGGTGGTCGCCTCGACGACCCGACGCTGCTGAGCCCTGCCGTCGACCTCCCACGACTCCGTGTGCTCCTTGCCGGTCACCGTCACGCCGTGGCCCTGCCGCAGCGTCCGCGCCGCGAGCCTGCCGAGCGTCGAGCGCGCCTCGACGTGATGCGTCGTCGGCACCTCGTGCCACACCGGCTCCCCGCGCACGTACCGCCCGGTGCGCTCGACGACCACGAAGGTCGTCACGGCGTCGGCGTGCTCCGCGCGCTGCTCGGGGTCGGCTGCCAGGTTGCCTCGGATCGTGCGACGTCCCATGCATCGGATCGTCGCACGATCCCGCGTGCGAGGCTGGATCGTCGGCGACGTCGGCCGCTCGGGCGTCGGGGCGGATGCGAGGATCGACGCGTGCAGCCCAATCCCCAGTACCGCGTCGAGGATCCCCGCTTCGTGCGCGACCTCGTCGTCGCGCATCCGTGGGCGACGCTCGTCAGCCACGTCGCAGGCGACCCCGTCGCCTCCCACACCCCGCTGCTGCTCGACGAGGTCCCGGGCGCGAACGACGGCGACGCCATCGCGTTCGTCACGCACCTCGGCCGCGCCGACGCCCGCCTCCACGGGCTCGTCGGGGGCGGCGCGACCGGCCTCGGCACGATGCTCGTCGTGATCCAGGGCGAGCACGACTACGTGTCGCCCTCCTGGTACGTCGGCGCCGACGCCGGCCAGGTGCCGACGTGGAACTTCGAGGCCGTGCACGCCGTGTGCGACGTCGCCGTCGTCGACCACGCCGAGAACGTCGCGACCCTCGAGCGCCTCGTGGCGCACTTCGAGGGCGATCGGCCGGGCGCGAAGCGTCTCGACGTCGACGACGAGACGAACCTCGGGCTCGCGATGGGCACGACGGGCCTGCGCCTGACGGTGCGATCGTGGACGGCGAAGTCGAAGCTCTCGCAGAACAAGTCGCCCGAGACCCGCGCGAGCGTCATCGCCCACCTGCGCGGCGACCATCCCAGCCTCGCCGCACGCATGCAGGCGTCCCTCGACGCCGATCTCGCCTCCGCCCCAACCGATCCGGGCCGCTCGGCGTCGTAGAGGGTGGAGGGATGGCTGCGCACTGGGAGCAGGTGGTGACCCGACTGGTCGCGGAGCGCGGTGCTGCCCTCACCCGATACGCCGCGCTGCTGTGCGGCGACGACGAGGAGGCGAGGGACCTGGTGCAGGATGCGCTCGCAGCGACGTTCGGTCGCCTGCGCAACGGCTTCGAGGTCGAGCAGGCCGAGGCGTACGTGCGCCGCGCGATCGCGAACCGCTTCCTCGACCGCGCCAGGCGCCGCCAGCGGTGGCAGCGCATCCGTCCGCTCGTCGTGCCCCACGAGCGACTCGACTCCGGCTCGACGCTCACCGGCGCGCACCTCGACATGGCGGCGCGGCTCGAGCGCCTCAGCCCGCGCGAGCGCGCGTGCATCGTGCTGCGCTACTACGAGGATCGCTCGGTCGACGAGACGGCGAAGGAGCTCGGCATCGCGCCCGGCTCCGTGAAGCGCTACGTGAGCGACGCGATGCGCAAGCTGCGCGAGCAGATCGCGACCGAGGATGCGGGAGGTGCGTCGTGAACGACGACGAGCTGCGCGAGCGCCTGCGCGCGATGCCCGAGCCGACGACGACGATCGACGTCGACGCGGTCGTCGCCGACGCGCGACGCCGCCGCCGCCCGAAGGTCGTGGGCGTGGGCGTCGCGGCGGTGGCCGGCTGCCTCGCCTTCCTCGCCCCCGTGGTCGTGCCCGGGCTGCTCGGCCCGGATCCCGTGACGTCGACGCTGCAGGAGCAGGGCGCCGCGGAGCAGGGCGACGCGAGCGGCGCGCCCGCCGCACCGGCACCGGCCGCGACCTCCGGCGGGGAGCCGGACGCGTCGACGTTCCAGTCCAGCGCGCCCGAGGCCGCAGGGGGCGCGCAGGACGCGTGCGCGCCGCCGACGCCCGCAGGCGAGGTCGTCGCCGGCCTCGGCATCGCGTTCTCGGACGATCCGGCGGATGGGGATGCCGCGCTCGTGCTGACGAACGCCAGCCCCATCACGATCGACGTCGGCGTCGGCGAGGTCGGCACCATCGTGCTCGACGGCGGCCTCGTCGCGACCTCGACCGAGCTCGACATGGACGCGGCGACGCGGCCGGTCGCGATCGGCTCCGGCGCGACCGTCGAGCTGCCGATCGACCTCGCTCGCTCGACCGTCGCCTGCGGGTACGGACCGGCCGGTCTCGCACCGTCGCCGCTCGTCGTGCTCGACGTGGGCGGCGCGCGCATCGTCGTCGCCGGCACACCGTTCGCATCCTGACGATCGTTCGCTCACAGCACCCGCCCGCTCCCCCGAATCCCACGGCTCTCGCGTAGACCCGCCGGGTAGGCTCCCGCCGTGACGCGACCACCCGAGGGGGGATGGATGCCCAGCATCGTCAGAGGGATCGTGGCCGTCGGCATCGCCGCGGCTGCGGGGCTCGGTCTGAGCGCGGGGGCGCTCGTCGCCGAGGATCCCGTGGACCTCGGCGGCGACGTGTTCGTCGACGAGACGGGCACGCTCGACGCCGCCGCCGTGACGGAGGCGCTCGAGGCCGCGAACGCCGAGTCGACCGTGCCCGTGTACGCGGTCGTCGTGCGGTCGTTCGACGGCGCGGCGCCCGGCGACTGGTCGAACCAGTCGGCCGTCGACTCCGGACTCCCCGCCGACTCCGTCCTCCTGTCGATCGCGCTCGACGACGGCCAGTACGCGTACTCGACGGGTTCCGGCGTGGACCGATCCTCGGAGCAGATCGACGACGCGGTCCAGAACCACCTCGTGCCCGAGCTGAACCAGGGCGACATCGAGGGCGGGATCGTCGCGTTCGCCGATCGCATCGCGGAGGACGCGGCGACGCCCGGCCAGCAGGCCCTCGGCGTCGGCGGCGCGGTCGTCGGCGGGCTCGTCGTCGTCGGCGGCGCCGTCGGCGTCGGCGCCCTCGTGCTGCGTCGGCGACGCACGGCACGCGCCGCGAAGGCCGAGATCGAGCAGCAGCAGCAGAGCCTCGAGCAGCTGAAGCAGCGCGCCGACATCGCACTCGTGCAGCTCGACGACACCGTGCAGCAGTCGGAGCAGGAGCTGCAGTTCGCGCAGGCGCAGTTCGGCGACGAGCCCGTCGCGCAGTACGCGCAGGCCGTCGAGCGCGCGAAGGGCGGCCTCAAGGAGGCGTTCACGCTGCAGCAGCAGCTCGACGACGCGTTCCCCGACTCCGACCAGGAGCGGCACGACTGGTCGAGCCGCATCCTGCAGATCGCCGAGGGTGCGACCGCCGAGCTCGCAAGCCAGGCGAAGGGCTTCCAGGAGCTGCGAGACCTCGAGCACACGGCGCCGCAGGCACTCGAAGCCGCCGCACGCGCCCGCGCCGAGCTCGAGCGCCGCATCGCGGGCGCGAAGCAGATCCTCGATCGGCTCGACGACCGCTACACGGGCCTGTCGATCGCACCCGTGCAGCAGAACATCGACGGCGCCGAGCGCCTGCTGCCCGCGATCGACGAGGCCGTCGCCGAGGGGCGCGGCGCGGAGCCCGGCCGCGCGGCCATCGCGGTGCACGCGGCGGAGGCGGCGATCGCGCAGGCGCAGTCCCTGCTCGCAGGGGTCGAGCGCGCTGGCGACGACCTCGCGGCATCCGAGGAGCAGCTGCGCGCGCTCGTCGACGACACGGAGACCGACGTCGCCGTCGCGCGCTCGCTGCCGAGGGGCGCGGGCGACCTCGCGCCGATCATCCAGCTCGCCGAGCAGGCGATCGCCGACGCGCGGCGCACGCCCGTCGACGTCGTCGAGGTGCTGCCGAGGCTGCAGCGCGCGAACGACACGCTCGAGCAGGCGACGGGCCAGTCGCGCGAGGAGTCGGAGCGGCAGGGTCGCGCGGCGTCCTCGCTGCAGGGCTGGCTCGCGTCGGCACGCGCCAACATCGACGCCGCGGAGCAGTTCCTCACCACGAGGCGCATCGCCGTCGGCTCGCATGCTCGGCAGATGCTCGCGCTCGCGCAGGAGGACCTCGCGCAGGCGCTGCGGCTGCAGTCGACCGACGTCGCCGCCGCCGCCGATGCGGCGCGGCGCGCCTCCGAGCGCGCCGAGCAGGCCATGCGCGACGCGGACGAGGACGTCCGCGGCTTCGGCGGCGGCGGATTCGCGCCGCGGAACCCCTACTACCGCGGCGGTCGTCGCGGCGGCTTCGACGGACCCGACCTCGGCGGCTTCGGCGGCGGCATGGGCAACGTCGGCGGCGCGGTCATGGGCGGCGTGCTGGGCTCGGTGCTCGGCAACATCCTCATGGGCGGCGGCTCGCACCACGGCGGCGGCGACTGGGGAGCGTCCGCCTCCGGCGGCGACGGCGGATTCTTCGGCGGCGGCGACGGCGGCGGGTTCACGAGCGGCGGGGGCGACTTCGGCGGCTTCTTCGGCGGCGGCGGCGACTTCGGCGGCTTCGACGGCGGCGGCGGCGACTTCTGAGTCGACGCGGCGCGCGACCTGCGACATCCATCCACACGATCCAGACCACGACGGCACTCGAAAGGCAGACCATGTCCAAGCAGTCCATCCTCGGCCGCATCGCGCAGCTCGCGCGGGCCAACGTCAACGCGCTCCTCGACCAGGCCGAGGACCCGCAGAAGATGCTCGACCAGCTCGTACGCGACTACACGAACTCGATCGCCGAGGCCGAGCAGGCCATCGCGCAGACGATCGGCAACCTGCGCATGCAGGAGCAGGACTACCAGGAGGACGTGCGCGCGGCGCAGGACTGGGGCCGCAAGGCGCTCGCGGCGAGCCAGAAGGCAGACCAGCTGCGCAGCGAGGGCTCGCCCGACGCCGACAAGTTCGACAACCTCGCGAAGGTCGCGCTGTCGAAGCAGATGCAGTCGGAGTCGGAGGCGCGCTCGGCGGAGCCGTCGATCCGCTCGCAGACCGAGGTCGTCGACAGGCTCAAGGGCGGCCTCGACACCATGAAGCAGAAGCTCGACGAGCTGAAGGCGAAGCGGTCCGAGCTCATCGCGCGCCAGAAGACCGCGCAGGCGCAGTCGCAGGTGCACGACGCGATCAAGTCGATCGACATCATGGACCCGACGAGCGAGATCGGCCGCTTCGAGGAGAAGATCCGCCGCGAGGAGGCGAAGGTGCTCGGCCAGCAGGAGCTCGCCGCGTCCAGCCTCGACGCGCAGTTCGAGGCGCTCGAGAACCACGACCGCGACATCGAGATCGAGGCGCGCCTCGCCGAACTGAAGCGCGGCCAGCAGCAGGCGGTCACGTCGGGGCAGCAGCAGCAGGCCGTGACCGACGGCACGGTCGACGCGGAGGTCGTCGACCGCTGACGCGCGGCACGGATGGGAGGGGGCGCGCCTGCGGGTGCGCCCCCTTCGTCGTGTCCGGGGTGCGCGCCGGATCCAGAGGCCGCCCCGTCGAGAGGCCGCCCCGTCGAGAGGCCGCCCCCCGCAGAGGCCGCCCCTTGCAGAGACCGCTTCTCGCGTGGCCCGCCTCTTGAGGTGCGAGCGCAGCGAGCCTCGAAAGGGACCGCCACACGACCCGCGCGCACCCTTTCGAGGCTGCGGACGCTCGCCGAATCCGAAGACCGCCCCTTGAGGTGCGAGCGCAGCGAGCCTCGAAAGGGACCGCCACAGGACCCCGTGCACCCTTCGAGGCTCGCCGCGCTCGCACCCCAGGGAGCGGGAAGGGCGACGCCCGACAGGCGGAAGCAGAACGAGGCGGATCCCCATGACCGCCCCTTGAGGTGCGAGCGCAGCGAGCCTCGAAAGGGACCGCCATAGGACCCCGTGCACCCTTTGAGGCTCGCTGCGCTCGCACCTCAGGGAGCGGGAGGGGCGACGCCCGACAGGCGGAAGCAGAACGAGGCGGACCCCATGACCGCCCCTTGAGGTGCGAGCGCAGCGAGCCTCGAAAGGGACCGCCACAGGACCCCGTGCACCCTTCGAGGCTCGCTGCGCTCGCACCTCAGGGAGCGGTAGGCGCGACGCTCGACCAACGGAGACGAACGACGAACGACGCCCGACCAACGGAGACGAGCGACGAGCGCGGCACGCCGCGTGGCCCGCTCGAGCGTCAGTCGGGATCGGCGCCGAGCGCCCGGTACACCTGGTCGAGGCGCGCCGCCGACGCCTGCCACGTGCGTCGCTCGATCTCGGCGCGCGCGGACGTCGAGAGCTCGGACAGCGCGACAGGGTCGTCGATGAGCCTGCGGCACGCGGCTGCCCAGCGCTCGGGGTCGCGACCCTCGACGAGGATGCCCGTCGTGCCGTGCACGACCGACTCCGGCAGGCCGCCCACGTGGGCGGCGACGACCGGCGTGCCGCACGCCGCCGCCTCCAGCGCGACGATGCCGAACGACTCCGCCCTGCTCGGGATGAGCACGAGGCTCGCAGCGCCCAGCAGCCGGGCGAGCTCGGGGCGGTCGAGCGATCCGATGCGACGCACACGATCCTCGACGCCGAGCGACGCCGCGGTCTGCACGAGCTCGTCGACGAAGGCCTCGTCGCCCGGCGGCGGCTCGCCGGCGATGGCGAGCACGGCGTCGTCGAGGTGCTCGAGCATCCGCACCGCGAGGTCCTGGCCCTTCGTCGACTGGATGCGTCCGGCGACGACGACGAGCGCCTCGTGGTCGCGCACGCCGAGCCTCGCGCGCACGTCGTCGCGCACGCCGAAGCCGGGCGGCGCGAACGCGTCGGCGTCGACGCCCGGCCGCACGAGCCAGATGCGCGAGGCGTCGACGTGCAGCTCGTCGATGACGCAGTCCGCCTCGGCGTTCGAGACCGCGACCACCGCGTCGGCCTCGAGCGCGAGGTACCGCTCGGTGAGCCGTCGCCGCTCGGGCTCGGCCTGGCCGCCCGCCGCCTTCTGCACGGCGAGCGTGTGGAACGTCTGCACGAGCGGCACGCCGAGCGCGAGGCTCACGGGCAGCGCCGCGAGTCCGGAGAGCCAGTAGTGGGCGTGGATGACGTCGTACGGCTCGTCGGCGTCGACGGCGACGCGCTGCAGCTCCTCGCCGAAGTCGTCGGCGAGGTTCGGCAGGTCCTGCTTGCGCACGACGCCGCCGCCGGTCTCGAGCGCGAAGAGCGTGACGCCCGGTGCGACGCGCTTCGTCCAGCGCGTGCCGTGGGCGCGCGTGAAGAGGTCGACGCGATGGCCGTGGGCGGCGAGCGCCCGCGCGGTCTCGAGCACGTAGACGTTCATGCCCCCCGCGTCGCCCGAGCCGGGGCGGTCTGCGGGCGACGTGTGCATCGACACCATCGCGATCCGCATGGGCGTCAGCGTAGCCCGTGGGATGCGGCGCGCGCCGGGCCGATCAGTCCGCGTGACGCAGCGCGTCGCGGATCGCAGCGACCGACGCCACCGCGTCCTGCCTCGCATCCACCACGATCCGCGGCTCGTCCCACGCCTCGAGCGCCGCACGTCGGGCGACGACCGACGCCCAGGACGGCTCGGGGAAGCCGCCGGGCAGGTCGCGCGTGCGCTCGGCGAGGCGACGCCGATGCTCGGCCTCGTCGGCGAGCCGGACCTCGACCCAGCGCAGCTCCACGCCCGTGGTCGCCGCGAGCGCGCGCCACTGGTCCCTCGCCTCGGGTGCGTCGTTCACCGCATCCACCACGACGTCGCGTCCGGCGACGAGCTGCCGCCGCGCGAGCTGCTCGACGACGACGTAGGCCGCGAGCCCCGTCGGCTGCGCGGCGTCGATGCCCGCCGCGAGCATGGCCGCCTCCGCGTCGTCGACGGACGCGAGCGTCGCGCCCACCTCGGCGGCGAGCGCGGCCGCGATCGTCGTCTTGCCGGTGCCGGGGAGACCGGCGAGGACGACGAGCATGCGCTCGATCCTGCCAGCCGCAGCCGCGGCGTCGATAGGCTCGCGGCCATGGGTCTGCGCTCGATCGGCCTCGCGACGGGACGCGTCGCGCACGCCGCGATGCAGCCGGTGCAGCGCGTGCTGTGGTCGAGGGCCGTCGCCGTGCCCGGCTACCACCTCGCGACGCAGGCGGCGCTCGCGTGGGGCAGGCTCCTCGGCGGCGACGTGCGCCGCGAGGGCGACCTGCGCGTGGTGAGCGGCCTGCCCGAGTGGGCGTTCGGGCGTGGCGGCACGACCGTCGGGGCGACCTTCCTCACCCGGTCCAACGTCTCGACGGACGTCCTCGCGCACGAGGAGGTGCACCGGCAGCAGTGGCTGCGCTACGGCCTCGCGTTCATCCCGATGTACTACGCCGCCGGCATCGACGCGCACGCGAACCGATTCGAGATCGAGGCGGGCCTCGAGCGCGGCGGCTACCTGCCGCGCCGGGCGACGCGACCGCGCCGCCGCCCCACCGCCTCCTAGCCCTTGGGCTGCAGCAGCTGCACGAGGTTGCCGCACGTGTCGTCGAAGACGGCGACGTGCACCGTGCCCGCGTCGACGGGTGGCTGGGTGAAGACGACGCCGGCGGCTGCGAGGCGCGCGTGCTCGGCCGCGAGGTCGTCGACGTGCAGCACGAGCGACGGGATGCCGTCCTCGCGCAGCGCGTCGCGATAGGGCGCGACCGCCGGGTGGCTGCTCGGCTCGAGCAGCAGCTCGATGCCGTCGACGTCGCCGGGCTCGACGAGCGTGAGCCACGCGTCGTCGCCCAGCGGCACGTCGTGCTTGACCGCGAAGCCGAGCGTCTCGGTGTAGAAGGTGCGTGCGGCGTCCTGGTCGTCGACGAAGACGCTCGTCAGTCGGATCCTCATGGGTCGGTCCTCTCGGCTCGCGTGGGATGCGGGATGCGCCAGCGCTCGACGATGGCGGCGAGGGGCGCGGGGTCGAAGGAGTGCACCTTCGTGCGCCCGCGACGCTCGGCACGCACGAGCCCGGCCTCCTCGAGCACCGCGAGATGCTGCGAGATCGCCTGGCGCGTCATCGTCACGCCGTGCCGCATCGCGAGCGCGCCGCACAGCTCGAAGAGCGTCTGCTCGTCGCGCTCGGCGAGCAGGTCGAGCACCGTGCGACGCGTCTCGTCGTCGAGGGCTCGGTACACGTCGGGCACGTCGCGAGATTATGCAAGCCGCGGCTTGCATGTCAAGGGCACGAGGCTACGGCGCGAACCGACGCCTGCCGACGTGCTCCCACGGGATGCGCCGCTCGAGCTGCCTGCCGATGGCGAGGAGCGTCGCCTCCTCCCCCGGACGCCCGATGAGGTGGGCGCCCATCGGCAGCCCGTCGGCGGTCTCGTGCACCGGCAGGGTGATCGCCGGCAGCCCCGACACGTTCACGAACGACGTGTGCGGCGTGTGTCGCACCTGCTGGCGGAACGACTCCTCGGGATCGTCGCCGTACCAGTCGAGCGGACGCGCCGGGAGCGCCGTCGTCGGCGTCAGCACCGCGTCGAACGGTGCGAACGCCGTGAGCACCGTGCGCTCGTACGCCGTGAAGAGGGCGACGGCCTGCGCGACCTCGCCGGGCGTCAGCGTGCGGCCTGCATCCGCGAGCCAGCGCGTGAGCGGCTCCACGCGCTCGCGCTCCTCCGCGGTGAAGGGGATGCCGGCGGCCCCGTACCGCCAGAGCGTCGCGAACGTGTCCGCGTAGCCCGGCAGTGCGGGCATCGCGAGCTCGTCGATGCCGTGCCCGGCGGCGTCCAGCTCGCGCACCGCCACGGCCACGGCGTCGCGCGCATCCTGCGAGATCGTCACGTCGACGGCGTCGTCCCACGGCGTGCCCTCGAGCACGGCGATGCGGAATCGACCCTCGCCGCGCGTCGCGGCGGCGAGCAGCGAGCCGCCGTCGGGCTCGGGCGAGCGCAGCGTCGTGCGGTGCGGCACGACGCCGTTGACGCGCCCGAGCATCGCCTCCATCAGCAGCGCCGCGTCGCGCACCGTGCGCGCGATGGGGCCCGAGACCGACAGCCCGCCGATCTGCCCGAGGCCGGAGTGCGCCGGCACGCGCCCTCGGGACGGCTTGAGCCCCACGAGCCCGCAGATGGATGCGGGGATGCGGATGGACCCGCCGCCGTCGCTGCCGGGCGCGAAGGGCAGCAGACCCGCCGCGACCGCGGCCGCCGCGCCGCCCGAGGAGCCGCCCGCACCGAGGTCCGGGCGCCCGGGCAGCGTCGTGTGCCCCGTGAGCGCGCTCGAGGTGTGACCCGAGAAGCCGAACTCCGGCGTCGCCGTCTTGCCGAGGCTCACGCCGCCCGCGGCGTCGAGCACCTCGACGATCGGATCCGAGACGCTCGGCACGAAGCCCTCGCGCGCCCGCGACCCGAACTGCGTGCGCACGCCGGCGCGCTGCACGAGATCCTTGTCCGCGAAGGGCAGGCCGAACATGACGGGCGTGCGGTCGTCGGCGGCGTCGAGGGCATCGGCGCGCGCGAGGGCGGCGTCGGCGGTGACGGTCACGAACGCGTTCGTCGTGTCGCGCGCGATGCGGCCGAGGTAGTGCTCGGCGACCTCCCGCGCCGAGACGCGCCGACGGTGCAGGGCGTCCCAGAGGTCGATGGCCGTGAGCTCGTGCAGCGCCGTCACGGATCGAGCCTACGCGCAGGGCGAGCCGCGAGCCGCGGTCCTCGGGGCTGTCCCCTCAGCGGGTCGAGGAGCGCGCGAGCTCGAGCGAGCACGCGTCACGAGACCTGCCGGCCCCACGGGCGTCGTGCGGCTCGGAGTGCTCGCGATGACTCGGGTCTCGTGACGGCTGCGGCCTTCGGCTGCGGCCTCCTCGACCAGCCGGAGGGGCGCCGTGCCCGCTCGCAGCCAGCCGGTCGAGGAGGCCCCGAGCGCAGCGACGGGCCGTCACGAGACCACGCGACGTTCCCGCCCGACGCCACCGTGCGCATGGTCGGGCGGGAGCAGCGCTCGCGTGGTCTCGTGACGCGTGCTCGCGATGACTCGGATCTCGTGACGGCTGCAGCCTTCGGCTGCGGCCTCCCCGACCAGTCGGAGGGGCGCCGAGCGGACCCCGGCGCCCACCACCGGCTGGTCGAGGAGCGCGCGAGCGCGAGCGAGCACGCGTCACGAGACCCGAGTCACCGCAGAGCGTCGGCCGCGACCCCTCCCGCTCCACGCACGGCCTCGAGCCGACCTACGAGTAGCGACCCGACCGCCGTTGCTGCCGCATGCGCTCGGTGCGCTGGCGCATCTGCTCCCGGGAGACGTAGTTCGTGAGCTCCTTGAACGGGTCGCGCCCGACGAACCGCGGCACCTCGGCGCGCAGCGCCGCGACCGCCTTCGCGAGCTCGAAGTACTCGCCGATGCGCGTGCCGTGCCCGGGGTCGATGTGCCGCAGTCGCGCCTCGAAGCGCTGCCTCCCCTGCACGACGATCCGCCGGACCGTGCCCCGGCTGACACCCGCGACCGAGACGAGCCACAGACCGTCGCCGATCGGGGTCACCGTCGCCTGCGCCCCGGCGGCATCCGCGGCGGCGGCGGCCTTCGCCTCGGCCTCGATGCGGGCCGTGCGCCACTCGTCGTACGTCGCCATGCCGCGAGCATGGCACCCGGCACCAACACGGCAGGCGGGCGGCGCATCCCGCGCGCTCGCATCCCCGGTACCGCTCGCCGTGGCACCCGGGTACGACGTGCAGCGGGCAAGGTTCCTCCCTCGCGACGACGCGACCGACGGACCCTTCGCGGCACCGTGGATGCATGATCGTTGCAGAGCATCTCACCAAGCGCTACGGCGCGAAGGTCGCGGTCGACGACGTCGGCTTCGAGGTCCGGCCGGGCCTCGTCACCGGCTTCCTCGGCCCCAACGGCGCGGGCAAGTCGACGACGATGCGCATGATCGTCGGGCTCGACCGCCCCGACGCCGGATCCGTCACCGTCTCGGGCGTCCCCTACCGCGAGCTGCGCTCCCCCCTCACCGAGGTCGGCGCGCTGCTCGACGCGAAGGCGTGGCACCCGGGCCGCACCGCCGAGCGCCACCTGCTGGGCCTCGCCGCCACGCACGGCATCGGCCGCGACCGCGTGCGCGAGGTGCTCGAGCTCACGGGCCTCGAGTCGGTCGCCCGCAAGCGCGTCGGCGGCTTCTCGCTCGGCATGGGCCAGCGCCTCGGCATCGCGGCGGCGCTGCTCGGCGACCCCCACACCCTCATCCTCGACGAGCCGGTCAACGGCCTCGACCCCGAGGGCGTCGCCTGGGTGCGCCGGCTGCTGCGCGGGCTCGCGTCGGAGGGACGCGCCGTGCTGCTGTCGTCGCACCTCATGAGCGAGATGGCGCAGGTCGCCGACCGCGTCGTCGTGCTCGGCAAGGGCCGCGTGCTCGCCGACCAGTCGATCGAGGAGATGCTCGGCGCGCAGGGCAGCCGGCAGGTCGTGCTCGTGCGCGGCTCCGGCGTCGACCGGCTCGCGCACCTGCTCGCAGGCGACGACGTCACCACGACGCAGGTCGCTCCGGACGCCGTCGAGGTGTCCGGCGTGCCCGCGCCACGCATCGCCGAGGTCGCCGTGGGCGCCGGCATCGGCATCGAGGAGCTCGCGCCCCGCAAGGCGACGCTCGAGGAGCGCTACATGGCGCTCACGAGCGACGCCGTCGAGTACAGGACGGAAGGCATCCGATGACCACCGCAGCCACGACCGACGCCGCCGACGCGCGTCGCGCCACCTACCGCGAGACCTCGCACCGCGTGACCTTCGGCGGTGCCGTGCGTGCCGAGTGGATCAAGCTCACGAGCGTGCGCTCGATCGGCTGGGCGATCGCGATCGCCGTCGTCATCACGGCGGGGCTCGGCGCGCTCGTGACGTTCGCGACCCTCGCGACGGCCCCGGAAGGCGCGATCGAGCAGGGTCTGTTCCAGGAGATCCCGCTCGCGTCGCTCGGCGCATCCGGACTGCTCGTGTCGCAGCTCGTGTTCGCCGTGCTCGGCGTCATCGCCATGACCGGCGAGTACGGATCCGGGCAGATCCGATCCTCGCTCACCGCCGTGCCCGCCCGCACGCCCGTGCTCGCCGCGAAGGCGCTCGTCCTGGGGCTCATCGCGTTCGTCGCGAGCGCCGTCGCCCTGACGATCGGGATGCTCGCGACGGTCGGCATCGCCCTCGCGTTCGGCGTCGAGGCATCGACGATCGACATCGACGCATCCGTGCCCTTCGCGGTGCTCGCCGGCGCCGTCTACCTCGCGCTGCTGACGGTCTTCTCGCTCGCGATCGGCACCCTCGTGCGCTCCGGTGCCGGCGCCATCGCCATCGCGCTCGGCGTGCTGCTCGTGCTGCCGACGATCGTCGGCCTCATCCCCCTCGAGTGGGTGCAGGATGCGTCGCCGTACCTGCTGCCGAACGCGGGCATGACGATGTCGATGCCCGGCGCCGACCCCGGCGAGGACTTCTGGCGGGCGCTCGCGGTGACGATCGCCTGGCCCGCCGTCGCCCTCGTCGGCGCCGCCGCAGCCCTCGTGCGCCGCGACGCGTAGGGTCGAGCATCGTGACGAGCGTGACCGGCACCCCCGACGTCAGCGTCGGGGGTGCCGTCGCGCTCCCTCGCCCTCCCGGCGTGCTGCGGCGCTTCACGGCGCGCCACCCGCGCCTCGTCGACTGGACGCTCGCCATCGGCACGCAGCTGCCGGTGCTCGCGATCGGCATCGTCATCGCCGCAGTCGACCTCACGCAGCGCATCGACGGCCTGCTCATGGTCGCGGCCGCCGTCGTCGCGGGCGGCGCCCTGCTGTGGCGGCGGCGCTGGCCGCTCGCCGTCGTCCTCGTCATCAGCGCGCTGCTCGCGCTGCCGACGCACGTCGTCGTCGGCGCGTTCGTCGCCGTGTACGTCGCGCTCTACTCCCTCGGCGCGTACGGGCGCACCCTGCACGTGTGGCTCGGCGTCGCCGGTGCAGCGGTCGCCTCGCTCGTGTCGACGCTGGTCGTGCCCGCCATCGAGACGATGGACGTCGGGCCCGTGGTGTCGATCAACCTCGTCGGCATCGCATCCTTCGTCGTCGCCGTGCTGCTCGGCACGTCCGTGCGCGCCAGGCGCGCCTACGTCGCCGCCCTCATCGCCCGCGCCGACGACATGGCGCGCGACCGCGACCGGCAGGCGCAGCTCGCCGTCGCCGCCGAGCGCGCTCGGATCGCTCGCGAGATGCACGACGTCGTGAGCCACGGCCTCACCGTCATGGTCACGCTCGCGGAGGGATCCGCGGCGCAGGTCGCGCGCGACCCCGAGCGGGCGGGTGCCACGATGCGGCGCGTCGCCGACGCCGGACGCGACTCGCTCGCCGAGATGCGCAGGCTCCTCGGCGTGCTGCGCGAGCCGGGCGACGGCGCCGAGCTCGCGCCGCAGCCGGCCGCGGGCGACCTGCAGGCGCTCGTCGCATCATTCCGCGACGTCGGCATGCCCGTGCGGCTCACGACGTCCGGCCCTGCGATCGCCGACTCGGCGCTCGCGCTCACGGTCCACCGCATCGTGCAGGAGGCGCTCACGAACGCCATGCGCCACGCCTCCGACGCGGGCCGCGTCGAGGTCGACGTGCGGCACGGCGCAGGCGTCGTTCGGGTCGAGATCGTCGACGACGGCTCGGGAGCCCCCGCATCCACCACCGGCGCCGGCCGCGGCATCGTCGGCATGCGCGAGCGCGCGGCGCTCTTCGCCGGCGACGTCGCAGCCGGCCCACGAGAGCCCTCCGGATGGCGCGTCGTCGCCACCCTCCACGAGTCCCCGTCCCCAGTGCAGGAGCGGCCCGCATGACCATCCGCATCGCCCTCGTCGACGACCAGGAGCTCGTGCGCCTCGGCTTCCGCATGGTGCTGGAGGCGGAGGACGACGTCGAGGTCGTCGGCGAGGCCGGCGACGGCGCCGCGGGCGCGGCGCTCGCGGCGCGCGGCGACGTCGACGTCGTGCTCATGGACGTGCGCATGCCGGGCGTCGACGGCATCGCAGCGACCGAGCGCATCACGGCGCGACCCGAGCATCCGAAGGTGCTCGTGCTCACGACGTTCGACCTCGACGAGTACGCCTACGCGGCGCTGCGAGCGGGCGCGAGCGGCTTCCTGCTGAAGGATGCGCGGCCTGCGGAGCTCATCGCGGCGATCCGCGCGGTGCACGCGGGCGACGCCGCGCTCGCCCCGACGGTGACGCGGCGCATGCTCGAGCACTTCGCCTCCGCCGCGCCCGCGAGCGCCGACGCGTCGGTGCTCGACGTGCTGACGCCGCGCGAGCGCGAGTTCCTCGTGGCGATCGCCGAGGGGCTCACGAACGACGAGCTCGCCAGGCGCTTCGTGCTGTCGGAGTCGACGGTGAAGACCCACGTCGGTCGGCTGCTCCGCAAGCTCGATGCGCGCGACCGCGTGCAGCTCGTGATCCTCGCCTACGACCTGGGCCTCGTCGGCCGCTGACCCTTCGGTCGCTCACGTATCGCAGGCGATTCCGGCCCACGAGGGAGCATCGCCCCTGTGAGGCGAGATCGCCTGCGAAACGCGAACCGGATGCGGTCCGCTCACGGTTCGCAGGCGATCAGGATGGGTCGAGGGAAGCTACCCCTCCGCCACCCCGAATCGCCTGCGAAACGCTCTCCACGCGCGCGTCCCCACCACGTTTCGCAGGCGATTCGGCGTCATGAGGGAACATCGCCCTCGTGAGGCGAGATCGCCTGCGAAACGCGAAACGGATGCGGTCCGCTCACGTATCGCAGGCGATCCGCGTTGGTCGAGGGAAGATGCCCCTCCGCCACCCCGAATCGCCTGCGAAACGCTCTCCACGCGCGCGTCCCCACCACGTTTCGCAGGCGATCCAGCGCCACGAGGGAACATCGCCCTCGTGAGGCGGGATCGCCTGCGAAACGCACACCGCGCGGGGACGGGCCGCAGCCGCGACCCCGGTCCGACGCCGCCTCAGCTACGCCGCCTCAGTGACGCCCGCGTCAGCGACGCCGCTTCAGGCGCCTCGTCATCGTGATGGTGCCGAGCCAGCGATCGAACTTGAAGCCGACCTTGCCCATCCGTCCCGTCTCGCGGAAGGCGAGGCGCTCGTGCAGCGCCACCGACGCCTCCGCCTTCTCGTCGGCGATGACCGCGATCATCTCCTTGCAGCCCGCGAGGGTCGCCGCATCGATGAGCGCGACGAGCAGCGCCTTGCCGAGGCCGCGGCCCGTGGATGCGGGCGCGAGGAAGATGGAGTGCTCGACGATCGTGCGGTAGGCGCTGCGCGGCTTCCACGGCTCGGCGAGCGCGTAGCCGAGGATCGTGCGCGTGCCCGACTCGGCGACGAGGAACGGCAGTCGCAGCCGCTCGAGCCCGTCGAACGTGCGGCGCCACTCCTGCAGCGTCTTCGGCCGGTCCTCCAGCGTGACCGACGAGTTCAGCACGTAGTGGGCGTGGATGGCGCGCACCGAGGGGATGTCGCGCACGGTCGCGGGGCGGATGACGTACGAGAACTCGGGCTCGGCTCGCACGGTGCGCAGGTGTCGCGGCAGGACGCGTCGCGGCTCGTACTCCTCGGGCAGCATGCCTACTCCAGTCGCCAGTCGATGGGGGCGGCGCCCTGCTGCTGCAGCAGCTCGTTCACGCGCGAGAAGGGCCGGGAGCCGAAGAAGCCGCGCGACGCCGACAGGGGCGAGGGATGCGGGCTCGCGACGATCGGGGTGCTGGCGAGCAGCGGCGCGAGCGCCCCCGCCTTCGCGCCCCAGAGCACGGCGACGAGCGGCTGCGGGCTGCGCGCGAGCGCTGAGATCGCCGCGTCGGTCACCGCCTCCCAGCCCCATCCGCGGTGCGCGTCGCTCGTGCCGGCGCGCGTCGTGAGGACGCGGTTCAGCAGCAGCACGCCCTGATCGGCCCAGCGGCTGAGATCGCCGTGCACGGGCGCGGGGATGCCGAGGTCGGCCTCGAGCTCGCGGTAGATGTTCTGCAGCGAGCGCGGCACGGGCCGCACGGCGGGGTCGACCGAGAACGACAGCCCGACGGCGTGGCCGGGCGTGGGATAGGGATCCTGCCCGACGACGAGCACGCGCACGTCGGCGAGCGGGCGCTCGAAGGCGCGCAGGACGCGCGGCCCCTCCGGCACGTACGGCCGGCCCTCGGCGACCTCCTGGCGCAGTCGCTCGCCGAGCTCGCGGATCGTCGGCTCGACGGGCGCGAGCGCCTCCGCCCAGCCGCGGTCGACGAGCTCGGCGAGCGGACGCGTCATCGGCCGCCCAGCACCGCGACCTGCACGTGCGGGCCGTCCTTGGTGCACACGTACACGTTGCCCTCGCCGGCGGCGACGAGCGCCTGTGCGCCCGCGACGAGCGACGTGCGCTCGTCGATCGCCACGGTGCGCTCGGCGAGCTCGGCGTCGACGATCGCGACGGCCCGGCCGAGGTTCCCGTACTGCGCGGCGTGCACGTCGACGACGACGTCGACGAGGCCGAGGCCCTCCTCGAGCGTCACCTCGTCGAGCCCCTCCGACGACGGCTGCTGCGTCACCTCGACGCCGCCGATGCGCCAGCCGCCCAGCAGCGCGACGTCGCCCGCGATCATCGCGCCCGCCGAGAAGCCCGCGTAGGGCGTGCCGTCGGCGACGAGCTCGCGGATGGCCTGCGCGGCCGGCATGACCGCGGCGTGGTAGCCCGGCGTGAGGCCGCCGCCGACGAAGATGGCGTCGCCGCCCAGGAGGTCGTCGGCGGCGAGCACGCGGTCGGCGGCGAGCTGCACGAAGCGGAGCTCGCAGCCGTGCTTCGCGAGGTCGGCGCGATACTCGTCGTGCCAGCCCTCGCCCTCGGCGACCGTCTCGGCCCACAGCACGACGACGATCGTGGGCGTGCCGCCCGCGCGCTCCCGCGCCTCCTCGACGAAGCGTCCCGTCCAGGCCGACTCGTCCTCGGCCCATCCACCGCCGATGAGGTGCACGCTCACGCGGCGACCTCGGCGAGCGCCTCGTCGTAGATCGCGAGCGCCTGGCGCGCCTCGTCCTCGGTCACGACGCACGGCGGCACGACGTGGATGCGGTTGTCCGCCGCGAACGGCAGCAGCCCGCGCCGCAGCAGCGCGCCCTTGAGCGCGCCGATGACGTCGGCGCCGACCGGCTCGCGCGTCTCGGGGTCGGCGACGAGGTCGAGCGCCCAGAAGACGCCGACGCCGCGCACCTCCCCGATCATGCGGTGCCGCTCGGCGAGCGCTGCGAGCCCCGGCCCGAGCACGTCCTCGCCGATGCGGTGCGCGTGGTCGACGATGCCCTCCGACTCCATGGCGTCGAGCGTCGCGACGATCGAGGCCGCCGCGAGCGGGTGGCCGGAGTACGTGAGGCCGCCCGGGAAGACGCGGCGCGTGAAGGTGTCGTGGATCTCGGGGCTCACGACGACGCCGCCGACGGGCACGTAGCCCGAGTTCACGCCCTTCGCGAAGGCGATGAGGTCGGGACGCACGTCGTGGGCGTCGTGCGCGAACCACTGGCCGGTGCGGCCGAAGCCCGCCATGACCTCGTCCATGATGAGCATCGCGCCGAAGCGATCGGCGAGCTCGCGCAGACCCGCGAGGTACCCCGGCGGCGGCACGATGACGCCCGCGGTGCCGGGGATGGCCTCGACGAGGATCGCGGCGACGGACTCGGGCCCCTCCGCCTCGATGACGCGGCGCATGTGGTGCAGCGCGCGCTTGCACTCCTGCTCGAGCGTCTCGGACCAGAACTCGGAGCGGTACAGGAAGGGTCCGAACGCGTGCACGTGCCCGCGCGCGAACTCGTTGGGCACGCGCCGCCAGTCGCCGGTCGCGACCACGGCCGCACCGGTGTTGCCGTGGTACGAGCGGTAGAGCGAGACGACCTTGTCGCGGCCGGTGTGCAGGCGCGCCATGCGGATGGCGTTCTCGATCGCGTCCGCCCCGCCGTTCGTGAAGAACACGCTCTGAAAGCCGGGTGCGTGCGACAGGATCGCCGCGGCCGCCTCGCCCCGCACGAGGTTCGTCGTCGCCGGCGCGACGGTCGTGAGCACCTCGGCCTGCGCGCGGATGGCGGCGACGACCTTCGGATGCTGGTGGCCGATGTTCGTGTTCACGAGCTGGCTCGAGAAGTCGAGGTACTCGCGCCCCTCGTGGTCCCACACGCGGGTGCCGAGGCCGCCGGCGATCGCGAACGGGTTCGTCTGGCCCTGCACGGACCAGGAGTGGAAGACGTGCGCATCGAGCGCGCGGGCACGGTCCCCCGCGCTCGGATCCGCCTCGTGGCCCGAGGGCATCGCGTCGTTCAGCACCGTGTCGGTCATGGATGCTCCTTCGAAGGGCCATGCGGGAGGGGCGGGGCATCGCCCGCCCCTCCCACGCTAGGACATGCGGCCTACTGGCCGCCCTCGTTCAGGGTGACCTCGATGGGCTCGTAGTCGGCGCCGGTCACGTCGACCCCTTCGTCCTCGAGGTTCGCGATCGCCTGCTCGACGTACGTCGTGTCGTACGCCGTGTCCGGCGGGTCGGTCGTGATGACGGTCGAGCCGTCCTGGTTCGGCGTCGACAGCGAGATCTCGACCGTCTGGTCCCACGCGTCCTGGTCGAGCATGCCGATGCCGCCGGGCGACGGCCAGATGAGCGCGTTGACCTCGTTCACCATCCACAGCTGGTGGCTCGCGCCGAGCTGGCTGCCGGCGTCGACGACGATCTGCGCCGCCTCCTCGGGGTTGTCGCGCGCGTAGATCCAGCCCTCGAGCGACGCCTCGAGGAAGGCGACGGTCGTCTCCTGGAACGCCTCGTCCTGCAGCGCCTCCGTGTTCGCCCAGATCGCGTCCTGCAGCATGGCGACGCCGACCTCGTTCCAGTCGATGACCGTGAAGTCGTCGGCCGTGTAGAGCTCGCCCGTGTCGGGGTCCACCGTCTCGAGCAGCTGCGCGTACTCGTTGTACGACATCGCCTGCGCCGCGTCGATGTCGCCGGAGAGCAGGCCCGACATGTCGAACGCCTGCTGCACGAGCGTCGCGTCGGTCATGGGATCGAGGCCCGCCTCGCCCATGCCCGCGAAGAGCTCGAACTCGTTGCCGAAGCCCCACGAGCCGACGTTCCGGCCGGCGAGGTCCGCGGGATCCTCGATGCCCGCATCGGCGAACGACACCTGGAGGGTGCCGGAGCGCTGGAAGATCTGACCGACGTTCGTGATGCCGGCACCGGCCTCGATCGAGGCGAGCGCCTTCGGCACCCAGGCGATCGCGAAGTCCGCCTGGCCGTCGGCGAGCACGGTCTGCGGCACGATGTCGGCACCGCCCTCCTGGATCGTCACGTCGAGGCCGTGGTCCTCGTAGAAGCCCTGGTCGATCGCGGCGTAGTAGCCGGCGAACTGCCCCTGGGCGAACCACTGGAGCTGGAGGGTGACGGGCGTGAGCCCGTCGGCGCCCTCCTCGGGTGCGTCGTCGCCGCCGCTCGAGCAGGCGCCGAGCACGAGCGCGGCGGCGCTCGCGGCGGCGAGGACGGCGAACGCCCTGGTGGATGTGCGGTGCATGGGTCTCCCCTATCTCACGGTGCTGGTCGCTCGAGCGCGGGAACGCTCGAGCAGGAGGGTGGCGCAGTAGAAGATCAGGCCCAGCACGACCGCGGCGAGCACGTAGCTCCACGCGCGGGCGTAGCCGGATTGGGCGGCGGCGGAGGCGATGCGCGAGCCGAGGCCGTTCTGGAGGCCGCCGAAGTACTCGGCGACGACCGCCGAGATGACGGCGAGCGACGACGCGACGTTGAGGCCGGTGAAGACGTACGGCAGGGCGCCCGGCAGCGTGAGGTGCCACGTGACCTGCCACCCCGACGCGCCGTTCGCCCGCAGCAGGTCGCGGTGCACGGGATCCGAGCGCCGCAGGCCGCGGAGCGTGTTCACGAAGATCGGCACGAAGGCGGCGATCGCGACGACGACCTGCCTGGGCGTCTCGCTCGCGGCGCCGAACATCGTGCCGAGCACGGGCGCGAGCGCGACGATCGGCACGACGGCGATCGCGGCGACGAGCGGCTCGACGATCGACTGCAGCCAGCGGATGCGCGAGGCGAGCGCCGCCATCGCGATCGCGAGGATCGCTCCGCCCACGAGGCCCACGAGCGCGTTCGTGCCGGTCGCGAGGCCCGCCTGCACGAGGCCGGGCAGGATGATCGCGACCTGCGCGCCGATCGCCGACGGCGCCGGCAGCAGGTACGGCGGGATGTCGAGCAGGGCGACCGCCGCCTCCCAGACGACGAGCAGCACGACCCCCAGCGCGATCGGCGCCAGCACCCGTGCCGCGGCGCTCATCGCGTCTCCACCCCGCGCGCAGCCGTCCCGTCCGGGGCGGCCTCGGGGCCGTGCAGCGCCTCGCGCACGGCCGTCACCGACGCGAAGAACGCGTCGGCCTCGCGGATGTCCTCCGCCGCATCCATCCGCCGGCGCTCGATGGCGATGACGTCCGTGATGCGCCCGGGCCTGGGCGACATGACGACGACGCGGTCGGAGAGGTACACCGCCTCGGGGATGGAGTGGGTCACGAACACGACGGCCGCCTCGGTCTCGGCCACGATGCGCCGCAGCTCGCCCTGCAGCCGCTCGCGCGTCATCTCGTCGAGGGCGCCGAAGGGCTCGTCCATGAGCAGCAGGCGAGGATGCTCGGCGAGGGAGCGGGCGATCGCGACGCGCTGCTGCATGCCGCCGGAGAGCTGGTCGGGATGCCGGTCGGCGAACTCGCCGAGGCCGACGAGCTCGAGCAGCTCCGTCGACCGCGCGCGTCGCGCGGCGGCCGCGACGCCGTGCAGCTGCAGCGGCAGCTCGACGTTCTGCCGCACGGTGCGCCACGGCAGGAGGCCCGCCTGCTGGAAGGCGATGCCGTACGCGTGGTCGAGCCGCGCCGCCCGGGCGCTGCGCCCGAAGACCGACACCTCCCCCGCCGTCGGCTCGTCGAGGTCGGCGACGAGCCGCAGCAGCGTCGACTTGCCGCAGCCCGACGGGCCGATGAGCGAGACGAACTCGCCGTCCGCGACCGTGAGGTCGACGGTGTCGAGCGCGCGCACCTCGCCCCGCCGCGTCGCGAACACCTTGGTCGCGCCGCGCACCTCCACCGCGGTCATGCCGCCTCCAGTCGTCGGTAGCGGGCGAGCGCGAGCCCCGCGAGCGAGACGAGCCCCGCCACGGCGAGGCCCATGAGCACGGCCCCGAAGATCGGCGACCACCCGCGCGCCGGGTCGGACGAGCCCGCCTGCGCGTACTCGACGATGAGCCGACCGATGCCGCCGCGCGACCCCGTCGAGACCTCCGCCACGACGGCACCGACGATCGCAGCGGCCGCGCCGAGGCGCAGCGCGCTCAGCGCGTACGGCACGGCCGAGGGCATCCGCAGGTAGCGGATCGTCGACCACCAGGACGCGCCCTGGGACCGCAGGAGGTCGACCTGCGCCGCCGTGGGCGACTGCAGGCCGCGCAGCGTGCCGACCGCGACGGGGAAGAAGGCGAGGTACGAGGCGATGACGGCGACGCTCATCCACCGCTCCCACCCGTCGATGCGTCCGCCCCACGACACGACGATCGGCGCGAGGGCGATGAGGGGCACGGTCTGGCTGAGGATGAGCCACGGCAGCATCGCCGCCTGCGCGATCGGCAGCGCCTGCATGACGAGCGCGAGGCCGACGCCCACGACCGCGCCGACGAGCAGCCCGGCGAGCGCCGTCGCCGCCGTCGTGAGGCACGCGGCGAGCACCGCCTGCACGACGAGCTCGTCGGAGCCGCCGCGCACCGGCGCGAACGCGCGAGCCGCCATGTCCCACACGTGCGGCATCGCGAGGTCGGTCGTGCGCGGCAGCACCGACACGTCGCCGATGCGCCACCCTTCGGCCGGGCCGAGCGCCTTGTACGCCTCCCACAGCGCCGCGAGCGCCAGCACGCCGACGAGCCCGAGCAGGACGGACCGGACGAGCGGGCGCGCGCGAGTCACGACTTGGCCACCACGTGCTCGGAGAGCGCGGGGATGATGCGCTCGCCGTACAGCCGCAGCGTCTCCTCCTTGTCGTCGTGCATGACGTAGGCGGCGAACTGGTCGACGCCGAGGTCGGCGAGCGCGCGCAGCTTCGCGATGTGGTCGTCGACGGTGCCGAGGATGCAGAAGCGGTCGACGATCTCGTCGGGCACGAAGTCGACGTGGTCGTTCTCGGCCCGGCCGTGGCTGTTGTAGTCGTAGCCCGTGCGCCCCGCGATGTAGTCGGTGAGCGCCTGCGGCACCGCGCCCGAGTCGCCGTAGCGGGCCACGATGTCGGCGACGTGGTTGCCGACCATGCCGCCGAACCACCGCGACTGGTCGCGCTGGTCGGCGACGTCGTCGCCGACGAACGCGGGGGCTGCCACGCAGATCGTCATGTCGTCCGGGTCCCGCCCAACGTTGGCGGCCGCATCCCGCACCGCCTGGATCATCCAGCGCGCGATGTCGACGTCGGCGAGCTGCAGGATGAACCCGTCGGCGACCTCGCCGGCGAGCTGCAGCGCCTTCGGCCCGTACGCCGCGACCCACACCTCGAGCTGCGACCCCTTCGACCACGGGAACCGCAGCGTCGCGCCATTGTGCTCGACGCTGCGCGACGAGCCGAGCTCGCGGATGACGTGCACGGCCTCGCGCAGCGTCGCGAGGGTCGTGGGCGCGCCGTTCGTGACCCGCACCGCCGAGTCGCCGCGGCCGATGCCGCACACCGTGCGGTTGCCGTACATCTCGTTGAGGGTCGCGAAGACGCTGGCCGTCACGGTCCAGTCGCGGGTCGCGGGATTCGTGACGAACGGCCCGACCGTGACCTTGCGCGTCGCGCCGAGGATCGCGGAGTGCAGCACGTACGGCTCCTGCCACAGCAGGTGGCTGTCGAACGTCCACACGTGGGTGAACCCGTGCGCCTCGGCGAGCTGCGAGAGCTGCACGACGCGCGCCGACGGCGGGTTGGTCTGGAAGACGGCTCCGAAGTCCATGCCCGCCCCCTACGCCAGATACTGCGACAGGCCGCGCTTGACGAAGCGCCCGTCGCCCTTGGATCCGAGGTACGCGCCCTCGTCGACGATGACCTTGCCGCGGGAGAGCACGGTGTCGACGTGTCCGTCGATCTCGTACCCCTCCCAGGCCGAGTGGTCCATGGCCATGTGGTGCGTCTTCTCGACGCCGATCGACGTGTGGCCGTTCGGGTCGTAGATGACGACGTCGGCGTCGGCGCCCGGCTGGATGACGCCCTTGCGGCCGTGCATGCCGAACATGCGCGCCGGCGTCGTCGACGTGAGCTCCACCCAGCGCTCGAGCGTGATCCTGCCCGTCACGACGCCCTGGTACATGAGGTCCATCCGGTGCTCGATCGACCCGATGCCATTGGGGATGGCACGGAAGTCGGTGAGCCCGAGCGTCTTCTGGTCCTTCATGCAGAACGGGCAGTGGTCGGTGGAGACCATCTGGATGTCGTTCGTGCGCAGCGCCTGCCACATGTGGTCCTGGTGACCCTCCTCGCGGCTGCGCAGCGGCGTCGAGCACACCCACTTCGCACCCTCGAACTCGCCCCACTCGCCGCTCGTCGCGCCCAGCTGCTCCTCGAGCGAGAGGTACAGGTACTGCGGGCACGTCTCGCCGAAGACCTGCTGGCCGGCGTCGCGCGCCATCGCGAGCTGCTGCACCGCCTGCTTCGCGCTCACGTGCACGACGTAGAGCGGCGCGCCGGTGTAGTTGGCGAGCATGATCGCGCGATGCGTCGCCTCCTCCTCCATCTGCCATGCGCGGGCGATGCCGTGGAAGTACGGCGCCGTCTTGCCCTCGGCGACGAGCTGCTCGGCGATGACGTCGATCGCGGGGCCGTTCTCGGCGTGCATCATCGTCATGAGCCCGGTGTCGGCCGCGACCTGCATGGCCTTGAGGATCTGCGCGTCGTCGGAGTAGAAGACGCCCGGGTAGGCCATGAAGAGCTTGAAGCTCGAGATGCCCTCGTCGACGAGCCCGCGCATGGCGGCGAGCGAGTCGTCGTCGACGCCGCCGACGATCTGGTGGAAGCCGTAGTCGACGGCGCACTCGCCCGCCGCGAGCTCGTGCCACGCGGCGAGGCCGTCCTGCACGCGCTCGCCGGTGCGCTGCACGGCGAAGTCGACGATCGTCGTCGTGCCGCCCCATGCGGCGGCGCGCGTGCCGGTCTCGAAGGTGTCGGAGGCGAACGTGCCGCCGAACGGCAGCTGCATGTGGGTGTGCGCGTCGATGCCGCCGGGGATGACGTAGCGCCCCGTCGCGTCGATCACGCGGTCGACGGATGCGGCGAGGTCGTGCCCGAGCAGCACGGAGCCGGGCTCGAGCACGGCGCGGATGATCTCGCCGTCGATGAGCACGTCGGCGGCGGCGCGACCCGTGGAGGAGACGACGGTGCCGCCGGTGATGAGCGTGGTGGTCATGCCCGTCCCCCTACGGCTGCGCGATCCGCGTGTACGAGTCGGGTCGGCGGTCGCGGTAGAACTGCCAGTCGTCCCGCATCTCCTGGACCATGTCCATGTCGAGGTCGCGCACGAGCAGCTCCTCGTGCTCGCTCGAGCCGCGCTCGCCGACGAAGTTCCCGCGCGGGTCGATGACCTGGCTCGTGCCGTAGAAGTCGACGGCGAGGTCGCCGTACTCGTTGTCCTCGCGGCCGACGCGATTGGGCTGCAGCACGAAGTAGCCGTTCGCGA
The DNA here is from genome assembly GCF_005484985.1 of Agrococcus sp. SGAir0287. NCBI lineage: Bacteria > Bacillati > Actinomycetota > Actinomycetes > Micrococcales > Microbacteriaceae > Agrococcus > Agrococcus sp. SGAir0287. The sequence goes on from NZ_CP027942.1 coordinate 2,146,182, forward strand.
CGGCGGCGGCCGGCCCCTCGACCTCCCACAGGCGGTTCGAGAGCCCCGGCTTCGTCGCGTTGGGATTGAACACCATGTGGGCGCCGTTCAGGCCGAGCTCGCGCCACCCCTCCGGGAAGTGGCGGTCGTAGCAGATGTAGGTGCCGACCTTGCCGACCGCGGTGTCGAACACCGGGTAGCCCTGGTTGCCGGGGCGGAAGTAGAACTTCTCCCAGAAGCGGTCGAGATGCGGCAGGTGGTGCTTGCGGTAGGTGCCGAGCACCGTGCCGTCCGCATCCACGACGACGGTCGTGTTGTAGTACACGCCCGTCTGCTCCTCCTCGTAGATCGGCAGGATGGAGACCATGCCGAGCTCCTTCGCGAGCGCGGCGAAGCGCTGCACGATGGGGCCGTCGACGGGCTCGGCGTAGCGGTAGTACGCCTTGTCCTGCGTGATGCCGAAGTAGGGCCCGTAGAACAGCTCCTGGAAGCAGATGACCTGCGCCCCCTGCTCGGCGGCCTCGCGTTGGAACGCCTCGTGGCGATCCAGCATGGACTCCTTGTCGCCCGTCCACGTCGTCTGGGTGATGGCTGCTCTGACCGTGGTCACGTGACCCTCCGCTCCCTTGCGTTGACTCTGAGGGTCGCGCGTTTCGGCGACGTTTCGCCAGAGTCACGATCAGGATCGTGACCCGATCGTGCCCCGCGCCGCGGGATCCGCGGTCGTCCGCTCCCGGCTGTCGTGCAGTCGCCGCAGCTAGCCTCCGACCATGCGTACGACGCCGATCGTCCTCGCGGCCGCGACCGTGGCCATGCTGCTCGCGGGATGCGCGACCCCGGCGCCCGCGCCGACCCCCGAGCCGAGCGCGGCGCCGTCTCCGACCGCATGCGCGACGTCGCAGATCGACGTCGAGGTGCCCGACCTCCTCGTCACCCCGGCGATGCTCTGCGACGTCGACGGTGCGGCCTGGCGGGTCTCGCTGTTCCAAGCGATCGTCGAGATGCCCGGCGATCCCGATCGCGACGCCGTCTGCGACCTCGAGATGGCCGCCTTCTACGACGCCATCGAGCCAGCGCGCGCGGGCTCGATCACGCTCGAGGTCGCCGAGCCCGCGACGTCGAGCCACGGCACGATCGCCGTAGCCGCGTTCGACTCGGGGGGCGCCCAGGCCATCGCGTCGCTCGACGCGTTCGTCGCAGCGTGCGCCCCGCCGACGGGCACCTGGACGCCGCTGTCGGAGCAGGGGTGGACGGGGATCGAGGCCTCGCTGTCGAGCGATCCCGACTTCCACGATGGGCGCACCTACTGGATCGTCGTCGACGACCGGTTCGCCGTGGTGCAGGCGCGCCCGTCGAGCGGGCGTCTCGCCACCGATCTGGAGGACGACGTCGCGACGGTGCTGGGCGAGCAGCGACGGCTGCTCGAGGACGGCTAGCCCCCGGCCGTCGCTGCGCGCCGACGCCGCCCAGCACGACGCTCGGCACTGCACGTGCGGGATAGGATCGACCCTGCGCCGGGCACCATCTCCGCGCGCGAACCCTTCATCCACGTTCGCGCCAGCATGCCCGGAAGGTCCTCTCCATGCGTCGCTCCCTCCCCGCCGTCGCCCTCGTCGCCGCGCTCGCCCTCGCCGGCTGCGCGTCGAGCCAGTCGCCCGCGTCGTCCTCCTCCCCCGCGCCGTCGGCATCCGCATCCGCCGAGGGCGTCACCGTGTCGAACTGCGGGTTCGACGCGACGTTCGAGACGCCGCCCGAGCGCGTCGTGACGATCAAGTCGACGACGACCGAGGCGCTCATCGCGCTCGGTCTCGGCGACCGCATCGTCGGCACCGCGTTCCAGGACGGCCCGCTGCCCGACTCGCTGACGGTCGACGAGCCGCTGCCCGTCATCGACGAGCGGATGCCGGGCGCCGAGTCGGTGCTCGAGCTCGAGCCCGACCTGATCTTCTCCGGCTGGGAGTCGGCGTTCGCCGCCGACGCCGTCGGCACGCGCGACGAGCTCGCCGACCTCGGCGTCGGCACCTACGTGTGGCCGACGGCGTGCATGAGCGCCGACGCACCCACCGAGGTGACCTTCGACGACATCGCAGCCGAGGTCGAGCAGCTCGCCGACATCTTCGACGTCGACGCCTCGGGCGTCGTCGCCGACCAGCAGGAGATGCTCGACGGCATCACCGCCGACGACCGCGGCCTGAGCGCGCTGTGGTGGTCGTCGGGCACCGAGACGCCGTACGTCGGCGCCGGGCAGGGCGCGCCGGAGCTCATCCTCGAGACCGCGGGGCTCACGAACGTCGCGAGCGACCTCGAGGGCGGATGGTCGCCGTACGGCTGGGAGTCTGTGCTCGCCGCCGACCCCGACGTCATCGTCATCGTCGACAGCGCCTGGAACACCGCCGACCACAAGATCGACTACCTCGAGTCCGACCCCACGCTCTCGCAGCTCACCGCCGTGCAGCAGCATCGCTACGTCATCGTGCCGTTCGCGGCGTCGGAGGCGGGCGTGCGCACGGCCGAGGCGGCGGCATCCGTGGCGCTGCAGGTCTCCGAGATCGCGCTCTGACGCGCGGAACGGTCGCGCACGGATGCGGATGACGGCGAGACGCGGGCGCGTCGCGGTCGCCGCGATCGTGCTCGCCGTCGCGACGCCGCTGCTCGCGACGCTCGCGGTCGTGCTCGGTGCGGCCGACCTGTCGTTCGGCGACGTGTGGGCGACGATCGGCGCGCACCTGGGCCTCGGCGAGCCGGTGCTGTCGCGCATCGACGACGGCATCGTGTGGCAGCGTCGCGTGCCGCGCGTGCTCGTCGCGATCGCGTGCGGCGCAGGCCTCGCGGTGTGCGGCGCGGTCATGCAGTCGGTGACGCGGAATCCGCTCGCCGATCCCTACCTCCTCGGGCTGTCGTCGGGTGCGTCGCTCGGCGCCGTGTGCGCGCTCCTGCTCGGCGTCGCGGTGCCGCTGCCGGTCGCCGCGTTCGCCGGCGCCGCGCTCGCGCTGGCGATGACGATCGGGCTCGCGACCGCCATCGGCCAGGTGACGCCGACGCGCACGGTGCTCGCGGGGCTCGCCGTCTCGTCGATGCTCGGCGCCGTCACGAGCCTCGTGATCTTCTGGACCGTCACGGGCGACTCGTACCGCGAGATCCTCGGCTGGCTCATGGGCACGCTCGCCGCGGCGCGCTGGCCCGCCGTCGGGCTCACCTGGGCGGGCGTCGTCGTGATCGTCGTGCCGATCGCGCTCGTCGCGCGCCGCCTCGACGCCTTCGCCTTCGGCGACCGGCACGCGGCATCCCTCGGCATCGATCCTGGTCGCACGCGCATCCTGCTCCTCGGCGCGACGGCGCTGCTCACCGGCATCCTCGTGTCGGTGTCGGGATCCATCGGCTTCGTCGGCCTCATCGTGCCGCACGCCGTGCGACTGCTCACGGGGCCGGGGCATCGATCGCTGCTGCCGCTGTCGGCGCTCGCGGGCGGCATCGTGCTGCTCGCCGCCGACACGATCGCGCGCACGGCGTTCGAGCCGCGGGAGCTGCCGGTCGGCATCGTCACGGCGCTCGTCGGCGCGCCTGCGTTCGCGCTCATCCTGCTGCGGCAGCGGAGGTCGGCGTGAGCGGGTCGAGCACTGCGAGCCTCGTCGCGTCGGGGCTCGTCGTCGAGGTCGATGGCACCCGCATCCTGCACGGCATCGACCTCGCGGTGCCGTCGACGGGGCTCACGGCGCTCGTCGGGCCGAACGGCTCGGGCAAGTCCACCCTGCTGCGGCAGCTGTCGGGCGTCGAGTCGCCGAGCGCGGGCACGGTGCGGCTCGGCGAAGACGACCTGCACGCGCTCGGTCGTCGCGAGCGCGCACGCCGCATCGCGGTCGTCGAGCAGGAGGCGGCGAGCGAGCTCGCGCTCACGTGCCTCGAGGTGGCGCTGCTCGGTCGCATGCCGCATCAGGGACTGCTGGGGTCGACGAGCCGCGAGGATCGCACGATCGCGATGGATGCGCTCGCCCGCGCCGGGGCTGCCGCGTGGGCCGATCGCTCGTTCGCGTCGCTCTCGGGCGGCGAGCGCCAGCGCGTCAGGCTCGCCGCGGCGCTCTCGCAGGAGCCGCGCATCCTCGTGCTCGACGAGCCGACGAACCACCTCGACGTGCGCGCGTCGCTCGAGACGATCGCGCTGCTGCGCGCGCTCGCCGACGACGGCGTCACGGTCGTCGCGGCCCTGCACGACCTGACGCTCGCCGGCTGGGCGGATCACGTCGCGCTGCTGGCCGACGGGCGGCTCGCGGCTGCCGGACCGGTCGCCGACGTGCTGACGGCGGAGCGCATCGCCGAGGTCTACGACGTCCGCGCGCACGTCGGCCCCGACCCGCTGACGGGTCGCCTCGCCGTGACGGTCGCGCTCCCCTAGCCACCGTCCCACCCGACAGCGCCTTCTGAACCGCTCCCGCTCCCGCTGCGCCCGCGCCCACCCGAACCGCTCCCGCTCCCGGTCCGACCGCGCCCACCCAACCGCTCCCGCTACGGCCGAGCCCACCCAACCGCTCCTCGAGGTGCGAGCGAAGCGAGCCTCGAAAGGAGCACCGCTCCCGCACGACCCGACCCCTCCCAACCGTTCCCGCTCCCACTCCGACCGCGCCCACCCAACCGCTCCTTGAGGTGCGAGCGAAGCGAGCCTCGAAAGGAGCACCGCTCCCGCACAACTCGACCCCGTCCACGACTGCCCGGCGACTCGCGGCATCGGTGACCGCCCGAGCGCACGATGATCTGCATGCCCCACGTCTACATGCTCCGATGCGCCGATGGCTCTCTCTACGTCGGCAGCACGCGCAACCTCGACGCGCGGATGCAGCAGCACGCCTCCGGCAAGGGCGCGGTGTACACGTCGAGCCGCCTGCCCGTCGAGCTCGTGTGGGCCGCGGAGTACGAGCGCGTCGACGAGGCGTGGGCGATGGAGCGTCGGCTGCACGGCTGGGGGCGAGCGAAGCGGGAGGCGCTGATCCGAGGGGACTGGACCGCGATCTCGAGGGCGTCGAGGCGTCGAGGGCCGGCGGACGTCTAGGCGTGGATCCGCTGTGGGCTCCCTTCGAGGCTCGCTCCGCTCGCACCTCACGGAGCGGTTCCGTGGCAGCGCGGCCATGCGGCGGAGCGGTCGCGGGGGCACCGCTCGCGGTCCCCTGCGGGCTCCCTTCGAGGCTCGCTCCGCTCGCACCTCACGGAGCGGTTCTGGGGCAGAGCGGTCATGCGGCGGAGCGGTCGCGGGGGCACCGCTCACGATCCGCTGCGGGCTCCCTTCGAGGCTCGCTCCGCTCGCACCTCACGGAGCGGTTCCGTGGCAGCGCGGCCATGCGGCGGAGCGGTCGCGGGGGCACCGCTCGCGGTCCCCTGCGGGCTCCCTTCGAGGCTCGCTCCGCTCGCACCTCACGGAGCGGCTCTGTGGCAGAGCGGTCATGCGGCGGAGCGGTCGCGGGGGCACCGCTCGCGGTCCCCTACGGGCTCCCTTCGAGGCTCGCTCCGCTCGCACCTCACGGAGCGGTTCCGTGGCAGCGCGGCCATGCGGCGGAGCGGTCGCGGGGGCACCGCTCGCGGTCCCCTGCGGGCTCCCTTCGAGGCTCGCTCCGCTCGCACCTCACGGAGCGGTTCTGGGGCAGAGCGGTCATGCGGCGGAGCGGTCGCGGGGGCACCGCTCACGATCCGCTGCGGGCTCCCTTCGAGGCTCGCTCCGCTCGCACCTCACGGAGCGGTTCCGTGGCAGCGCGGCCATGCGGCGGAGCGGTCGCGGGGGCACCGCTCGCGGTCCCCTGCGGGCTCCCTTCGAGGCTCGCTCCGCTCGCACCTCACGGAGCGGCTCTGTGGCAGAGCGGTCATGCGGCGGAGCGGTCGCGGGGGCACCGCTCACGATCCGCTGCGGGCTCCCTTCGAGGCTCGCTCCGCTCGCACCTCACGGAGCGGTTCCGTGGCAGCGCGGCCATGCGGCGGAGCGGTCGCGGGGGCACCGCTCGCGGTCCCCTGCGGGCTCCCTTCGAGGCTCGCTCCGCTCGCACCTCACGGAGCGGCTCTGTGGCAGAGCGGTCATGCGGCGGAGCGGTCGCGGGGGCACCGCTCGCGGTCCCCTACGGGCTCCCTTCGAGGCTCGCTCCGCTCGCACCTCACGGAGCGGCTCTGTAGCAGAGCGGTCATGCGGCGGAGCGGTCGCGGGGGCACCGCTCGCGGTCCCCTACGGGCTCCCTTCGAGGCTCGCTCCGCTCGCACCTCACGGAGCGGCTCTGTAGCAGCGCGGTCATGCGGCGGAGCGGTCGCGGGGGCACCGCTCGCGGTCCCCTACGGGCTCCCTTCGAGGCTCGCTCCGCTCGCACCTCACGGAGCGGCTCTGTAGCAGCGCGGTCATGCGGCGGAGCGGTCGCGGGGGCACCGCTCGCGGTCCCCTACGGGCTCCCTTCGAGGCTCGCTCCGCTCGCACCTCACGGAGAGGTTCCGGAGACGCGTCAGGCCGAGACGTGCTCGTCGTCGTCCGCGCGGTCGCGGCGCCAGACGCGCACGAGGCTCGGCGGTGCGAGTGCGCGCAGCAACCGCTCACGACGCGGGATCGTTCGGCGGATGCCCGCGATCACCGCGCGCGCATCCTTCGCGTGACCGGTCGACGGCTCGCCGGCGAAGCGCTCGCGCTCGGCCGCGTCGCGCAGGCGGTCGAGCGCACGCCGCTCCCGCTCGCGCAGCGGCAACGCCGCGACGGCCGCTGCGATCTCGCCGGGTGTCCGCGAGGTCGGCACGCGCTCGCCGGCGTCGGCGAGGGTCGCCTGCACCTCCCAGAGCGCGCCGCCCGCGCCCTCGGCGATCCGGCGGCGACGCAGCACCTCGCGCACCGTCGCCGGCGTCGCGACGACGAGCAGCAGCGCGAGGAGCACGAGGATCGGACGGGCCACGAGGTCCCATCGGATGGGTGCGCCCGCACCGGGCGGACCGGTCGCCGTGGGCGCCGCTCCCGCGTCGGCCGACGACGACGGAGTCGGGGCCGCGCTCGGCGACGGCGACGCCGAGGCCGACGGCGACGGCGCGGCAGCGGTGGGCGACGGCAGCGTCGGCTGCTCCGTCGCGCCCGCCTCGTCGTCGTCCTCCGCCGACGCGACCGTGCCGCCGCCCGCGATGCCCGGCGTCGTGTCGAAGGGCACCCAGCCGTAGCCGTCGAACCACAGCTCCGCCCACGCGTGCATGTCGTTCGTCGTGACGGTGTACGTGCCGTCGGCGTTCGGATCCGTGCCCGGGAGGAAGCCGATCGAGACGCGCGCCGGGATGCCTGCGGCACGCGCGAGGATCGCCGTCGCCGACGCGTAGTGCACGCAGTAGCCGGAGCGCGCATCCATGAACGCCATGAGCGCGCCCCACTGGCCGCCCTCCGCGGTGCCGAAGCCCTCGAGCGGCACGCGCTCGGAGTACGTCCACGAGTCGTCCGTCATGTACGCCTCGATCTGCTGCGCGCGCTCGAGCGGTGGTGCACTCATGTCGACGATGTCGAGCGCGAGGTCGTCGAAGAACGCGGCCCCGGGCGGCACCTCCCGCGCCTCCTGGGCGCCGTCGGCCGTCGGCGACTCGCCCTCCGGGATCGGCGTCGGGCGCACGCTCTCGACGGCGTACGTCTGGTCGTTCAGCGAGACGATGCGGTCGGGATCCGTGAAGCCGATCGACTGCGATGCAGGATCCCATCGCCACGTGCCCGAGAAGTCGCTCGTCGAGGTCGCCAGCACGGGGATCGGCACGTTGCCGATGAAGGCGCGACCGAGGGTGAACTGCGTCGTGATGGGCGTGCCGGGCGTGCGGGCGCCCAGGTCGTCGAACGACGTCGTCAGCTCGCCGCGCTCCTCGACGAAGCCGTCGGGACCGATGCCCGATAGCGACGTGAGCCGCGTCAGCATCGGCAGCCCGTCGCTCGGCGCGTAGTCGAAGATGCGCACCGGGGAGGCGCGCTGGAGGTCGGCGGCGAGGTCGATGCCCGTCGAGAGCATCGGCGGACCGGAGCCGCCCTGCGCGACGGCTGGCCCCTCCATCCATGCGGGCCAGTCGATGTCGACCTCGCGCGGCGATGGCGCCACGGCGGGGGCGACGACGGCCGCGACGATGACGAGCACGCCCGCCGCGAGCGCCCTGGCGCGCGATCGCTCGCGCCGCCCGAGCACGAGGAAGCCGGCCATGGCCGCGACGACGGGCACGACCTCCATCGGGTCGACCTCCACGCGGTAGGCCATGGTCATGAGCGTCGGCAGCAGCAGCGGCGCGGCGGCGAGCGCGGGCACGCCGAGCGCGAGCAGCGCATCGACGAGCAGCCACAGCAGCAGCACGGCGACCAGCAGCACGCCTACGACGTCGGGCGTCATCGGTACGGGGATGCCGGGCGTCCACAGCAGCTGCGTGATGCCGGACTCGAGCGACGCCCACGACGCGACGAGGGATGCGCGCGTGGGCACGAGGCCGAGGAGGGCCTCCTGCGGAGCCGTGGCGAGCGTGAGCCACGGCACGGCGACGACGAGCGCGGGCAGCATCGCGAGCGCGCGCGCTCCGAGCGCTCGCGCGATGCTCGTGACGCCGACGAGCGTGACGACGAAGGCCGCGACGACGGTCTGCCACCCGCCCTCCAGCAGGCCGAGCCACGGCACGAGGGAGAGGAGGAGGCCGCCGGCGACGAGCACGGCGCGCATGCCGATCGACGCTCCGTCGCCGTGGCGCTCGACCCGTTCGTCGGGCGCCGCGGGCGCCTCGACGGGCGCGACCATCTCCGGGGCGCGCGTCATGCCGGCCGCCTCGCGTCGTACGGGTGTCCCGCGTTCCATCGCACGTGGCGGACGGTGCGGCCCACGGTGCGCTCGTCGTCGGTCACCGACCAGACGGTCGAGCCGGGAGCGAGCTCCTCCAACATGCGCCGCAGCGGCGGGCTGCCCATCCCAGCCACGACGATCGTCGGCCCGTCCGCGGTGCGCTCGACCGCCATGCGCGCGGGCTCGAGGCGTGCGCACGCGTCGAGCAGGGCGGTGCGGTTCGTGAACGCCTGCTCGCCGAGCTGCGCAGCCCCCGTCTCGCGCACCTCGACGTCGAGCCCCTGCGACGCGACCGCGAGGCACAGGGACGCGAAGGCGCGCACGCCCTCGTCGAACTCGTCCTCGTCGCGCCACCCGGCGGCGAGCGTGTCGAGCACGATGAGGACGCGCGGCGTCGCGGGCGGCTGCTCCTGCCGCACCATGAGGTCCCCGTGCCGCGCCGTCTGCCGCCAATGGATGCGGCGCACCGGATCCCCGGGGCGGTAGTCGCGCACGAGCTGGTCGACGAGGTCGCCCTGCCCGATCCTGCTCGTCGCGGCGTCGATGCCATGGCCCAGCACCGCCGAGGCGGGCAGCGGCGTGACGCGGGGCCCGACCACGAGCTCGCCGACGTCGTCGAGCCTGGTCGTCGCGAGCCACGCGCCCAGGGGGTCGCGGCGTCGGGCGCGCACGGGCCCGAGGCGATGCACGCCGCGATGCGGCGAGAAGACGCGCAGGTGCGTCGCCGCCGCGTCGAGCCGGTCCCACGTGAACGTGATGGGATCGAGCGACGTCTGCGGACGCCACCACCCGCCCGCGTAGGCCTCGGGCAGGCGCACGGGCACGTCGAGGTCGACGCCCTCGACCGCGACGGCGGGCGGCGACCAGACGACGTCGCGCCCCGGCCGCGAGACCGCCAGCAGCACGAGGCCCGCGACGACGACCCCGCCGGCGAGCACCGCAGGCACGAGGAAGGCGGCCTGCAGCGTCCAGTAGGCGGCGATCGCGAGGCCCGCGGCGGCGCACGCGAGCGCGAGGCCGCGCACCGTGGGCCGCAGCCGCATCATCGAGCCCTGGGAGCGGGCGTCGTGTCGAGCACGCGATCCACGACGGCGCGAGCGTCGTCGATCGACGCGGCCTGGTCGTGCAGCAGGATGCGGTGCGGCAGCACCTGCCGCGCGAGCGACTTCACGTCGTCGGGAGAGAGCCAGTCGCGACCCGCGAGATGCGCGCGCGCCTTCGCCGCGCGCAGCAGCTGCAGCGTCGCGCGCGGGCTCGCGCCGATGCGCACCACCTGCTGCTCGCGCGTGGCGCGCACGAGTCGCACGGCGTACTGCTCGACGAGCTCGTGGGCGCGCACGGCGTGCGCGACGTCGATCTCGCGCTGGAACTCGTCGCTCGAGACGACGGTGCGCAGGTCGGCGAGCGGCGTGTGCGTCTTGCGGGCCTGCACCATCCGCAGCTCGGCGTCCGCATCCGGATAGCCGAGCTGCAGACGCACCATGAACCGGTCGCGCTGCGCCTCGGGCAGCGCGTACGTGCCGTCCATGTCGATGGGGTTCTGCGTCGCGATGACCATGAAGGGCCGCGGCAGCTCGTGCGTCACGCCGTCGACGGTGACCTGGCCCTCCTCCATGCACTCCAGCAGCGCCGACTGCGTCTTGGGGCTCGCGCGGTTGATCTCGTCGGCGATGACGATGTTCGAGAACACCGGGCCGGGCGTGAACTCGAAGCGGCCGACGCGCTGGTCGTAGATCGACACGCCCGTGATGTCGCTCGGCAGCAGGTCGGGCGTGAACTGGATGCGGTGCACGCTGCCGCCGATCGCGGCGGCGAACGCGCGCGCGAGCTGCGTCTTGCCGACCCCCGGCACGTCCTCGAGGAGGATGTGCCCCTCGGCGAGCAGCACCGTCAGGACGGTGCGGATCTCGTCGGGCTTGCCGTCGATCACGGTCCCCACGGCACCCTCGATGGCCTCTGCGAGCTCGGTCATCGCACCCCCTTGGCCGGTCAGTCTGGCATGCCTGCCTGTGGGCTCCTGCGGTCGTGCCGGACGCGGCGGTCGCGACGGCGAGCGCGTCGCGTCAGGCGTCGCCGTGCACGCGCTCGGCCTCGGCGGGCTCGCGATCGGCGCAGAGCGCGGGGTCGCCCGAAGCCGCCGCGAGGCCGGCCGCGTAGCCCTCGGCGTACCCCTCCGCGTGCGCCTCGGCCGAGCCGAGTCGGAACATGTCGCTGTCGGCATCCCGCACGAGCCGGCGAGCGCCCGGCTCGTCGAGGCTCGCGACGTGGCGGCCGAGCCCGCGCACGATCGTCACGGGTCGGCCGCTCGTCTTGCCCGCGACGAGCTCCGCGGTCGAGGCGATCTCGTCGGCGATCGCCGCGGCGCTGACGACGAGCGGCCTCCCGTGCGTGTCGACGCTGCCCGCGAGCGGCTCGATGACGCGGATGCCCGCCGCGCCGATCGCGACGTCGGTCTGCCCGGCGCGCCATGGCCTGCCGAACGTGTCGGTGACGACGACGCCCAGCGCGACGCCGAACCGGTCGCGCAGCGCCGTGGCGAGCGCGAGCGCCGACGCGTCGGGATCGAGCGGCAGCAGCAGGATCGTGCCGTCGGGCGTGTTCGACGCGTCGACGCCGGCCGCCGCCATGACGAAGCCGTTGCGGTCCTGCACGATGCGCGTGACGCCGTGCGCGTGCGCGCGTCTCGCGACGACGCGCACGGTCTCGTCGGTGATCGCCTGCTCGCGGTCGGCGGCCAGGCGCATCCGCCCTTCCGCCTTCGAGACGATCTTGCTCGTGACGACGACGACGTCGCCGTCGGCGGGCGCGTGCGGCGCGATGGCGTCGCCCACGAGGCGCGCGAGGTCGTCGCCGGCCGCGACCTCGCCGATCCCGTCGACCGCGAACGCCTCGAGCCGGCTCATCGGCGACGCGTCACGAGCGCTGCAGGAAGGTCGCCACGGCGCGCGGCACGTAGGGGCTCACGTCGCCGCCGAGCTCGGCCACCTGGCGTACGAGGCTCGACGAGACGTGCGCGTTCTCGGGATTCGGCAGCAGGAAGACGGTGTCGACGCCCGCGAGGTCGCGGTTCACGATCGACATGGGGGTCTCGTACGCGAGGTCGATCTGCGAGCGGATGCCCTTCACGAGCACCTCCGCCCCGACCTGCTGGCAGTAGTCGACGAGCAGGCCCATCGACCACGTCGCGACCGTGATGGAGCCCTCGATGCGCGCCTCCTCGATCGAGCGCTCGATGAGGAGCTGGCGATCGGGCGCCGGGAGGAACGCGTTCTTGTCGGGGTTGTGCACGACGAGCACGTGCACCTCGTCGAAGATGCGCGCGGCGCGCGAGATGACGTCCAGGTGACCGAGGGTCACGGGGTCGTAGGAGCCGGGCACGACGGCGATGCGGGGCATGGGATCGATCCTACCGACGGTGACGTGACGGTCATGTTTCGTGGCCGCCCGTGCCGCGCCCTGGCTTGCGAGGTACGCATCCCGCCGCGAGGTACGCCGATCGCCGTACCTGCGCGCGAGATGCGTACCTCGGAACGCCACGACGGGGCAGCTCGCGCACCGGCCCTACGCCGACGTCAGCGCCGCTCGCGCATCGGGATCGAGGCGGCGATGCACCGCGAGCCGCAGCGCGGCGTGGCGCTCGAGGCGCGGGTCGGCGGCGAGCACGCCGAGCGCAGCGTCTCGCGCCGCCTCGATGACGGCGCGATCGCGCGTCACGCGCAGCAGCCTGAGGCTCGACCGGCCACCCGACTGCGTCGTGCCCAGCACGTCGCCCTCGCGACGATGCTCGAGGTCGATCTCGGCGAGCGCGAACCCGTCGAGCGTCGCGGCGACCGCATCGACCCGCTCCCGCGCGAGCGTGCCCTCCTCGGCGTCCGTGCGCAGCAGGCAGAGGCCGGGGTGCGCGCCGCGGCCGACGCGACCGCGCAGCTGATGCAGCTGCGACACGCCGAAGCGATCGGCGTCGTTGACCACCATCGTCGTCGCGTTGGGCACGTCGACGCCGACCTCGATGACGGTCGTCGCCACGAGCACGCCCACCTCGCCGGCGACGACGGCGCGCATGACGGCGTCCTTCTCGTCGGCGGACATCGCGCCCGTCAGCGACTCCACCCGCGTCGTCTGCAGCCCGGGATGCGTGCGCAGCAGCCGCGTCCACGTCTCGACGTCCGCGAGCGCCGCCGGCACGGCGCCCTCCGCATCCTCCGCCTCGGGCATGCCCCGTTCGACGTCGCCGGGCGCGATCGCGGGGCAGACCACGAATGCCTGCCGCCCCTTCGCGACCTCCTCGGCGACGCGATGCCACACCCGCTGGCCGACGGCGGGCGGTGCCTCGGGCCCGACGACGTGGGTCTGGATCGGCGTGCGTCCGGGCGGGAGGGTGCGGATCGTC